>JBBQVF010000035.1:0-36140 GCA_038211805.1 Burkholderiales bacterium | reverse complement strand
GTCGCGCACCACGCGCCGAAACCGCGAGAAGGTCTCGCCGATCGGCACCATGCGCAGCTTGAGCGTGCCGTTGCGGATTTCCTCGATCAGCCGGCCGATCTGGGTGTTGGCCTCGATCAGCGAGCGCTGCTTGGTCTGGCGCGCCAGCAGTTGCGCGCCGGCGCCGGCGATCACCAGCTCGCCCAGCAGGTTGATCACCGCGTCCAGCCGGTCGGCCTGCACCCGGATGAAGCGGTGGTCGTCGGGCGCCGCGCCGGCGGCCGGTGCGCTGCGGGCCTTGTGCTGTTTCGGCAGCGCGGCCGCCACCCCCCGGGGGTGCACGCCGTTTTCGGTCTGCAGGATGTGGCCCAGCGGCGGCGCCTGTCCGGTGGCCTGGCGGGTATCGGATTGGCGCTGCAGCGCCACGCCCAGCTCGTCGGGCGTGATCACGCCGACGTCGACCAGCAAGTCGCCCAGCCGCGGTACTTCCTGCGCCGCCGGCAGGCGCGGGCTGGGCGGGGTGATGACCAGTTGGCAGTCGTCGCGCACGAAGCTGAAGGCGGCTTCGATCGCCGCATGCGGCGCTTCGGTCTGCAGCGTGATCTCGAAACCGAGGTGGCACTGCTCGGGGTCCAGGTCGTCGAGCGGGGGTACCGCGGCGGTGTCGCAGACCACGGTCGGCATCGTGCCCAAGCCCGCGACGTAGCGCAGGATGGTCAGCGGGTCCATGCCGTTGCGGAAGGTGTCGGCGCCGAAGCGGGCCGACAGGTGCCACCGCGCCGCATCGGGCTCGGCGCCACTGCAGCCGACCGTGCGATGGGTGGCGTCGGCGCTGGCCTGGGCAGCGGCCTTGGCCGTCGGCGCGCTGCCGAAGGCCTGCAGCTGGTCCACCAGCTGGCCGCGCACCGCGGCCGCTGCTGCGTCCTCATCGGCCTGCGGGTCTTGCGCGGCGTTGACCAGCGCCTTGATCTGGTCGTTGCACTGCAGCAGCAGCGTGCTCAGCGCTGGCGTCAGTTGCAGCTCGCCTTCGCGCAGCCGGTCCAGCAGGGTCTCGACATGGTGGGTGAAGCCCACCACGGCGTCCAGCCCGAAGATGCCGGCCGAGCCCTTGACGGTGTGCGCGCAGCGGAACAGCGCGTCGAGCAGGCCGCGGTCGTCGGGCGCGTCCTCCAGCTGCAGCAGCAGTTGCTCGATCGATTCGACCTGCTCGCGCGCCTCGCTCAGAAAGGCGGGCAGGGCGTCGGCGATGAAGCTGATGTCCATGTCGGCGTTCTTCATGCGTGGGCTCCGGTGTCTTCAATGCCCAGCAGGTCGGCCACGCCGAGGTCCTGGCAGGCCGCGCGCAGCGGGCCGCTGGCCCGGCGCAGCTGCAACCTGATCTGCTGGCGCTGCAGGCTGTGGGCCAGCGCCACCAGCAACTGCACGCCGGCCGCGTCGACCTCGTCGACGTCCTCGCCGTCGGCCTGGCAGACGGCCTCGCCCGCGGCATCGGCACCGCCGCCCGACAGCCAGGACAGCCAGGCGGCGCGGGTCTCGGCGGCGGTGTAGATGGTCAACTCCCGCGGCAGGCGCAGGGCGGGCGGTGTTGATGGTGGATTCGAGGTCGGCATCGCGCTCTCCTAGGGCAGGATCAGCTTGGACACCGCATCCAGCAACTGCGGCGGGTTGAAGGGCTTGACGATCCAGGCCTTGGCGCCGGCGGCGCGGCCCTGCTCCTTCTTGGCGTCCTGGCCTTCGGTGGTCAGCATGATCACCGGGGTGAAGCGGTGCCGCGGATGCTGCTTGACCTGGCCGACGAAGGTGATGCCGTCCATGTTGGGCATGTTGACGTCGCTGACGATCAGGTTGACCTTGCCGGCCTTGTCCAGCTGCACCAGGCCGTCCTTGCCGTCGACCGCCTCGATCACGTCGTAGCCGGCGCGCACCAGCGCGATCTTCACCACCATGCGCAGCGAGCTGGAATCGTCGACGATCAGGATTGTTTTGGCCATGTCGCTTGTCGTCCCGGGTGGTGCATCAGAAGAAGGTGGTTTCGGTGCTGCTGCCGGCCGCCGTGCTGGCTGCCGTGCTGGCTGCCGTGCTGGCTGCCTTGCTGGCGGCCTTGCTGGCGGACTGCCGTGCGCCGCCACCGCCCGCTGTGGCGTGCTGCTCGGCGGTGGTGTAGCCCACGCTCAACAGCGCCGCCCATTCGGCGGCAGCGGGTGCGCGGCCCTCGGCCAGCGCGGTCTGCAGCCGCGCCATCGCACTGCCGATCGAGGTGTTGACCTGGTCCAGGATCTGATTCACCCGATCCTGAAACTGAAACGCCAGCATCAGCTGCTGCACCTGGGCCTTGACGAGCTCGCCGCGGGCGCGCAGGTCGGCCGCTCGGGCGTGCAGCTGCGACACCGCGCCGTCGACATCGGCCACCACCTCGCGGATGGTGGTCTCCGAGGCCTGGATCGAGCTGGCGCCCTGCACCGCTTGTTCGTCGGCCTGGGCCAGCGCCGATTGCATCTGGCTGCCGAACTGCTGCACCTGCTCGCCGATGCGCCGGCCGGTCTCGCCCGATTCGTTGGACAGCCGGCGCACCTCGTTGGCCACCACCGCGAAGCCGCGGCCGGTGTCGCCGGCGCGGGCCGCCTCGATCGCGGCGTTGATCGACAGCAGGTTGGTCTGGCGGGC
Organism: Burkholderiales bacterium; assembly: GCA_038211805.1. Lineage (GTDB taxonomy): Bacteria > Pseudomonadota > Gammaproteobacteria > Burkholderiales > Burkholderiaceae_C > Pseudaquabacterium. Next base: position 33,497 of record JBBQVF010000035.1, on the reverse strand, counting down.
GAGCTTGCCCACGTCCTCGGCCATGTCGCGCAGGCTGACCGAGGCGGTCGACAGCGAGCGCACCGAACCCAGCACCATGTCGCGTGACTGCACGAAACTGGCCAGGCATTGCAGCAGGCCCAGCAGCCGCGCTTCGCACTGCGCCAGCACGGCGGCGCGTTCGTCGATGCTGCTGCCCGCCGCGTCGGCCGGGCCTTGTTCGGGCAGGCCGACGATGTGGTCCAGCTCGGACAGGATCTGGTTGAAGCCGCCCAGCAACTGGTTGATGGCGTCGCCCATCAGGGTCTGCGCCGTGCCCACATGGGCGGTCCACAGGCGCGACGCGTCGGCCATGCGGGTCTGGAATTCGACCAGCACCTGGCCGTCGATCGTGGCCGCCGGGCTTGAACGGCCGGGCAGCCAGCGTTGCCACCAGCGCGGGGTGGGCTTGAGGGAGTATTCGGATGAGTCCATGCGCCTTCAGGGGTTGGTCGAGCGTCTCCGGTGGCAGGACTATCGGACGCAGCGCGCCGCTCTGTATGACGAACAGACGTGTCAATTCGATGCAGTTGCGCGCGCGTCGTGACGTCCCTACAACGGCCTGTGCGGAGAACTCGACGCCGAGGCAGGGGACCTCTCGCATGGCGAGAGAACGCGCCGTTGCGCCAGGCAATTTGCCGCGATCGCGCGCCGCCACCTTGCCTACGATGGCGGCCTAGGGCAGCGCTGCGGGATCGTCTCGCGCGTCAGGTCCCGGGAGATTTCAACCATGTTGACCCGATTGATCTACGCCAGCGAAGCCAGCGATCCGCTGCAGGCCAGCGGCATCGAGGACATGCTGCGCACGGCACGCGCCAAGAACCGGTTGCGCGACATCACCGGCCTGCTGGTGTTCGACCACCGCTATTTCTTGCAGGCGCTGGAGGGCGACCGTCAACACTTGAGCGACCTCTACGGCAGCCTGGTGCGCGACAGCCGCCACCGGCGCTTGCTGCTGCTGCAATGTGGGCCGGTGGACGAGCGGCAGTTCGGCGACTGGAGCATGGGCTTCGTGCCTGCGGACGCGGCGCGCCAGCGACTGCTGCTGCAGCACACCGCCAGCAGCCGGTTCGAGCCGCACCGGCTCAGCGCAGCGACCGCCTGGTCGCTGCTGTCGGCGGTGGCCCAGGGCGCGATGGTGCAGGCCGACAACCCGTCGCTGCGGCCCGCCTGATCAGCCTGCCACCACCGCCACGCCGCGGATCTGGCCCGCCACCCGGCTGGGGTCGGGCCGGGGCCAGCGCAGCGGGTCGACGCGGTGCAGCAAGTCGGCTTGGCGGGCGCGGGCCAGCGCCAGGTTGGCCAGCTTGACGTGGCCGAAGCCGCGCACCTGCAAGGGCAGCGCGGCGATCTGGGTGACCAGCGCCAACCGGTCGCCGTCCAGCGTCGGCAGCAGTTGGTCCAGCAGGTCGGTGTACTGGCCGATCAGGGCCCGCTCCAGCCGCCGCTCGTCGCTGCGACCGAACAGGTCGAACACCGTGCCGCGCAGGCGACGGCCTTTCGCCAACAGGCCCAGCACCGGCAGCAGCCAGCCGCCGATGCGGATCTTGCGTGGCGGCCGGCCGCCTTTCGCGCGGCTGAGCAACGCTGGCGCGAGGTGGAATTCCAGCTGGAAGTCGCCGTCGAACTGCGCCTGCAGCTGCCGCCGGAAGCGACCGTCGGTGTACAGCCGGGCGACTTCGTACTCGTCCTTGATCGCCATCAGCTTGTGCAGGCTGCGCGCCACGGTGCGGGCCAGCGGCAGCGTGGCGTCGCCACCCAGGGCCTGTTCGCGCACGGCCACCTGCTGCACGATGGCCGCGTAGCGAAGGGCATAGGCGGCGTCCTGGTAGGCGCTCAGGTCGGCGCTGGCGCGCGCCAGCAGGGCGGCCAGCGTGTCGTCGGCCAGCGTGCCGGAGGGTGCGCCGGAAGATGCGCCCGAGGGTGCGGCCGGCGCCGCGCCGGCCGCTGGCGAGCGCAGCGTGGCCAGCGCCTGCGGGTCGGCTGCGGCCAGCCGGCCGAGCGAGAAGGCCAGCAGGTTGTTCGCCACCGCCACGCCGTTCAGGCTGATCGCGCGTTGCAACGCGGCCAGCCCCACCGGCACCAGGCCACGCTGCCAGCCGTAGCCCAGCATCAGGATGTTGCTGCCGATGGCGTCGCCCAGACAGGCCTCGGCCAGCGCCTGCGCGTCCAGCGTTTCCAGCTGTTCGCTGCCGGCGGCGAAGCGCAGCTTGTCCAGCAGCTGCGGCACCTGCAGGCTGGCGTCGGGGTTGCGCAGTGCCTCGGCCACCGGCACCTCGTGGCGGTTGGCCAGGATGCGGGTGCGGCCGTGGCGAACGGTCAACAGCGCGTCGGGCGAGGCGGCCACCACCAGGTCGCAGGCCAGCACCGCGTCGGCCTGTTGGGCGTCGATGCGCACCTGGTGCAAACCGTCCGCTCGGTCGGCTCGGTCGGCCCGGTCGGCCCGGTCGGCCAGCCGCACGAAGCTGAGCACCGCGCCGCCCTTTTGCGCAAAACCCATGAAGTCGAGCACGCTGGCCTGCCGGCCTTCGAGGTGGGCGGCCATTGTGATCAGCGCGCCCACCGTCACCACGCCGGTGCCGCCGACGCCGGTGACCAGCAGATCGTAGGGGCCCGTCCAGGCGTGCGTGGCGGGCAGCGGCAGGGCGGCAACGCGCTGCTGCAGCGCCTCGGGTGCGCCGGCCAGTGCCCCCAAGGGCTTGCGCAGGCGGCCGCCCAGCACGCCCACGAAGCTGGGGCAAAAACCATTGGCGCAGGAATAGTCCTTGTTGCAGGCGCTCTGGTCGATCTTGCGCTTGCGGCCCAGCGCGGTCTCGTGCGGCAGCACGGCCACGCAGTTGCTCTGCACGCCGCAATCGCCGCAGCCTTCGCAGACCTGCTCGTTGATGAAGAGGCGCTTGGCCGGGTCGGCCAGGCCGCCCTGGTCGACCGGCTTCTTGCTGCGGCGGCGCTTCTCGGCCGCGCAGGTCTGCTCGTAGATCAGCACCGTGACACCGGGCAGCTCGCGCAGGCGGCGCTGCACCGCGTCGAGCTCGCTGCGGTCGTGGAAGGTGGTGCCGGCCGGAAAGCGGCCATGCAGCCCGTTGTACTTGCCGATGTCGTCGCTGACCACCACCACTTGCCGCACGCCCTCGGCTTCCACTTGCCGGGCGATGCCGTCCACGCTGATCGGTGCATCCACCGGCTGGCCGCCGGTCATCGCCACCGCGTCGTTGTAGAGGATCTTGTAGGTCAGCGTGGCGCGGGCCGCCACCGCCTGGCGGATGGCCAGGGTGCCCGAGTGGCAGTAGGTGCCGTCGCCCAGGTTCTGAAAAATATGCGGCACGGTGGTGAACATCGCATGCGAGACCCAATCCACGCCCTCGCCGCCCATCTGGATCAGGCCCTGCGTGCTGCGGTCCATCCAGCTGGCCATGAAGTGGCAGCCGATGCCGGCCTGCGCCTGCGAGCCCTCGGGCACCTGGGTGCTGATGTTGTGCGGGCAGCCGGCGCAGAAGTAGGGCGCGCGCTTGACGCTGTCGGCGCTGTTGGCCAGCAACTCGGGCGGGGTGAAATCACGCACCAGCGCCTGGCGGTTCAGCGCCGGTGCGTGCCGCGCCAGCCAGGCCGCCACGATCTCGATCAGCCGCGACGGCCGCAACTCGCCCAGCGCCGACACCAGTGGCGCGCCCGCCGCATCGGCCTTGCCCAGGATCACCGGCCGCGCGCCGGCCGGCGCGTTGTACAGCATCGCGCGCAGCTGGGTTTCCACCACCGGGCCCTTTTCCTCGATCACCAGCACCTCGCCCAGGCCCTGCACAAAGCCGGCGATCCCGGTGGGCTCCAGCGGGTAGGTCAGGCCGATCTTGTGCACCCGCACACCGGCGTCGGCCAAGGCCTGCGGCGGGATGTCGAGCCGGCGCAGCACTTCCATCAGGTCGTGGTGCGCCTTGCCGGCGGTGAGCAGGCCCACCGTGGCGCGCGCGGGCGCCACCACGGTGTGGTCGATGCGGTTGATGCGGGCAAAGGCGCGCACTGCATCCAGCTTGGCGTGGGCGCGCTGCTCGATCTGCAGCGAGGGCAGATCGGGCCAGCGGTTGTGCAGGCCGCCGGCCGGCGGCGCAAAGCCGGTCAGGCGCGACACGGCTGCGGCATCCAGCCAGCCGGCGGCTTCGGCGGAGATGGCGTCCAGGTCGACGGTGGCACCGCTTTCCACCACCTCGGACGGCGCACAAAAGCCCACCCACGCGCCCGAATAGCGTGACAGCGCCCAGCCGTACAAGCCAAAGCTGATCAGTTCGGCCACGCTGCCCGGTGCCAGCACCGGCGCCAGCCAGCTTTGGAAAGCCTGCTCGCTCTGGTGCGGCATCGACGACGACACGCAGCCGTGGTCATCGCCCGCCACCATCAGCACGCCGCCGGTGGGCGACGCACCGTAGGCATGGCCGTGCTTGAGCGCATCGCCGGCGCGGTCGACCCCCGGGCCCTTGCCGTACCACAGCGCGAACACGCCGTCGCAAGTGCGCTGGGGGTCGGCCTCCACCCGCTGGGTGCCCAGCACCGCGGTGGCGGCCAGCTCCTCGTTGATGGCCGGCAGGAAGCGCAGGCCTTGATCCGTGAATCGGTCACCGGCCTTCCACACCTGCTGGTCGACCCCGCCCAGCGGCGAGCCGCGGTAGCCGCTGATGAAGCCCTGCGTGGCCAGCCCGGCCGCGGCATCACGGGCGCGCTGCATCAGCATCAGCCGCAGCAAGGCCTGGGTGCCGGTGATGAACACCGCGCCGCGGTCGGCCCACAGGCCGTCGGCCAGGGCGTAGTCGGGGCGGGTGATGCCGCCGGGGGGCAGGTCGGCGTGCGGCGTGGCGGCGGCGTGCATGGCGGGCCTCTTGGAGCGCAGTCTCAGGACGGGGGATCGTAGTTTTGACTGGGCAGAAAAAGATTCTCTTGTTCCCCTGAAACAAGCAATTTGCAGAATGAATGGTCTGCATGAATCACAATCGCAGCATGAATGATCTTGATCGCATCGACATCGCGTTGCTCGACGCGCTGCAGCGCGACTCGCGCCTCACCGTGCAGCAGCTGGCCGAGCGGGTGGGCCTGTCGGCCACGCCCTGCTGGAAGCGGGTGAAGGCACTGGAAGCCGCCGCGGTGATCACCGGCTACACCGCGCTGGTCGACCGCGCCCGGGTCGGTCTGGCGCAGTGCGTGATCGCCGAGATCAACCTCGACCGCCACGCCCCCGACGTGGTGCAAGCCTTCGAGCAGGCGGTGGCGGCCACGCCGGCCATCGTCAGCTGCTGGTCGACCACCGGCGCCGCCGACTATGTGCTGAAGGTGCTGGTGCCCGACATCGCCGGCTACGAGCGCTTTCTGCACGGCGTGGCCTTCAAGCTGCCGGGCGTGACCCATGTGCGCTCCAGCGTGGTGCTCAAGGAAGTGAAGGCCGAGACCCGCTTGCCGATCGCCGCCACCCCGGTGGCCCAGCCGCCAGCAAAGCCGCGGCCCGTTCGCAAGGGCCGGGGTTGATCCAGCCACTGCTGCCGCTGCCCTGCAACGCGCTTGCACGGCGTCATCGGCTGCGCTGGCTTCTCGTCGGGTTTGGGGATGTGGCACGTGGCGGCGCCGGGTTAGGCTGGCTGCCGATGCGCCGTGATGGCGTGCTTTTGGGGAACGACATGCATCACTGGGCCCTGAGCGCGCCGGGTGCACGGCATTGGTTGCTGCTGGCCTGCTGCCTGGGGTTGCAGGCCTGCGGCGACCCGACCAAGGCCGGCTCCGCGGCGGCTGCGGCGGCCAGTGCGGCATCGGCGGTCGTGGCGAACGTAATTGCATCGGCGGGCGTTGCGGACGCTGCGGCGTTGGCGGCGTTGGCGGCGGCGGCGTCCTGCAAGCCCACGGCGCGGCCTGCCGCTCCACCGGCCATCCCGCTGTCCTGCACCGCCACGACCACGGCCACCGGCGCTGCAAAGGCCACGGCCGCTGCAAAGGCCACGGCCATCACGCAGGCCTGCACCTTGCGGGTTCGCGACCTGCCGCGTCTGGTGGCCGGTCCTGACGGCACGGCCGCCGCGAACTTCACGCTCTGCAACCAGGCCGTGGCGCCGGCCACGCTGGTGTTGAGCGTGAGCGACTTCCACGCGACTGGTTGGGACGGCCAGCCCTTTGCACTGCACGGCAGCCGCAAGCTGAGGGCCGACAACCCGGCCGAGCAGGCGATCGTCGACGGCCAGCGCACGCTGGCGGCCGGCGCCTGCATCGACATCCGCCTCGACGCGGGCGCGTTGACGCAGGCCGGCGCGATGACGGCCATGCTGCGGCAGGGGCCGCAAGACCTGGCCCCGCTGACCGCCTTGCGCACGGTGCTGCCACTGGCGCTGAAGGTCGATGGCGCCGACCCCGCGAAGATCGACCTGGCGCTGGTCAAGGGCGGATCGGCCGTGGTCCGCCTGTACAACGACGACGTGGTGACCTACCGCCTGCGCTGGCGGCTGGAACTGGCCGGGCACAGCGTCAGCGGTTGCCTGAGCGTGCCGCCCAAACGCAGCCAGCCCGTGGCCCTGGCGCTGGACGACGCGGCCTTCGACTGGTCCGACAGCGGCTTCCTCCGGCCCGCCTACCCGGCTGGTCGGCTGGTGCTGGAACGCGACGTCGACCCGGCGCTCGCCAACTTGCCGCTGGAGTCGTTGCAGATCCCGGTCAGTGCCACCCTGCGCTATTTCGGCCACGGCTGGCAACTCTTCTGGAACCTGTTCTTTGTGGCGCTGTTCCTGTTGCTGGGCATCCTGGGCTCGCTGGGCATCAACTACGCCTTGCCGATGCAGCGCCGGCGGGTGGCGCTGAAGCAGGGGCTGGCCGCGCACGAGGACAGCTTGAACAGCCAGGGTGACCTGATCGGCTCGCGGCCGCTCAACGTGCTGCGGGTCGAGCTGGGGCGGCTGCGGGCAGCGGTGGGCACGCAGTGGCCCATCCTGCCGGAGACCGAGGCCGAGCTGCCCCGGATCGAGGCGCGGCTGGGTGCGCTGCAGCAGCGCATCGACCTGGCGCGCCAGGCCGGCAAGTTGCTGGCCGATGTGCGTGACCCGGCGGTGCTGGCGGTGCACGAGGCGCAGGCGGTCACCGGCCACTGTGCGGCGGCGCTGCGGGCGGTGCAGTTGGCCTCGCCCACCGAGGCCGACCTGCAGGCGGCGCGATCCCGGCTGGCTGCTGCTGGCGCGCTGGTGGACGCCGCGGCGGAGCCGCCCGATGCCGCCGCGCTGACGGCGCTGGCCGGGCGGGCCGCGCAGGCCGCGCGCGGTCTGGGCGCGCTGCCGGCCGATCCGAGTGGCGCCGCGGCGACACCGGCCGACAGTGCCACCTGGCAGACGCTGGCCGAGTTGCTGACCGACCTGTGCGCCGATTTCACACCGGTGACCGCGGCCGCCGCGGCGGCTGCAGCGGCTGCAGCGGGCACCGGTGCGGTGGCAGCGGCCGCGCTGTCGCGCGCCGACTACATCCATGCCGCCGAGGCGGTCTGGAAGGCCGAGGCGCTGTCGGCCTTTGCCGCGATGCTGCACAACGCCGAGAGCCCGACCGTCTACCGCCGTCGGCTCGATCGCGCCCAGGACCTGCTGGACGCGCTGGTGCCCGGGCCGCAACATTCCGCCCGGCTGGCGCAGCGGCTGCTGCACGAGATTCGGCAGAACGTCGCCCGGGTCGACGTGCTGGCGGCGATCAAGCTGCCGGCCGGTGCCGGACCGACGATCGTGGTCGAGCCGCCGACACCGACCGAGTACCAGCTGACGGTGTTGCGGGTCAGCCTGCCCGCGCCGGGGTTGGACGTGGCCGAAGCCCGCCGCGCCGTCACCTGCCAATGGGCGGTCGACGGTCGCGAGATCCCGGGCAACGAGTTCTCGGTCCACCACTTCTTCGAGCTGCCCGGCCCGCGCTCGAAGACCTTCACCGTCTCGGTGACCCTGCTCGACGGGGCTGCCATCTTGGCCGAGCCGACGCCGGTGCAGGTGACGCTGACGCGCGGCCCGCTGCTGCGCAGCAGCACCTGGCTCTCGCTGTTCAGCCTGGTCACGACCATCGTTGTCATCATCTTCGGCCTGCTGGCCACGGCCCAGGAGAAGCTGCTGGCCACCGACGTGACGACGGGGATGTTCGCCCTGCTGGTGCTGGGCTTCGGTGCCGACGTGCTCAAGCGCGTGCTGTCGCGGCCCTGAGCGTCGGGCCCCGGGTGGGCTCGGGCCAGCGGCTGCCCGCGTCGGTGCCGGCCGCAGGGCGGGTCGGAGCTACGCTACGGGCTCCACCACGCCGAGGCCCGCATGCCGGCAGACGGGTCCATCTCGACGCGGCCGGCAACACCACCGGCTACGAAGACGTGTTCACCAAGCTGGCGATGTGCCGGCAGCACCATGCCGAATGCGGCCTGGGTGTCGGCTATGAGGAGGCCTTCGTGCGTTGAAGCGGGGGTCGGCCGCTGGCCGGCCCGCCGCCGGTCGCTTGCCGAATGCGGTACAACCCCGGCCTCGCCAAGGATTTTCCATGACCACACCGACCTCGAATCTACCCACCGCTGCGGCGGCGACGACCTGGAACACGCCCTCGCTGGTGATGGGCGGGCTGGGCCTGCTGGCCATCGGCGCGCTGGGCGCGGTGCTGCTGCTGGGCAACCGATCGGCCGCGCCCGAGGCGCCACCGGCACCGACCGCCGTGGCGGCGCCGGCACGGCTGGCGGCGGCGGCGTCCACGCCGGTCCTGCTGGCGGCCAGCCCGCCCGACGAGGTGGCCGCCCCCGCGGCGCCGGTCGCACCCTTGCCTGTCAAGCCGGTGGCGGTGGCCAGGACGCCGACTCCGCAGGCCGCGCCCAAGCCCGCGCCCAAGCCGGCGCCCAAGCCGGTCGCCGCCGACACCGTGTCGACGGCCGAGCCTGCCCAAGGTGTTCGAAGCGAAGCCGCCGCTGGCGCGGGCGACGTGGCGCCGCTGCCTGCCGCCAAGGCGGTCTGCAGCACCTGCGGTGTGATCACCGCGGTGACGCCGGTCAAGCAGCAGGGTGAGGCCGGCGCGCTGGGCACGGTGGCCGGCGGTGTGCTGGGCGGTGTGCTGGGCCACCAGGTGGGCGGTGGCAGCGGCAAGACCGCAATGACGGTGCTCGGTGCGGTGGGCGGCGCGATGGCCGGCCGCGAGGTTGAAAAACACCAACGCAGCAGCACCGTCTACGAGATCCGCGTCCGCATGGACGACGGCGGCAGCCGCAGGTTCACCCGCGACCAGGCCTACGCGGTCGGCCAGAAGGTGCGGGTCGAAGGCGAGCAGCTGTCGCTGCGCGACTGAACGGCTGAACGGTTGAACTGCTGAACTGCTGAACGGCTGAACGGCTGAACGGCTGAACGCCGGCTCGCCCGGCGCTCCCCGGCCTCACTCCGGCCTCACTCCGGCGTCATGCCCGCGTCGCGGAACGCGCGGCCCCAGGCCAGCAGCTGCTCCTGCAGGAACGTCGCCATCTCGTCGGGTGTCGAGCCGCCCAGCTCGAAGCCCAGCGCGCTGATCTTCTCGCGCACCTCGGGCCGCTGGATGGCGGCGTTGAGTTCGCGGTTCATGCGCTGGGTGATCTCGGCCGGCAGCTTGGCCGGGCCGAACAGCGCGGTCCAGGTGCCGGCGGTGAACGGCGGCAGGCCGGCCTCGGCGCCGGTGGGCACGTTGGGCAGCAGCGACGAGCGGGCCGGCAGCAGCACCGCCAGCGCACGCAGCTTGCCCTCCTTGATGTGGCCCAGCGCACTGGCCGGCGTGACGAAGCTGAACTGCACGTGGTTGCCCAGGATGTCGGTCACCGTCGGCGCCTCGCCCTTGTACGGCACCAGCGTGGTGTCGGCTTTCACCATCTTCAGCTGGGTGTGCATCAGCTGCGTCACGCCGCTGTAGCTGCCGTAGCCCAGCTTGCCCGGGTTGGCGCGGGCGTAGGCCAGCAGCTCGGCCACGTTGCTGGCCGGCAGCGCGGGCGTGCTGACCATCACGTAGACATAACGCCCCACCAGCGACACCGGCGTGAAGCTCTTCACCGGGTCGTAGGGCGGGTTCTTCTTGAGCAGCGGCACCTGCATCATCGGCGTGTTGCTGGCCAGGAAGAAGGTGTGGCCGTCGGGCTCGGCGCGGGCGACGTGATCACCGGCGATCGCGTCGTCGGCGCCCGGCCGGTTCTCCACCAGCACCGGCTGGCCCAGTGACGCCGACATCGATTGCGCCAGGATGCGGGCCACCGAATCGGTCGAGCCGCCGGGCGGAAACTGCAGCACGATGCGGATCGGTTTGGTCGGCCAGGCCTGCGCGGCGGCAGGCCCGGCAGTGACGCCCAGGCCGGCGGCCATCAGCAGGGTGAGGGTGGCGAGTCGTCGGTTCATGGTGCTCACGTCCTCAAGCCTTGGCCAGGCCGGCCTTGACCAGCAGCGGCTTGACGCTGTTGAAGTACTGCTCGGCAAAGGCCCGGTACTCGGCCGGGTTCTTGCGCCAGGGCACCTGGACGTAACGGGCCAGCAATTCGAGCGTGGCGGGGTCGTTGTTGGCCTCGTTGAAGGCCTCGTAGAGGCTCTGCACGATGGCCGGCGGCAGGTCTTTCGGGCCGACCAGGCCGTAGGGGCTCTGGCCCACCGCGTCGATGTTGCGTTCGCGCATCGTCGGCACGTTGGGGTATTTGGCCAACCGCTGCTCGGTCACCATCGCCAGGATGCGGCAGCGGCCGTCGTCGACGAACGGGCCCCATTGCGACGCGTCGGCCAGAAAGTCGATCTGCCCGGCCAGCAGCGCCTGCATCCATTCGGCGCCGCCCTTGTACGGGATGTGGTTGAACCTGGCGCCGACCTTCTGCTCGATCTCGATCATCATCAGGTGGCCGGAGCCGCCGATGCCGCTGGTGCCGTAGGTGTGTTTCTCGGGGTTGGCTTTGCCGGCGGCGAACAGGTCTTCGACCGTCTTCCACGGCGAGTCGGCGCGCACCACCAGTGCGAAGGTGTACGACGACAGGCCGCTGATGAAGCTGAAGTCGCGCAGCGGATGCCAGTTGACCGGCTGGTAATGCGGATAGCGCAGGCTGTTGATGGTGTAGACCGCCAGCGTGTGGCCATCGGACTTGGCGCTCATCAGCGCGGCCGGGGCCAGCGTGCCGGCGGCGCCGGCGCGGGCTTCCACCAGCACCTGCTGGCCCAGCACCTTGCCGACCTTCTCGCCGACCAGGCGCATGTGCAGGTCGGTGATGCCGCCGACCGGGAACGGGTTGTAGATCGTGATCGGGCGCTCGGGCTTCCAGCGCGGCGCGGCGGCGGTGGCCGCGGCAGTTTGTGCGCTGGCCAGGCCGGGCGCCAGCAGCAGGCTGCCGAGGCCGGCGGTCAGGCTGCGGCGGCGGGGGTCGAAGGTCGAATCGGGCATGGTGGGTGTCTCCGGGCTGGGGTGGCCCGATCTGACCAGCCCGAACGCGTGTCTGCCATGGGGGATGACCAGCAAAACCGGCGGCGCGGCGGGCCCATCTGGCGCGCGATGTCGCGCAGGTGTCTGTCAGGCGTCGAGCCGGTGTCGCGCAGGTGTCGCGCTGGTGTCGCGCTGGTGTCGCGCTGGTGTCAGTTTGCAGGGCGGCACTGCACGCCATCGCCCAGGCGCAGCCAGCCACCCTGCAGCACCCGCGCGGTCATGCCGCCATGGCCGCGCATCGCGTTGTAGCCACCGGGGCCCAGCGCCGCTTCCATCTTCGAGCAAGGTTCGCAGGGGCCGGTGATCTCCAGCACCACCTGGTCGGCCTCGGCCACTCCGGGCGCGCCCAGGCGCAGCAGCAACGGCTGGTCCTTGAACAGCGACCTCGCCGCCAGCAGGTTCAGCCCCGAGACCACCAGGTTGCGGCGCAGCACGCTGGCCTGCAGCGGCCCGGCCCAGCCGGCCAGCGCCGCGATCACCGGCAGGTGCTCGGCTTGCAGCAAGGTCACCTGGCGCTTGCCACCGGCCGCCGCCGGGCCCGCCAGGCCGGGCAGGATGGTCTGGCCGCCGCGGTGGGCGCGGTCGCCCAGCAAGCCGCTGCCGGCCAGCACCTCGACCTCGCCGACGCACTGCATCTGCGCACCGCGCGACGGCCGCAAGCCGATCCAGTCGATCCGGCCCGGCCGGGCGAACTGGCGGGTGAGCTGGCGCAGATCGGTGGCGGGCATGGTGTCGATCAATGGGGCAGCGGGCAACGGGCCGCAGGCCGGGGGGGCGGCACTGCGTCTTTGCAGGCGACGCCGGCGCGATTGGAGCACGCGCCACCCGGCGTTCCGGGCGCGCCGGCCGATACTGGGCGGCTGTCCAGCTGGCGCTGATCCGCGGCGCACCCCCCCATGTCGACGACCCCGCCCGCCTCCGTGCCGCCGCCGCGCACCATCCCGCCCCGAGCCCTGCTGCTGCTGGCCGTGCTGACGCTGGTGTGGGGCACCAACTGGGCGTTGTTTCCGCTGGCCGTGCGCGAGGTTTCGGTGTGGACCTTCCGCAGCGTGGCAGTGTTCGGCGCCGGCGTCGTGCTGCTGGGGGTGGCGCGGCTGCGCGGCCAGTCGCTGGTGATCCCGCGGCGGTTCTGGGCGCCGGTGGCGGTGGCCACTTTTTTCTACCTGGTGCTGTGGAACATCGCCAGCACCTATGCGGCGCTGATGATCCCGTCAGGCCAGGCCGCGGTGCTGGGTTTCACGATGCCGCTGTGGGCCGCGCTGATCGGCTGGGCGGTGCTGGGCGAGCGGCTGACGCCGCGGCTGCTGCTGGCCGTGGCGCTGGGCGCGGTGGCGGTGGGCCTGCTGATGTGGCGCAACCTGGGCGTCTACGCCCAGGCGCCGCTGGGCGTGGCGCTGGGGCTGGGGGCCGGCATCGGCTGGGCGGTGGGCACGCTGATCCTCAAGCGCAGCGGCGTGGCCGTGCCGGCGCTGGTGCTCACCGGCTGGCAGCTGTTGCTGACCGCGCTGCCGCTGGGCCTGGGCGCGCTGTGGTTCGGCGACGGCCGGTGGTTCGTGCCCAGCGGTTTCAGCATTGCCCTGATCGTCTACATCACGCTGGTGCCGATGGCCATCGGCAACGCGGCCTGGTTCACCATCGTCGGCCTGCTGCCGACCACGGTGGCGGGGCTGTCGTCGATCCTGGTGCCGGTGGTGGCGATGGTCACCGGCGCGCTGCTGCACGGAGAGCCGCTGGGCCCCACGCAGTGGGCGGCGATGGCCTGCTGTGCGGCCGCGCTGCGGCTGGCGCTGGTGCCGGCCCGGGTGCGGCGCCCCGGCGCTCAGCCCTTGCCGTAGTGCCAGGCCGCCGGCGCCTGGGCCGGCAGCACCGCCAGCACCGCATCGGCCGCGGCCAGCACCGCCGGCGGCAAGGCCGTGGCGGCCAGGGTGGCGTACCAGGCGGTGTAGCGCTGCACCTGGCGCCGTGTCGAGTAGACCTCGAACGCGCCTTCGGCCGCGTTGTCGACCAGCACCCGGGCCTGGGCTGCCGCCAGCTCGGCCCACGGCACCTTGCGCGCGGCCAGCCCGGCCAGCCCGGACAGCGCCGGCGCCAGCAGGTACAGCTCGATCAGGTTGCCCAAGGCCCAGCTGCGCACCCGCGGCGAGCCGTTGGCGGCATCGTGCAGGGCCTGCACTTCGGCGCTGCTCCACAGCGCGGCGCAGTCGCGGCCGGGCGCCTCGACATCGCTGCCCAGCTGGCCACCGCCGCGCAGCACGACGGTCAGCGACAGGTACTGGGTGGTCCAGTACGGCGTGCGCTCCAGTGCATAGCAATTGAAGTACAGCGCGCGCGAGCGGGCCAGCGAGGCCCACATCTCGGCAGCGTGTCGCGCCTGCTGCGGTGCGTCGGCCGTGCGCTGGCTGCGCTCGTGGCTGAGGGCGGCCTCGCGCTTCTCGGTGCTGGCCAGCAGCCCCAGGATGCGGGCGCGCTGGGCGTCGTGGCGGTCCATCGTGTCCTGCAGGCGTTGCTTGGCGGCGCGCACACGGACCAGGGCGTTGTCCAGCGCGGCCATCAGCTCGGCCGGCGTGTCGGCGACCGGCGGCTTCCAGGCCGCAGCCATCGCCACCTTCAGGGCCTTGCCGCCGCGGCGGGCCTTGGTTGCCGGCGTCGTCGGCACGGCTGGGGCCTCGCGCGGCAGCCGTGCCACCACCTCGTCGGCCAGGTCGAGCGCCACGTTGATGCTGGCCATCGCCCGCTGGATCTGCGCCACCGCCAGCTGGGCGTTGAAGTCGGCCGGCAGCGACGAATACGCGGTCAGGCTGGCCCAGTCGTGGGTGTCGGGAAACTGGGTGTGCAGCTGGCGGCGCAATTCGACCAGCAGGCCGCGCGGGTCTTCGCCCCACAGCAGGCCGCCGTACAGCGCCTCGACCATGCGCACCGAGCCGCCGAACGACAACGGGAACTGCGAGGCGATGACCAGCGGGATGCCGGCCTGGTGCAGGGCATGGGCGATGCTGGCGCCGACACCGGCCACGCTGCCGACCGCGCCGCTGTTGCAGCTGGCCATCGTGACGACGGCCGGCCCGGCCAGTCGCGTGGTGGCGGCGCTGGCGTTGCGGCTGCTGGTGTGGCAGGTGGTGCGCAGCGCGCTGGCCAGGCGCTCGCCGCTGACCAGGTCGGCGGCGCCGTCGGGGTCGCCGGCGCGGTGCAGCATCAGGCCGAAGCGGGTGTCGTAGCCGTCGCGGTACTCGGCGCCATGGGCCAGGATGTGCACATGGGTGAAGGCATTGGCGGCGCAGGCCGCCTCGATGTCCTCCAGGCTGGCATGGCTCAGCACGGTGAGGTGCTGGTCGAGCTGGCCGGCGCGGCCGACCCAGGGCTCGATGCGCTGGCGCAGCGCCAGCAAGTGGGCCAGCGCCGGCACCGGCTCTTGCCCGGCGGGCGACGCGACGACGAACAGCACCCGGGTCTCGTCGGGCCAGACCAGTTGCGACTGGGCCACCCGCCGGGTCTCGCGGGTGATGCACACCGGGCTCAGCGACTGCAGCAGCAGCGGCTGGCCTTCGCCCGGGCAGCCGGGCGGCGACAGCGTCAGCTCGAACGGCAGCAGCGCCAGCTCGCTGGCCGACAGCACCAGCCGCAGGTGGGTGATGCCGTCGGTCGTGGCCGACCGTGTGCCGTCGGCCGTGGCCGACCGCGTGCCGTCACCGGCCGCGGCCGCGGCTGCGCTACCCGCCGCGGCGCCGCCCTGGCGGTTCATGTCGGCGGTCAGGCCGGGGATGCCGCCGAGCAGGTCGGCCAGCAAACGCGCGGTGTCGTGCAGCTGGAAACCGCGCGAATCCTCGCCCAGCCGGTAACTCAGCGCTCCCAGCCGGTGCAGCAGCTGGTTGTGCTCCAGCGGCAGCTGCAGCGTGACGGCGGGGTGGTTCTCGCACAGCGCCAGGTAAGGCGTCAGCGGCGACAGCAGCTGGTTGTGGGCCGGGCCGTGGCGCAGCAGTTCGAGGGTCAGGGTGCGCATGGGGGTGCCTCTTTTGCGTGCAGGTCTTGCGTGCAGGTTTGCTTGCAGGCCGTGCCTGCGTGGCCGCTCAGGCGCGGCTGAAACGGCTGCCGGCCACCGGCACCGCGCTGAAGGCGGCTTGGCCGGCCGCCCCTCTCGCCGGAACCTGTGCCCGGACCTGCCGCAACTCGGCGTGGGTGGCGCCTTGTGCATCGGTCCACACCGCCACCACGGTGTTGGTTCGCATGACCAGGCCGGGTTGGGCGTCCAGGTCGGCCATGCGGGCCTTGCCAAGCAGCTCGTAGAGCTGCCTGAACCGCTCTTTGTCGCGGCGCACCTCGGGCGCCACCCGCATCAGCCGGGCCCAGGTGCCGCTGTTGAAGTAGTGGCCGCCGCCGCGTGTGCGCTTCAACGAGCGCGCCAGGTGGGTGTGGCCGGTCAGCAGCAGGTCGATCTCGGGCGCGACGCGGGCATCGAACTGGCGGAAGGTGTCGTCGGGCGCGGCGGCGTCGAAGCTGCGGTCCTTGTCGAGGAATTCGAGCGCCTCGCGCAGCACCTCGTGCCTGGGCTGGCCGCGCAGCCAGTCCCAGGCGGCCGACCACACGCCCAGTTGCTCGGCCTGGGTGGCGCGCACCAGGCTGATCGGCGTGACGCCGGCCTGGAAGGCCTGCTCGGCCTGGTCCATCAGCACCTGGGCGCTGGCGCCCGGGGCCGGGCCGCGCCAGGCGGGCGGCGCAGCGGTGGTGGTGATGCTGGAGGTGCTGGCGGTGCTGGCGGCGCTGGTGATCGTGCCGCGCTCGACCACGTCATCGGCGCTGAGAAACCCGGTGCGCATGCGCACCAGGTCGGTGGCGGTGCGGGCGGCCACCGCGCCCAGTTCCTGCATGCGCTTGAGCAGCGACGGGTTCAGTGCCGACAGGATCGGCACCACCGCCTGGGTCTCGGGCTTGAGCAGGTCGACGAAAGGGTAGGCGGCCTTGACTTGGTTCATCACCTCGACCACCAGCTGCGAGCCGGCGTTGGGCGACCAGGGTTGGTTGGGTTGGCCGTACTGGCCGTCGCGGGCGATGCGGCGCAGGCGTTCATGGTCGGTGACGTTCCAGGCGTCGATCTCGTTGCCGTGCTGGCACAGCACGCTGGCCCGGCCCACCCGGGCCAGCACGCCGGTGCCGTCGGTCACCAGCAGCAGCCGGGCGCGGGCGGCGGTGTCGGTGCCGCACAGCGTGGCCACCAGGCGGGCGCGCACCCAGGGCAGGGCGAGTTCGAGGTCGTGGTTGCCGAGGTTGACGATCAGCAGCCGGTTGGGCGTGGCCAGCAGCCGGGCCAGGGCGTCGAAGGCGGGCTTGAAGGCCGGGTCGGCCATCACCCGGGTCAGCTTGGCGGTGGCGCCGTCGGGATCGAAGGCCCGGGCCGGCTCTTCAGCCAGGAAGTCGATGAAATCGCCATTGACCAGCAGCGCCGCCAGGCCCTTGGCCGGCGACAGCCGCACGCTGTCGGCCAGCCAGGCGAGCTCAGGCCCCGAGGCGAAGATCTGGAAGCCCGCCGGGCCGCCCAGGTGCAGGTCGGACACCACCTGCAGTTCATCGAGCTGCAGGCCGTCGGGCGGCTGGGCTTCAGGCATCGTGTTTCCCCGTCGTCGGGCGGCTGGTGGAAGGGCGATTCGATGATAGGGCTAGCACAGATCGCGGCAACCCCCAGGTCGGCAACGGTCGCCGGGCTCTGTTAGGGTGTCAGCCGGATCAAAAACAGAGGAGACGCCGGTGACAGCACTGCACGACCGTTTACGTGCCCTGCCGCTGGCGCGGTTGAAGGCCATTCGCCGCGGCATCGAGAAAGAAAGCCTGCGTGCCTTGCCCGGCGGCGGCCTGGCGCTGACGCCGCACCCCGCCGCGCTGGGGTCGGCGCTGACGCACCCGCACATCACCACCGACTACAGCGAATCGCAGCTCGAGCTGATCACCGGCGTGCATGCCGGCGTGGACGATTGCCTGGACCAGCTGAGCGAGATCCACCAGGCGGTCTACCGGGCACTGGGCGACCAGCCGGGCGACGAGCAGCTGTGGGTCGGCAGCATGCCCTGCGGCCTGCCCACCGACGAGACCATCCCGCTGGGCCGCTACGGCAGCAGCAACGTCGGCCGCGCCAAGAGCGTCTACCGCATGGGCCTGGGCCACCGCTACGGCCGCCGCATGCAGACCATTTCGGGCATCCACTACAACTGGTCGATGCCGGGGCTGAGCAACGACGAGCACTTCGCGCTGATCCGCAACTTCCGCCGCCATGCCTTCGTGCTGCTGTACTTGTTCGGCGCGTCGCCGGCGGTGTGCGGCAGCTTCGTCGCCGGGCGCGACCACGAACTGCAGGCGATCCCGGGCAAGCCGAACGGCACCCTGCACATGCCGCATGGCACCACCCTGCGGATGGGCCGGCTGGGCTACCAGAGCGACGCGCAGGCCTCGCTGGCGGTCAGCTACAACAGCCTGGAAAGTTACGCCAATTCGCTGCACGAGGCGCTGACCCGGCCCTACCCGGCCTACCAGGCGGTGGGCGTCCGCAATCCGGGCGGCGACTACAACCAGCTGGCCACCACGCTGCTGCAGATCGAGAACGAGTACTACGGCCTGATCCGGCCCAAGCGGGTGATCTTTCCCGGTGAGCGGCCGCTGCACGCGCTGCGCGAGCGCGGTGTCGAGTACATCGAGGTGCGCTGCCTCGACCTCGACCCGTTCGAGCCGGTGGGCATCGCCGCGTCCACCATGCGCTTCATCGACATCTTCCTGCTGCATTGCCTGCTGGCCGACAGCCCGCCCGACACCCCGGCCGAGATCGCCGCGCTGGGCCGCAACCAGCACCGCGTGGCCGCGCGCGGCCGCGAGCCCGGCCTGCTGCTCGAACAGGGCGAGCACACCCTGCTGCTGACCGACTGGGCGGCGCAGCTGTTGCACGAGTGCGGCCCGATCGCCAGCGCGCTGGACGCGGCCAACGGTGGCAGCGACTTCCAGGCCGCGCTCGACGCCGCGCTGGCCGTGCTGGCGCGCCCGGACGAGTTGCCGTCGGCGCGTGTGCTGGCGACGATGGCCACCGAGCACGACAGCTCCTACGTGGCCTTCATCCGCGCGCAGTCGGCACACACCCGGCAGGCCCTGTTGGCGCTGCCGTGGTCGGCCGCGCAGGCGCAGCGTTATGCCGGGATGGCGGCGGCGTCGGTGGCCGAGCAGCAGCGCATCGAGGCGGCCGATTCGATGCCTTTCGAGCAGTACCGCCAGGCCTACCTGTCGCCCGACCGGCTGCAGGTGAAGGCCCGCGCGCACGCATGATGGGTTGGCGGTTGGTTGGGTGGTTGGGTCGGCGGTTGGGTCGGCGGTTGGGCCGGCCGTTGGGGCGGCGTTCGGGCCGGCCTGCCGCCGCCGTTGGCTTCAACCCGGAGCTTGCATGACCGTATCACCAGCCCTGTCGGCCGACCTGGACGATTTTCAAGGCCGCGAGGTCGCCGAACTGCGTGCCGACCTCGCGCTGGCCTTGCGCGCCGCAGCCCACCACGGCCTGGCCGAGGGCGTGTGCAACCATTTCAGCGTCGAGCTGCCCGACGGCTCGGGCCGCTTCCTGCTGAACCCGCGCGGCCTGCTGTGGCACGAGGTGCAGGCCGACGACATCGTGATGGTCGATGGCCACGGCGCGGTGCTGGCCGGCCGCCATCCGGTGGAATCGACGGCGATGTTCATCCACGGTGCGATCCACCGCATCGCCGGCCAGCCCTGCGTGCTGCACACCCACATGCCGTACGCCACCGCGCTGACGCTGACCGCCGACCGCACGCTGCACACCCGCCTGTCGCAGACGGCGATGCGCTTCCACGGCCGCGTGGCGGTGGATGGGCAGTACAACGGCCTGGCGCTCGACGCCGCCGAAGGCGAGCGCATCGCCGGTGCGATGCAGGGCGCCGACGTGGTGTTTCTCGGTAACCACGGCGTGGTGGTCTGTGCCGACCGCCTGGCGCATGCCTACGACGATCTGTACTACCTGGAGCGCGCCTGCCAGTTGCAGGTGCTGGCGCTGGCGACCGGTCGGCCCTTGGCTCCGGTCGACGACGCGCTGGCCGCGCGAGTGGGCGCGCAGACCCTGGGCGAGCGGTTGCAGTCGGCGCTGTTCTTCGAGGCGTTGCGGCGCACGGTGTAAGCAGCCGTAGAGGCGGTCCGCCGCTCCGCGATCAACCGGGCCGTACCGTGCCGCCCGGAATGCCCTCTGCTGACTGACTTCGTGACCGACCCCGTGACCGACCCAACCGTCGACCCAACCGTCGACTCCACCGTCAACCCGACGCTCCCGCTCGACGTGCTGATCGTCGGTGCCGGCCTGTCCGGCATCGGCGCTGCGCACCACCTGCAGCGCCGTTGCCCCGACCACCGTTATGCCATCGTCGAGGCGCGCGAGGCCATCGGCGGCACCTGGGATCTGTTCCGCTACCCCGGCGTCCGGTCCGATTCGGACATGTACACGCTGGGTTATGTCTTCAAGCCCTGGCGGCAGGCCAAGGCCATCGCCGACGGCCCTTCGATCCTGCGCTACATCCGCGAGACCGCCGACGAAGCCGGCATCACGCCCCACATCCGCTTCGGCCAGGCGGTGCGCAGCGCGGCCTGGTCCAGCGCCGACGCCTGCTGGACGGTGGAAGTCGAGCACCGCGCCAGCGCTGCACGCTGCACCTTGCGCGCCCGCTTCCTGTACCTGTGCGGTGGCTATTACAGCCATGCCGGCGGCCACCGGCCGGTGTTCGACGGCGAGGCCGACTTCGCCGGCCGCATCGTCGAGCCGCAGCGCTGGCCGGCCGCCCTGGACCACGCCGGCCTGCGGGTGGTGGTGATCGGCAGCGGCGCCACCGCGGTGACGCTGGTGCCCGAAATGGCCAAGACCGCCGCGCACGTGACGATGCTGCAGCGTTCGCCGACCTACATCGTCAACCGGCCGTCCGAAGACCGCATCGCCCAGCGGCTGAACCGCTGGTTGCCCAGCGGCCTGGCCTACGCGATCACGCGCTGGAAAAACGTGCTGGTCGGCCGCTTCTACTACCGCCTGGCGCGGCGTCGGCCGGCCCTGGTCAAGCAGCGCCTGGTCGCGATGGCAGCAGCTGAACTGGGCCCCGGGTTCGACGTGGCCCGCCATTTCACGCCGCGCTACAACCCCTGGGACCAGCGGGTGTGCGTGGTGCCCGACGGTGATCTGTTCAAGCAGATCCGCAGCGGCCGGGCCTCGGTGGTCACCGACACGATCGCCCGCTTCACGCCCACCGGGCTGCAGCTGGCCAGTGGCGCCGAGCTGCCGGCCGACATCGTCGTGGTGGCCACCGGCCTGAAGCTCAATGTGCTGAACGACGTGACGCTCAGCGTCGACGGCCGGCCGGTGGATGCCGGCCAGGCGATGTCGTACAAGGGCATGATGCTCAGCGACGTGCCCAACCTGGCGATGGCCTTCGGCTACACCAACGCGTCGTGGACGCTGAAAGCCGACCTGACCGCCGGTTATGTCTGCCGCCTGCTGCGCCACATGCGCCGCCACGGCCACACCAGCGCGATGCCGCGGCGCGACCCCACCGTGCCCGCACAGCCCTTTCTGAGTTTCACCTCCGGCTACGTGCAGCGTGCGGCCGGCCTGCTGCCGCAGCAAGGCCTGCGCAAGCCCTGGCAGGTGCACCAGAGCTACCTGGCAGACCTGCTGACGATCCGCTTTGACCGCCTGGCCGATGGCGTGATGCAGTTCGGCCCCACTGCCCAGGACCGCCGATGAAACTGCAATACCGCACCGCCGTGCTCACCGGCGCCGGCAGCGGTATCGGCCGCGCCACCGCGATGGCGCTGGCCCGCCGTGGCTGCCACCTGGCGCTGGCCGACATTGACGAAGTCGGCCTGACGCAGACAGCCGACGCCGCCGCCGCGCTGGGCGTGCGGGTCAGCCGCCACCGGCTGGACGTGGCCGACCGCGACGCGGTGCTGGCACTGCCGGGGGCCGTGCTGGCCGCGCATGGCCAGGTCGAGCTGCTGATCAACAACGCCGGCGTGGCGCTGGGCGGCACGTTCGAGCAGGTCAGCGAGGCCGATTTCGACTGGCTGATGGCGATCAACTTGCACGGCCTGGTGCGCCTGACGCGGCTGTTCCTGCCGTTGCTGCGCGCCGCCGACGAGGCGCGCATCGTCAACCTGTCCAGCGTCTATGGCCTGATCTCGCCACCCGGCCAGACCGCCTACTCGGCCAGCAAGTTCGCGGTGCGCGGGTTCTCCAACGCGCTGCGGCACGAGCTGGCCGGCAGCACGGTGGGCGTGACGGTGGTGCACCCCGGCGGCGTGGCCACGGCGATCGCCCGCAACGCGCGGGTACCGGCCGGCGTGTCGGCGCAGCAGGTCGAGGTCGGCAAGGCCCAGGCCGACAAGTTGCTGCGTGGGTCGCCCGGGAAAGCCGGCGAGACCATCGTGCAAGCCATCGAACGCAACCGCGACCGCGTGCTGGTCGGCGGCGACGCCAGGTTCATCGCGCTGCTCGAGCGCCTGGCCCCGGTCCATCACTGGCGGCTGCTGGCCCGCCTCATCAAGACATGAACGCTGTGCTGATCGTTTTCTCGGTGCTGGCCTGCGTCGTCGGTGGCCTGGTGCTGTTCACCTGGCGCACCGCGCGGCAGGTTGAAGCCGCGCTGCCGCCGCAGGGCCGCTTCATCGACGTGCCCGGCGCCCGGCTGCATCTGGTCGACCGCGGCCAGGGCCCGCCGCTGCTGCTGATCCACGGCCTGGCGGGCCAGCTGGGCCACTTCACCTACGGCGTGGTCGACCGGCTGGCCACCCGGTACCGGGTGATCGCGGTCGACCGGCCGGGCTCGGGTTATTCGGTGCGCACGGCCGGCGCGTCGGCCACGCTGGGCGCGCAGGCCGACGTGATGGCCGCGCTGATCGAGCTGCTGCAACTGGGCCGGCCGGTGGTGGCGGGCCATTCGTTGGGTGGTGCGGTCGCGCTGGCCCTGGCGCAGCGCCATCCGCACCGGGTGGCCGCGCTGGCGCTGGTGGCGCCGCTCACGCATGCGCCCCAGGCCGCACCCAGCGCCTTCAAGGGCCTGGCGATCCGTCGGCCCTGGTTGCGCCACGCGGTGGCCTGGACGCTGGCGTTGCCGGCGATGATCGCCCAGCGCGACAAGATCATGGCGCTGGTGTTCGGGCCCGAGCCGGTGCCGGCCGATTACGGCACCCGCGGCTGTGGTCTGCTGGGGTTGCGGCCCAGCCACTTCATCGCCGCGTCCACCGACCTGGCGGCGGTCGAGCAAGACCTGCCGGCCTTGCAACGGGGCTACGCCGGCCTGCGCCTGCCGGTGGCCGTGCTGTATGGCCGCGGTGACCGCATCCTCAGCCCTGCCGAGCAGGGCCAGGCCCTGGCGGCGGTGCTGCCCGGTGCGCGCTTGCGGCTGGTCGACGGCGGCCACATGTTGCCGGTGACCCAGCCCGAAGGCACGGCCGACTTCATCGACGAGGTGGCTCGCCAGTCGGTGGTCCCGGCCAGCGCTACCACCGGCGCGACCACCGGCGCGACCACCAGCGCGACAACCAGCGCGACAACCAGCGCGACAACCAGCGCGACCAACAGCGCAAACACCAGCGCGATCGCCCGCGTTGCGGCCGGCCCAGCCGGCACCGCAGCCAGCGCATCAGCCGCCGCAGCCACCAGCCAGCGCGGCCCGGTCTGATCGACCGGTCGCCGGCCGGCTGGGCGGGGGTTCCACCGGATGGGAACGGCGGGCAGGCGGCCCGGATACTGGGTCGCTCCCACAGCCCTTCCAGGAACCCGGTCCATGTCCGATCTCACCCGCCGCGCCCTTCACCGTCAACTGGCCGCCCTGGCGGGCGCCGCTGCCACTGGCACGCTGCTCAGCCCGTTCGCCCACGCGCAGGCCTACCCGGCCAAGCCGCTGACGATGATCGCCCCCTACCCGCCGGGCGGCGGCGTCGACACGGTGGCGCGGCTGTTCGGCGAGCGGCTGGCGCAGCGCCTCGGCCAGGCCGTCACCATTGACAACAAGCCCGGTGCCGGCGCCACGCTGGGCGCCACCGCGCTGGCCCGCAGCGCGGCCGACGGCTACACGCTGATGCTGGGCAGCATCGTCGATTACGCGATCGCGCCGCATGTGCACAAGAGCCTGCCGTTCGACCAGCAGCGCGACTTCATCCCGGTGCTGGAGATCGGCTTCGGCACCGTCGGCCTGATCGTCAACGCCGACCTGCCGGCGCGCAACGTGGCCGAGCTGATCGCGCTGGCCAAGGCCAAGCCGGGCGAATTGAGCTACGGCTCCACCGGCGTGGGCGGGCTGCAGCACCTCAACGCCGAGATGTTCAAGCAGATGGCCGGCATCGACCTGGTGCACGTGCCCTACAAGGGCAGTGCACAGCTGATGCCCGACCTGCTGGCCGGGCGCATCCCGCTGGCCATCGACAGCCTGCCGGCGCATTTGCCGCACCTCAAGACCGGCAAGACCCGCGCGCTGGCGGTGGCCAGCCGCGCCCGGTCACCGATCCTGCCCGACGTGCCCACCATGGCCGAAGCCGGCCTGGCGGGCTATGAGTCAGCCACCAACTACACGCTGTTCGTGCCGGCCAAGACACCGGCCGATGTGGTGGCGCTGCTCAACCGCGAAGCCAATGCGGTGATCCAGCGGCCCGAGTTCGTCGACAAGCTCAGCGCGCTGGGCATCGTCGTCACCGGCGGCAGCACCGAGACCGCGGTGGCCCGCACCGCCGCCGAGACCGCCAAGTGGGCCGGTGTCATCCGCAAGGGCAACTTGCAGTTGGGTTGAGCTGGGCCGGGCCGGCTGGCCGCGCAAGCCTCCCACCCCCCACCGCTTCAGCCATAGCCGGCACGGCCGAAGTTGCCTGCTCTCGGCCACCTGATCCCGACTTTGGACGGCGGCCGCGGAGAAAGCTGAAGGCCGCTGACGTGCTTCTGAAGCAGCCGGCTGCCGACCGAGTCCCCAGGCAGTTGGAATTGCGCAGGGGTTCGCGAAGAGGCCGGTTGAGCCGCACGTTCTGGATCTTCAGCTGTAGCAGCCTGCCCTTGCCAACACTGTCGCCGAACGCGCAGTCGCCAAGGCTGGGCTGCTTGTCGCCGGCCCTGGCCATGTTGTCTCGATCACGGTCTGCCCGGACATAGCCCTCTGGTGTGCGTGTTGGGCCCTTTCATCGTCAAGTCAACGACCATAGCCTGCTCTGACGGGGCTGTCGGCTTGGCCGCCGATAGCGCAACTGCCGGAACCGGGGTTTCGTCGGCTCATCGTCAGTCGTGAGGCACGGGCGGCCGCAACCCATCGGTCGCGACCGGCGCCTGGGCCGGCAGTCTGCCGATGGGTTTGACCTGCTGGTGCTTCGGCGAAGACTGATCGCCCAGGCGCGTGATGAGCCGGCGCCCGAGCGCTATGCCAGGCGCCTCGACGAGGCGGTGCACTGCCCAGCCGGTGAAATAGGCGCCGGGAATGACGAGTGTCGCGATCGCCGCAAAGCGCCACACACCCGTCAACGCCCAATCGTTGAACAGCCAGCCGGCCGTGGACAGCCAGAAACCGTGGAACAGGTAGACGCTGTACGACACCTCGGAGGCAAACCGCGCCGGTGCGCTGGCAAACGCCCGCTCTGCAAAGCGCGGCAGCGATCCGCGCTGTTCCAGCATGCCGGTGGCCAGCATGAGCGAGGCGAGCAATGGCAGCAAGACAACTTGGCGGCCATAGGCAGGCTCGAATCTACAGAGCAGGACGACCGCTGCCGACAAGCCGACTCTGCGCCATTCCGTGGCGTGCAGGGCGTGGAACGCCAGCATGCCGGCAAGAAAATAGCGCAGCTTGAACACCAGCAACGAGGGTTCGCGATAGTTGGCGAACTGGTCGACCGCGATGGCCAGGACCCACGCGGTGGCGGTGAGCAGCACCGTGGCCCGGATCGGCCCGACGCGCTGCGCGAACAACCACAGGAAGGGAAACACCAGATAGAACTGCATTTCGAGGCTGAGACTCCAGTCCGGCAGCGCCGTTGACGAGGCCAGCGTGGGATGCAGTTCGAACAGGAACGATGCGTGAAGCAGCAGCGACGTCGGCGAGAAGTCCACTGCCAGAGGGTCATGCGCGACGCTTGACCACAGCGCCGGGTTGGCATCGCGCAGCGCACGGTATCCGTCGACATAGGAGGTGCTGAACAAAGCAGCCAGCACGAGCGCCAGGTAGTAGGCAGGTGCAAGCCGAAAGTACCGACGCAGCCAGAATTGAAGGCGTCCCGAGCGTGTCGACAGTGACTCCATCGCCTCCCGGCTGGTGGCGTTGTGTGCCATCAGAAAGCCCGAGATCAGCATGAAGAGATCAACAGCAATTTTTGGCGCCGGGATCGGAAAGGGTGGCGCCCAACCACCCCAGATCAAGCAATGGGCGACCGGTACCCACAGTGCGGCGAATGCGCGAAGTGCATCGATGAACCCGAGGGGGTGGTTCATCGCCGCATGGCCCGCTCAGGCCCGGCGCGCAGCACCGCGCGGGCGCGATAGGTCAGCCGCTGACGAGTCTGAATCCGGGGATGCGTAGCTGGGAACCTGCAAGCGAGCGAGCAAATTGATCGATGAATGGGTGATTGATGAATGCGCACCGATCAAGGCCAGCGCGCCGATCGCGATTGCGAATTGACTGCTGTCAATGAAGACGAAGCGCTGCCGGGGTCCGGTGCGGACACGCTGGCGTCGGGCGGGCTGGCGATGCCGCAGGTCTGCGTGGCGCCGCCTGCCGGCTGGGTTTTGCTGCTGGCCCGCAGCGGCACCCGCCCGCTGCTTGCCGCCCGCCAGGGTGCGCTTGCTGCGAGGCGGCCGTGGTCGCGACGGCTGGTCGGCAGGCAACGCCTGCACAGCGCATGCCACACCGTCGCCGCGCCGCTGGTGTCGGTGACCGCGTGCAGTGAGCGGCCGGCGTTGCCCACCCACACGCCCAGCGTGAAGCGTTCAGTGAAGCCGACGCACCGCCTGTCGCGCAAGTCCTTGATGGTGCCGGTTTTCACTGTCGCGAATCCGCGTGCCCCTGGCCGAGGTGCAACTGCACGCGGCATGACCATGCCCGACACATCACTGTGCACATGGCCAAGTGCCCCAGTACCGCGGTGACTGGCTGCTTCTGGGCTTTTCAGAACCGGGGCAACGTAGCCAGATCGCGCGCGCTGACCAGCGGTCCAGCGCTTTGCTGTGCATGTTCGCCGATGTCATGGGCACTCGATCGGCCACCTTCAACCACAAAGACAACGACCAGAGCCTCCACCGACGAGCCTGTCGACTTGGTCGCCAAGACAGAGGTGGGCCGCGGCAGCCCGCACCGCCGCCGAGACCGCCAAGTGGGCCGGTGTCATCCGCAAGGGCAACTTGCAGTTGGGTTGAGTTGGGCCGTCGGCCGTGCACGCCTGCCGCTGCTGGGCCGTTGCTTTGGCGCCGTGGCTGACTTGCCGGCTTGCGCCACCCAGACCGGTGCCCGGTTCAGCGATCCCGGCCGGTTTGCCGCGGCACTGACCGCGCCATCAGATGTATTGCTGCACCGATCACCACACCTGCAAGGGCCGGCCACAGCAGGGATGGCAGGCGCGGCGGGTAGGGCGGGTATAGCGGGTATAGCGGGTACGGCGGGGGTTTGGTTTCAGGCTCGGCACCGACAGGTTGTGGTGCGACAGCCACGGGCGCAGCGGGGTTGACCATGCCCCGCTCGGGGGTAGACGCTGCGGCCGGCTCATTGACGGCGGGCTGATCAGCCTGATGACGTCGCGAGCCAAATTGCTGGGCGTAGACCCAGGTGAATTCGGCGCCGACCAGGAAGATCTGTGCGGAGTAATAGACCCACACGAAGATCACGACCACCGATCCGGCGGCGCCGAAACCGCTGGCGACCCCGGTCTTGCCGATGTACAGGCTGATGAGGAAACGCCCGGCCGTGAACAGCAGGGCAGTCACCGCAGCGCCGACCCAGACGTCGCTCCAGCTCACCTTGACGCGCGGCATCAACTTGTAGATCAAGCCGAACACCGCCGTCGTCATCAAGAAGCCGACCGTGGCATTGATGATCCGTGCCAACACCTCCCAGCCGTCGAACCAGCCGCTCCACCAGGTGCCCAGCGCAGCGATCCCCGCCCCGGTAACCAGAGAAACCGTGAGCAGGAATGCGATGCCGAGGATCATGCCGAACGACAGCAGCCGGGTGCGCACCAGCGTCATCAACCCGCTCGAAGGCTCGCGGGCAGGGGCACGCCAGATGCGGTCGAGCGCGTCCTGCAGTTCGCCAAAGACGGTGGTGGCGCCGAGCAGCAGCACGACGGCCCCTATGACCGTTCCGAGAATCCCGGTGCTGGGCTTGCTGACGCCGCCGAGAAGATCCTGGATTCCTTTGGCGGCTTCGGCACCCATCAAGCCGTCGATCTGCGCAAGCAGGGCGCCCCTGACGGCGTCGGCGCCGAAGACCAAGCCGGCCACCGAGATCACGATCAGCAGCAGCGGCGCCAGCGAGAAGACGGTGTAGTACGACAGCGCGGCGCCCATGCTGGGCGCGTAGTCGTCGAGCCACGCCGACAGCGCAGACTTGACCATGAACCACCATGACTTCGCCGACCACCGCGAGGCCTGCTGCATCGCCGTCTGGGCAGCCGCGCCGGCGTCGCGTGCCTGGTCGGCGGCGTTCACTGCGGCATCTGCCGGCAGTCGTTGGTCGGTAGGTTGGTAGCTCACTGGGGTTGTCGAAAAGCCCGTGCCTGAAGGCGACGGTGGTCATGGAGGACAGACCACCCGCGTCCGCACAGCAGGCGCGGTCGGGGCCGCTGCCGAAGTCAGCGGCCTGCCTGCGTCGTCATTGAAGTTCGGCCGGCACCTTGCCGCCATTGGCTGCCAGTCTGGACATCACCTGTTTGTGCAGCCAGATGTTCATGCTCGCCGAATCGTTGGTGTCATCCGAGTAGTGCAGTTCCGCCGCGAGCGTCTTGCGGGCTGCCAGGCTGCTGTCGAGATCGAGCAGCTTCATCAGGTCGACGATGGAGGTGCGCCAGTTGAGCTTTTCGCTTTGGGCCGACGATCGGTCTTCCAGAACACGTTCCACATCGACGGGTGGCAAGGCCGGTGCAGCGGGCGAGACCGTCGGTGCACCAGCCGCAGCAGGCGCGCTGCCTGCGGCGGCCGGCGTCGTGTTGGCTGCGGCGACTGCCGGGTGGTTGCCCGGAAAGATCTTGGCCAGAATGCTGCTGAAAATGCTCATGAAGGTTCCTTGGGTGGGTGGGTCAGTGGGTGGATGATGTCGAACGCCGCTGCCATGCTCAGCGCTCATTCGTTGGGCGACCTGCTCCAGTGCGATGGCCAGGGCCACGCCGCCCAACGCCTGCACAGCCGGTGGACACCGGGCATGAAACACACCCAACCGGCACAGCAAGCCGGGTTCACGCTGCGCCGCCGCGCCTGCGAGCTTGCAAGCGCGCAAGCTCGCGGACCTGTTCGGAACTGACTTGCGACGCCTCGGTGGGCGGACAGCACGTCGTCTGCGAGTGGCTTGCTTGACAGCGAACGCGACCATAAGGTGATTGGCCACCGGCCTCTGTGCGTTCACACACACTTGCATGGCGCACACCGGACGATCGGGCACGCGCCCTCGATGCCTCACCTTCACCTCAACCACCACCCCCCGCGCCAGCGTTGCCGACAGGCACCAGGCCGGTCGTTCATCCACCTCGGTGCGGCTTGAGCGACCATCCGCGCTCGCCTGTGCAACACCAGGGCGCCAGTCGCCAACGGCCTGGCAGCGTGCTACAGCCTGCTACGGCCTGCCCTGGCCTGCAGCGGCGGCAGCGGCGGCAGCGGCGGCAGCGGCGCCAGCGCTCAGTACAGCTGCCAGGGCAGCGGGTCGTAGGCGAAGCCGCCGCCTTCGGCGCGGCGCAGCTTGCCGATCGCCGGGAAGGGCAGGTGCACCGCGCCGATCAGCAGGTCTTCTTTGACGGCGCGCTCGAACAAGGCCAGCCGCTGGGCGCGGGCGTCTTCTTGGCGGAAGTCGAACATCACCGTCACCTCGGGCCGGGCGAACTGCACCGGCGCCACGTGCAGCGTGTCGCCCAGCAGCAGCAGCTGGGCCGTGCCCGAGCTCACCAGGTAGCAGCTGTGGCCGGGGGTGTGGCCCACCGCCGGCACCGAGCGGATGCCCGGCGTCAATTCGGCGCCCAGCGCGAACGGCTGCAGCCGGTCGCCGTAGGCGGCCACTGCGCGCTTGGCGGCAATGAAGCGCCCCTTCTGGTTGTCGGGCGCGGCGGCCTCCACCGCGGCGCTGGTCCAGTAGTCGACATCGGCCTTGGCGATGCGCAGCACGGCGTTGGGGAACAAGCTGGCGCCGTCGGGCGTCACCGCGCCGTGCAGGTGGTCGCCGTGCATGTGGGTGACGTAGACCTCGTCGACCTGGGCCGGGTCGATGCCCAATTGGGCCAGCGCTGCCGGCAGGCGGCCGGCGTTGGGGCCCAGCATCTTGGCGCCGCCGCAGTCGACCATCACCAGCTTGGCGCCGGTGTTGACGAGAAAGCAGTTGACCGCGGTGCGGATGGTGGCGCCGGCCGCGCCGCCCACGCCACCCAGGCCACCGGCGGCCAGCCCGCGCTGGATGACGGCCGCGTCGCCCTGCAGGATCGAGGGCGGCAGCTCGATGAAACCGTCGAGCACGGTGGTCACCTCGAACGCGCCCAGCTTCATGCGGTGCACGCTGACGGCGGTGCCGCCCGACAACGGCGCCGCGGCGAACAGCGGTGCGGCCAGCAGTGCGCCGGTGGCGGCCAGGGCCTGGCCAAGGAGGTGGCGACGGGGATGGTTCATGGCTTGGATGCTCGTGGGGGTGGACAGCGCCGGCGCACGGACCAGCGGGCTTGCCGAATCAGTCTAGTGGGCGGGCCTGGCCGGGTTGAGCGTGGCAAACCCTGGTGCAGTGTTCGGCACCGCCGGCCACGCCGTGCACAGGCGGTCAGGCGTTCAACCGCTCAGCCACTCAACCGCGCTTGACGTAGCGGTGGGTCATGCGGTCCGACTCACCGATCGCCAGGTACTTGTCGCGGTCCACGTCGCCGTTGGTCAGCGTGGGCAGCAGCGACCACACGCCCTTGGCGTGATCCTTGGTGTCGCGCGGATTGGCGTTGACCTCGCTGCGGGCGACCAGGTCGAACCCGGCGGCGCGGGCATGTTCGATCACCAGGTCTTCGGTGACGTAGCCGCTGGTCTTCATCTGCGCCAGCGACGTGCCGGGCGCGGCGCGGTGCTCTTCGACGCCGAAGGTGCCGCCCACCTTCAGTGCGCGGGCAAAGGTGCGCAGGCTCTGGTCGAGGTGGCCGGCCTCCAGCCAGTTGTGCAGGTTGCGGAAGGTCAGCACCGCGTCGGCGCCGCCGGGCGGCGCGATGTCGGCCAGCCGGTCATAGGCCGGCGGCCCGGGCACGGTGCCCAGCCTGACGCGGTCGTAGAGCGCCGGGTTCTTCGCCAGCCGCTCCTCGAAGGCCGCGCGCGACTTGCGCCGGCCGTCGTTGCCATCGTCGCGGGCGTAATGGGCGGCGTAGAGTTGGCCGCGCTCGCGCAGGTAGTGCGCCAGGATTTCGGTGTACCAGCCGCCGCCGGGCGCCAGTTCGATCACCGTGTGGCCGGGCAGCAGGCCGAAGAAGCGCAGGGTTTCCAGCGGGTGGCGGGCGGCATCGCGTGCACGGTACGCCGGCGTGCGGTGGGGGCCGTTGACCGCTGCGGCCAGCGCGTCGTCGGCGCCGGTCTGCGCCTGCAGCGGTGCGTGCAAGGGCGCGGCGGTGCAGGCCAGCAGGGCGATCGCCTGGCGGCGCGACAGCCGTGGCAGCAGGGAGGGTAGGGAGGGCAGGGAGGGCAGGGGCTTCGGGAGCATGGCGGGGTAGACCTCTCGGTGACAGCCCGGCTGGGCACCAAGCGAGATCATCGCGCACCGCGGTGTCGGCCGCTGCAGCCCCGGCGACAGCCTCCGGCCGCACGCACCGCACGCACCACCCGCACCACCCGCACCGCCCGCCACGCCTGCCACGCCCGTCCGCCCGCACGATGCACCGGCACCTGAAGGAGAAACGCCCATGACCCGCCTCGCCGACCCCGCTCCTGGCGGCCCCGCCGCCCCCGCCGCCCCCGCCGCCCCGAAGGCGCCCGACGCCATCGGCACGGCGGTGCTGAACAACGACGCCTGGCTGGCCCGCCGCCCACCCGAGGACATCCTCGAACCCGCGCTGCCGATCATCGACCCGCACCACCACCTGTGGGACCGCAAGCAGCACCGCTACCTGCTCGACGAGCTGCGCGCCGATGTCGGCACAGCGGTTGGCCCGACCGGCGGCCCGACCGGCGGTCACAACGTCGGCACCACCGCCGGCAGCGGCCACCGCGTGCTGGCCACCGTGTTCGTCGACTGCATGGCCTTCTACCGTGCCGACGGCCCGGTGGCGCTGCGCCCGGTCGGCGAGACCGAGTTCGCCAACGGCGTGGCGGCGATGTGCGCCAGCGGCCAGCTGGGCGAGTTGCGGGCCTGTGCCGGCATCGTGGGCTTTGCCGACCTGACGCTGGGTGCCGCGGTGCAAGACGTGCTGCGGGCGCACATCGCCGCGGGCGGCGGCCCGCAAGGCCGCTTCAAGGGCATCCGCCATGCCGGCGGCTGGGACGCCAGCCCGATGATCCACAACAGCCACACCAGGCCGCCGCGCGGGCTGTACGGCGATGCCACGTTTCGCGAGGGCTTTGCCCAGCTGGCGCCGCTGGGGCTGAGCTTCGAAGCCTGGCAATACCACCCGCAGCTGCCCGAGGTGACCGCGCTGGCGCGGGCCTTTCCCGACACCGCCATCATCCTCAACCATGTCGGCGGGCCGCTGGGCGTGGGGCCGTATGCGGGAAAGACCGACCAGACCTTCGCGCAGTGGCGGCGCGACATCGCCGAGCTGGCCAGCTGCCCCAACGTCACGGTCAAGCTCGGCGGCCTGGGCATGCGCATCGGCCCGATCCAGCAGTTCACGCTGCCCGACCCACCCACCTCGACCCAGGTGGCCAATGCCTGGCGGCCGTGGATCGACGCCTGCATCGAGGCCTTCGGCCCGGCGCGCGGCATGTTCGAGAGCAACTTCCCGGTTGACAAGACCAGCACCAGCTATGCGGTGCTGTGGAACGCCTTCAAGCGCCTGGCCGCCGGCGCCAGCGCCGACGAGAAGGCCGATCTGTTCGCCGGCACGGCACGCCGGGTTTACCGTCTCTGACCGGGTTTGCCTTCTCTGACCTTCGGCCTTCGACCCGCCGTCGCTGATTCTTTGCCCAGGACCTGCCGCCCCTGACCCGCCCTGACCGATCTACCGGCCCTCCAACCGCACCGCCTCTTTTCCAGGACCTCCCCATGACCACCACCACCCCCACCACCGGCCTGCAACTGCGCTCGCTCGTGCAAGCCGACGGCGTGCTGCGCCTGTCGCTCGAACCCACCGCTGTGCCGGCGCTGGCCGCCACCGACGTGCTGATCCGCATCGAGGCCACGCCGATCAACCCGTCCGACATCGGCCTGCTGTTCGGCGCGGCCGACCCGTCAACGTTTGAAGTCAGCGGCCCGGCCTCGTCGCCGGTGGCCACCGCCCGCATCCCCGAGCGCGCGATGCCGGCGATGGCCGCGCGGCTGGGCCAGGCCATGGCGGTCGGCAACGAAGGCGCCGGCGTCGTCATCGCCGCCGGTGACGCACCCGCCGCGCAAGCGCTGCTGGGCAAGACGGTGGCGGTGCTGGGTGGCGCGATGTACGCCCAGTACCGCGTCATCGCCGCCAACCAATGCCTGCTGCTGCCCGAGGGCACCACGCCGGCCGAAGGCGCGTCGTGTTTCGTCAACCCGCTCACCGCGCTGGGCATGACCGAGACCATGAAGCGCGAAGGCCACACCGCGCTGGTGCACACCGCGGCGGCATCGAACCTGGGGCAGATGCTCAACAAGATCTGCATCAAGGACGGCATAGCGCTGGTCAATATCGTGCGCAGCGCCGAACAGACGGCGTTGCTCAAGGGTCTGGGGGCGGCGCATGTC
>JBBQVF010000034.1:0-36301 GCA_038211805.1 Burkholderiales bacterium | reverse complement strand
CGCGGTCGACAAGTACAAGATTCCCACGGTGAAGGTGACCGGCGGCCAGCGTATCGACCTGCTCGGCGTGAAGAAGGAGGACCTGGCCAACGTCTGGAAGGACATCGGCATGCCCAGCGGCCATGCCTATGCCAAGGCGCTGCGCACCGTCAAGACCTGCGTCGGCTCGGAGTGGTGCCGAATGGGCACGCAGGACTCGACGCAGATGGGCAAGGACCTGGAGCGCGCGATGTGGCGCATGTACGCGCCGCACAAGGTCAAGTTCGCCGTCAGCGGCTGCCCGCGCAACTGCGCCGAGGCCGGCATCAAGGACGTCGGCATCATCGGCGTGGACAGCGGCTGGGAGATGTACATCGCCGGCAACGGCGGCATCAAGACCGAGGTGGCGCACTTCTTCGTCAAGCTGAAGACGGCCGAAGAAGTGCTGGAGTACACCGGCGCGTTCTGCCAGCTCTACCGGCTGGAAGGCTGGTACTTGGAGCGCACGGTGCACTACGTCAACCGGGTCGGGCTGGACCACGTCAAGCAGAAGATCCTCGACGACCACGCCGGACGCCGGGCGCTGTGGGCTGAACTGCAATTTGCGCTGGACGGCGAGCCCGACCCCTGGTTCGAGTTCGACAAGGCGGCGGTCGACACACGGCAGTTCACGGCGCTGGACGCACCAGCGGCAACCGGAACCACGGCCACCGCCGCAGCCACCGCCCCAGCCACTGCTGCCAATGCCACCACTGCTGCCAATGCCACCACTGCAGCCAATGTCACCACCGCCTGACGAGGACACCGCCATGACCGACTGGACAGCCGTTTGCCGCGTCGACGACATTCCGCGCCTGGGCGCGCGCCGCGTCAACCGGCCCAGGGGCGTGGCCGTGGCCGTGTTCCGTACCGATGGCGACCGTGTGTACGCCCTGCTGGACCGCTGCCCGCACAAGGGCGGCCCGCTGAGCCAGGGCATCGTTTTCGGCGACGCCGTGGCCTGCCCGCTGCACAACTGGGCCATTGCGCTGGCCGACGGCCAGGCCCGCGCGCCCGACGAAGGCTGCACGCCGCCATTCGCCTGCAAGGTCGAGGGCGGCCAGGTCTGGCTCGACGCCGACGAACTGGCCACCAAGGCGCTGGACTTGGCAGCGCCGGTGGCCGGGCCCTGCACCAAGGCCAACGCCTGAGTGTTTCGCCCCGCCAACGCCCCGCGATCCTGCACCCGAGCGCTGCCATGACCGAAACCAAGAGCACCTGCCCCTACTGCGGCGTCGGCTGCGGCGTGATCATCGAGAGCGAGGGCCCGCAGATCACCGGCGTGCGCGGTGACCCCGACCACCCGGCCAACGCGGGCCGGCTGTGCAGCAAGGGCAGCACGCTGCACCTCACCGCAAGCGCCGCCGTCACCCAGCAGGTGCGGCTGCTGCAGCCGATGCAGCGACTGCGCCGGGGTGAGGCGCCGCAGGCTCGCAGCTGGGACCAGGCGTTGAACGCCACCGCCACCCAGCTGGCCGACATCGTGCAGACCCACGGTCCCGATGCGGTGGGTTTCTACGTCTCGGGCCAGTTGCTGACCGAGGACTACTACGTCTTCAACAAGCTGGCCAAGGGCCTGATCGGCACCAACAACATCGACACCAACTCGCGGCTGTGCATGAGCAGCGCGGTCGCCGGCTACAAGGCCACGCTGGGCGCCGACGCCGTGCCCACCTGCTACGACGACCTGAACCATGCGCAGACCGTGCTGGTGGTCGGTGCCAACCCGGCCTGGGCGCACCCGGTGCTGTTCCGGCGGCTGGAGGACGCGCGCCGCGCCAATCCAAACCAGAAGCTGATCGTCGTCGACCCGCGCCGCACCGAGACCGCGGTCATGGCCGACCTGCACCTGCAACTGCTGCCGGGCAGCGACATCGCGCTCTGCCACGGCCTGCTGCACCTGATGTTGTGGGAGGGCTGGACCGATGCCGCCTACATCGCCGCCCACACCAGCGGCTTCGCTGCCTTGAAGGCGCGGGTGCGCGACTTCACGCCCGCGGCAACTGCGCGCCTGACCGGCCTGGCCGAGGCCGACCTGCTGCAGGCCGCGCGCTGGTTCGCCACCCAGGGCCCCGCGCTGTCGCTGTACTGCCAAGGCCTGAACCAGAGCAGCAGCGGCACCGCCAAGAACGCTGCGCTGATCAACCTGCACCTGGCCTGCGGCCAGATCGGCAAACCGGGTGCCGGACCGTTTTCGTTGACCGGCCAGCCCAACGCGATGGGCGGGCGCGAGGTCGGTGGCCTGGCCAACCTGCTGTCGGGCCACCGCGACTTGGACCGCGCCGACCACCGCGCCGAGGTGGCCGCGCTGTGGGGCCTGCCCTCGGTGCCTGAAAAACCCGGCAAATCGGCGATCGAGATGTTCCAGGCCGCTGCCGATGGCGACATCAAGGCGCTGTGGATAGCCTGCACCAACCCGGCGCAATCGCTGCCCGACCAGGCCACGGTGCGGCGCGCACTCGAGCGCGCCGAGCTGGTGGTGGTGCAGGAGGCCTTCGCCACCACGGCCACCGCCCGCTATGCCGATTGGCTGCTGCCGGCCACCAGCTGGGGCGAAAAAGACGGCACCGTCACCAACAGCGAGCGCTGCATCAGCCGGGTGCGCCCGGCGGTGCCCGCGCCTGGCGGCACCCGGCACGACTGGGCCATCGCCGTCGCACTGGCGCAGCGGCTGGAGACCCGCTTGCGGCCCGGCGCGCCGACCTTGTTTGCGTACCCCAGCGCCGAATCGGTCTGGCTGGAGCACCGCGAAACCACCCGCGGCCGCGACCTCGACATCACCGGCCTGAGCTACCCGATGCTCGACGCCCAGGGACCGCAGGCCTGGCCGCTGCCCGAGGGCAGGACCGAGGGCCGCGCCCGGCTGTACCAGGACGGCCGCTTCGCGACCGAAGACGGCCGCGCCAGGTTCTTCGACACACCCTTCCTGCCGCTGGCCGAGCCGCGCGATGCCCGTTATCCGTTCAGCCTGACCACCGGCCGCCTGCGCGACCAGTGGCACGGCATGAGCCGCACCGGAACGCTGGGCCGGCTGTTCGGCCACCAGGCCGAGCCGACGATCGACCTGCATCCGCAGGACATGGCGCGCCTGGGCCTGAACGACGGCGACCTGGCGCAGCTGGAATCCCGCCGCGGCAGCCTGGTGCTGCCGGCCATCGCCAGCGACACCGTCGCGCCCACCCAGGCCCATGTCGCGATGCACTGGGGCGACGAGGTGCTGGGCGGCCAGGGCGCGGACGGCAGCGCGTCGGCGGGCATCAATGCCCTGACCAACCCGGCCTTTTGCCCGAACTCCCGGCAACCCGAGTTGAAACACACCGCGATCCGCGTGCAAAAGGCCGCCCTGCCCTGGCCGCTGGTGGCCGCCGCCTGGCTGGCCGAGGCCGAGGCGCTGGCGCTGCGCCAGCGGCTGGCGTCGGTGATGCGGCGCTTCGGTTATGCCAGCTGCGTGCCTTTCGGCCATGGCGAGCACGGCGTGCTGCTGCGCCTGGCCGCCACCGAGCCACCGCCCTGCGAAGCCGTGGTCGAGATCGAGGCCCTGTTCGGCCTGGGCAGCGGCCAGCCGCAGGTGCTGCGCTACGAAGACCGCCAGCGCGGCCAGCGCCGCGCCATCGGCCTGCAACAGGCCGGCGTCGACGCTCAACTGAAGGCCTTCGTGCTGGCTGGCGATACCCGGGCCGAAGGCTGGATCAAGGCGCTGCTGCTGCAGCACCTGCCGGTTCAGGCCTTTGGCAGCCATCTGCTCAGCCCCGACGCCCGGGCGCCACAGGCGCTGGCACCGGCTGGCCGGCAGGTCTGCACCTGCTTCGATGTCGGTGAGGTGGCGATCGTCGAGACCCTGGCGGCCTGCGACGGACCGCTGTCGCAGCGGCTGACAAGCTTGCAGGACCGCTTGAAGTGCGGCACCAACTGCGGATCCTGCCTGCCCGAACTGCGCCGTCTGGCCCAGGCTGGCATCGCTGCGTCGCCCGCGGCCGTGGTCCTGTGAAACCATGTCAGCATGGCCAGCGCAGGCTGCGGTTTGCCAAAAGAGCGGTTTCGGCGGCCCGGAACTTGCATCGAGCTGACTCGGGACCACGCAAGGGTTGAGACATGGGCATCGCCAACTACATCAAGGAGATCGGTCGCGGCCATGAAGGCGCGCGGTCGCTGGACATCCCCCAGGCTGCCGACCTGATGGGCCAGGTGCTCGACGGCAGTGTCACCGACCTGGAGATTGGCGCCTTCGCGCTGGCCATGCGCATCAAGGGCGAGACTGTCGACGAACTGCTGGGTTTTGCCGACGCCACCGACGCCCGCTGTCTGCACTTTCACAGCGACCGCCCGGTGGTCGTGATCCCCAGCTACAACGGCGCGCGACGCCTGCCCAACCTGACCCCGCTGCTGGCCATGCGGCTGGCGCAGGAAGGCGCCCATGTGCTGGTGCACGGCCAGCCGCACGACCCGGCGCGGGTGACCAGCGCCGAGATTTTCCAGGCCCTCGGCCTGCCCCCGGTGGACGACGAGGCCGGCGTGCGCGAGCGCTGGCAACGCCACGAACCGGCCTTCGTCACCACCGAACGGCTGAACCCGTCGCTGCAGCGCCTGCTGGACGTGCGCCGCGTGGTCGGCCTGCGCAACTCGGGCCACACCATCGCCAAGCTGCTGCAACCGATCAGCGGTGCGCCGGTGCTGCGGCTGAGCAGCCACACCCACCCCGAATTCGGCAAGCTGCTGGCGCAGTTTGCCGAGCGCAGTGCCGCCGACCTGATGCTGCTGCGTGGCACCGAGGGCGAGGCCGTGGCCGACCCGCGGCGCTGCCCGAAGATGGATGTCTGGCTGGGCGGCCACTGGCAGATCAACCTGTCCTG
This sequence comes from Burkholderiales bacterium, assembly GCA_038211805.1. Lineage (GTDB taxonomy): Bacteria > Pseudomonadota > Gammaproteobacteria > Burkholderiales > Burkholderiaceae_C > Pseudaquabacterium. The sequence goes on along the minus strand of JBBQVF010000034.1, from coordinate 31,433 downwards.
CCAGGCCCAGGAAGGCGTCTTGTCCGAGTTGCCGCTGCTGCCGCGCCAGATCGACGCCGCCACGGTGGCCGTCTACATCCAGGGCGTGGTGGCCGGCGAAAAGCCCGGCCCGGCGCCACTGGACCGCCAAGTCGACCTGCTGCTGCGGGCGCTGCAGCGTCTGCAGGGCCAGGCACCGCAGGGGCTGCGGGCATGAAGTCGACTGCCACGTTGTCAAGGCAACACGCGCCATGCCGCCGCCGCAGTGCGCCCTGGTGCGCCCTGGTCGGCGCCGGGCCGGGCGACCCGGACCTGCTGACCCTGAAAGCCCTGCGCCTGCTGCGGCGTGCCACCCTGCTGCTGGTCGACGACCTGGTCAGCGATGCGGTGCTGGCACTCGCGCTGCGCGGCCGGCGGCGGCCACCGCGGGTGGTGCATGTCGGCAAGCGCGGCGGCTGCGCCAGCACGCCGCAGGCTTTCATCGAGGCGCTGATGGCGCGCGAGGCGCTGGCCGGTGAACGGGTGGTGCGCATCAAGGGTGGCGACCCGTTCGTCTTCGGCCGCGGCGGTGAAGAAGCCGACACCTTGCGCCGCCAGGGCATCACGGTGCAGGTGGCCAGCGGCATCACCGCCGCGGTAGCCGCCAGCGCCGCACTCGGCGTGCCGCTGACGCACCGCGACCATGCCCATGGCGTGATGCTGGTCACCGGCCATCCGAGGCCCGGTGCACCGGCGCTGCACTGGCCCACGCTGGCCGCTGCCGCGGCGCAGGGCCTGACGCTGGTGGTCTACATGGGCGTGGCGCAGCTGCCCGCGCTGCAAGCCGGCCTGCTGCAGGGGCTGGCGGCGGGCACAGCGGCCGCGGTGGTGCAGCATGCCAGCCTGCCGCAGCAGCGCATCGCCGTCACCACGCTGGGCGCGCTGGCACAGACGGTGCGCGCGCAAGGCCTGGGCAGCCCCGCGGTGCTGGTGATCGGCGACGTGCTGCAGGGCTTGTTGGCGATGCAGGGCGATGCCACCGCCCCTGCCAGCAGCGCTGTCAGCGCCACGCCGGACAGGCGTCGCAGCGCCTGAACCACGCCCCGGCGGTGCCGATCGTCGCGGTGCGGCAAGCAACGGCCCGCCGCCGATAATCCGCCGCATGCCCGACGCCCCGCCGCACCCGTTCGACGTCATCGTGCTCGGCGCTGGCGCCGCCGGGCTGTTCTGCGCCGGCATCGCCGGCCAGCGCGGCCTGCGCGTGCTGGTGATCGATCCGGCCGACAAGGTGGCCGAGAAGATCCGCATCTCCGGCGGTGGCCGCTGCAACTTCACCAACCGCGACACGACGCCGGCCCAGTTCCTGTCGGCCAACCCCGACTTTTGCCGTTCGGCGCTGGCGCGCTACACCCCGGCCGATTTCATCGCGCTGGTACAACGCCATGGCATCGGTTTCCACGAGAAGCACAAGGGCCAGTTGTTCTGCGATCACTCGGCCGAGCAGATCATCACCATGTTGCTGGCCGAGTGCGACGCCGGCGCCGTGCAACGCTGGCAGCCTTGCGCGGTCAACGGCGTGCGGGCGCTGGCCGCTGACATGGGGGGTGCCGGCGAGGCTGACGGGGCGGCCCGCTTCGAGGTCGACACCGGGCGCGGCCCGGTGCGGGCAATGCAGTTGGTGGTGGCCACCGGCGGCCTGGCGATCCCGAAGATCGGCGCCACCGACTTCGGCCATCGGCTGGCGCGCCAATTCGGCCACAAGGTGGTCGAACCACGCCCGGCGCTGGTGCCGCTGACCTTCGACGCCGCGGCCTGGGCGCCCTTCGTGGCGTTGGCCGGGGCGTCGCTGGAAGTCGAGATCAGCGCCGGCAGTGGCCGAAGCAAGGGCGCGTTCCGTGAAGACCTGCTGTTCACCCACCGCGGCTTGAGCGGGCCGGCGGTGCTGCAGATTTCCAGCTACTGGCACCCGGGCGAGGCGCTGAGCCTGAACCTGCTGCCCGGCCGGGACCTGCTGGCAACGCTGCAGACCGCCAAGCAGCAATCGAAGCGCCAGATCGGCAACCTGCTGGCCACGCTGCTGCCGCAGCGGCTCGTCGAAGCCTGGCTGCTGCAACTGGGCATCGCCCCCAACAAGCCGATGGCCGAACTGCGCGACCGCGACCTGCAACGCCTGGCTGAATCGCTGGGCCGCTGGCACCTGGTGCCCAATGGCACCGAAGGCTTCCGCAAGGCCGAAGTGACCGCTGGCGGCGTCGATACCCGCGAGCTGGACTCCCGCACGATGGCCAGCAAGCGCCAATCCGGCTTGTATTTCATCGGCGAGGTGGTCGACGTCACCGGCTGGCTGGGTGGCTACAACTTCCAGTGGGCCTGGGCCAGCGGCGCGGCCTGCGCCCAGGCGTTGCAGCCGGCAACGGTCGCCGCCTGAGCGTTCTGGCGCGGCGGCCCGTGCAAGGCTGCCGGGGCCCAACAAGCGGGAACCGTTTGGGAATCAAGGCCAATTCGAAGTAGAATCTTCGCTTTGCTGGCAAACCGCGCGACGATTGCCTTGCCAAGCCAAGTTTGAAGCAACTCGCCGGAGTGATTCGCCGGAGAGCTTCAACCCCGGATCAAACCCCGGGCACGGCCCAGCCAAGAACACCGAGCGCAAACTTTTTTGGGATTCATTGATTACATGACCACGATTCGCGTCAAGGAAAACGAACCGTTCGACGTTGCACTGCGCCGCTTCAAGCGCACGATCGAGAAGCTGGGCTTGCTGACCGACTTGCGCGCGCGCGAGTTCTACGAGAAGCCCACCGCAGAGCGCAAGCGCAAGAAGGCCGCGGCCGTCAAGCGCCACTACAAGCGCGTGCGCAGCATGCAGCTGCCGAAGAAGCTTTTCTGACCACGAACTGCTGAACGGTTTCGTTGCCTTGTCCAAACGCCCGCGCGGGACGCCGCTGCGGGCGTTTTGCTTGTGTAGCCCCGAAAGAACGCCATGAGCCTGCCCGGCCGCCCGAAAGGCGAATTCACCGCAATGCGAAGCATGGAGGTTTCCTGATGAGCCTGAAAGACCAGATCACCGAAGACATGAAGTCGGCCATGCGCGCCAAGGCCGCCGATCGCCTGTCGACCATCCGCATGCTGCTGGCGGCGATCAAGCAACGTGAGGTGGACGAGCGCATCGTGCTCGACGACGCGGCTGTCGTCGCCATCGTCGACAAGACGATCAAGCAGCGCAAGGATTCGATCGCCGCATTCCAGAGCGCCGGCCGCACCGATCTGGTCGACAAGGAAACCGCCGAACTGGCCGTGCTGCAGGCCTACTTGCCGGCACGGCTGTCGGCCGATGAAGTGGCCGCCGAGGTGGCCGCCATCGTCACGGCACTGGCCGCTGAACTGGGCAAGATCGGCCCGGCCGACATGGGCAAGGTGATGGCGGCCGTCAAAGCCAAGTTGGCCGGCAAAGCCGACATGGGTGCGCTGTCGGCTGCTGTCAAATCTGCACTGTCGAAGTAAGCTGGATCACCATGCGCGCCTTTTCCCACGCCCCCACCACCCTGGCCCTGCGTCCGATCGCCGACACCGTGTGCGCGGCGCCGCAACTGACGCCCGAGGCCATGGCCGAGGCGGCCCGCATCGGCTTCAAGAGCGTGGTCAACAACCGGCCCGACTTCGAGCACGGCCCCGACCAGCCGACCAGTGCGGTGATCGAAGCCGCTGCGCTGGCCGCCGGCTTGCAGTACCGCCACCTGCCGGTGGATGGCGGCTATCAGTCGCCCGAGCAGATTGCTGCTTTCGCCCGGTTGCTGAAAGAACTGCCGCATCCGGTGCTGGCGTTCTGCCGATCGGGTGCCCGGTCGACCCGGCTGTACCAGCAGGCCTTGGCGGCCTGATACCGACCGGTCGACCGGCGTTGAAAAGCGGCCCGCAGGCCGCTTTTTCACGGGCAGGCGGACCAGCGGCTACTTGAAGAAGAAAGACACGAAGCCCAGCGTCAACGACGGAAAGAACAGCAGCACCAACAGGCGCAGCACGTCGCTGGCCAGGAAGGGCCAGACGCCCTTGTAGGTCTCGCTCATCGGCACGTCGCGGGCGATGCTGTTGACGACGTAGACGTTCAGGCCCACCGGCGGCGCCGTCATGCCGATGCCCACCGTCATCAGCACCAGGATGCCGAACCAGATCGCTTTGGCCTCGGGCTGCAAGCCGAACAGGTCGAGCGCCATCACCGCCGGGAAGATCACCGGAATCGTCAGCAGCATCATCGACAACTCGTCCATCACGCAGCCCAGCAGGATGTAGATGCACAGGATGGCGCCGATGATCCACAGCGGTGCGACTTGCAAATGGCCCACCCAGTCGGCCACGCGCGCGGGCATCTGGGTCAGCGCCAGTGCCGAGTTCATCATGTCGGCGCCGAGGAAGATCATGAACACCATTGCCGAGGTTTCGGCGGTGCCGATGAAACTGCGCTGGATGCCGGCCAGGCCCAGTTCACGCCGCGCCAGCGCCGCGACGAAGGTGCCCACCGCGCCCACCGCCGCGCCTTCGGTCGGCGAGAAGATGCCGCCGTAGATGCCGCCGAAGACGACGACGAAGATCACGCCGATCGGCCAGACCTGGGCCAGCGCGGCCCAGCGCTCGTTCCAGGGCGTGGGCTCGCTGGGCGTGGCCAGCTCGGGCTTGAGGTGGCAGACGATGGTGATGACGGTGAGGTAGCCGATCACCGCCAGGATGCCCGGCAACATCGCCGCGGCGAACAGCTTGCCGATGTTCTGTTCGGTGAGGATGGCGTAGACCACCAGCGGCACCGACGGTGGGATCAGGATGCCCAGCGTGCCGCCGCAGGCCAGTGCGGCGGTGGTCAGGCGGCCGTGGTAGCCGTGGGCCTTCATCTCGGGATAAGCCACCTGGGTGATGGTGGCCGAGGTGGCCACGCTGCTGCCGCAGACCGCGCCGAAGGCCGCCGCCGACAGGATGGCCGCCATCGCCAGCCCGCCGCGGACATGGCCGACAAAGGCCGCCGCCGCCTTGAACAGCGCCCGCGACAGCCCGCCCTGGGTGGCGAACTGGCCCATCAGCAGGAACAGCGGGATCACCGACAGGTCGTAGACCGTCAGCCGCGCCACCGCGCTGCCCTTGAGCAGGTTGAGCAAGGCCATGTCATTGGTCAACGCCCAGTAGCCCAGGGCACCGGGGATGAACATCGAGACCGCGATCGGCACCCGCAGGGCCATCAGGCCCAGCATGCCTGCGAACATCAACAGACCGATCTCGGTCGGGCTCATCGGGCCAACTCCATGCCGCGCAGGGTCTGCGTCATGCCAGTACCCCGTCGGCTTGGGGTCGGGCCTCGACATCCAGGCCACGCAGCTGCCGCTGCCCCTGCCACAGCGCGATCAGCGCGGTGAGCATCAGGCCGGGCGCCAGCATCGCGTAGGCCCACCACATCGGCAGGCCGATGATCATCGTGGTCTCGCTGGCCTCGCGCACTGCCAGCGCACCGGCAGCCGTGCGCAGTGACAGCAGCATGCACATCGCCGCCAGCAAGAAGGAGCCGATGCCGTCGAGCGCCCGCGTGCTGCGCTGCGGCAGCTTGTCGGTGAAGAAGTCGACGATGATGTTGCAGTGGTGCAGCTGGCACCAGGGCAGGCACAGCGAGATGCACAGTGCGATACCCATCTGCATCAGCTCGACATCGCCCTGGATCGGCTGCGACACCGCTGCGCGCATGGTCACGCTGACAACAGTCAGCAAGGCCAGCGCACTGGCCACTGCGCCCCCCGCCACGGCGAACCACAGCGAGATGCGCTTGAACAAGGCGTGCATGCCCTTCTCCCATCCGATTGAACGAACACGTTGAACGAACTTGTTGAACGATTTACCCGAAAAAACGCGCCCACCGGGGCGCGTTGTCAGGCTGCTGTTCAAGCGCTGCTTACTTGCGGTACTTGACCAGCAGGTCGCGGGCGTCCTGCAGCATCTGCTTGCCGGGCAGGCCCTTCTTGTCCATGTCGGCGGTGAAGTCGTCGACCAGCGGCGCGGCGGCCTTGACCCAGTTGTCCAGCTCGCTGGCGGGCACGGTGTAGAAGGTGTTGCCGCGGTCCTTGGCGGCCTTGCGGCCGGCGGCCTGGCTGCCATCCCAGGTCTTGCCGATGGCCTGCGAGTAGGCCGCACCGGCGTTGTCGTCGATCACCTTCTTCAGGTCGGCGCTCAGGCTGTCATACTTGGCCTGGTTCATCGCGAAGACAAACACCGCGCTGTAGAGCGCTGGGCGCGACGGGTCGGTCTCGCTGTGGAACTTGACCATCTCATGCAGCTTGAGCGAGGGCATCACCTCCCAGGGCAGCAGGAAGCCGTCGATCGTGCCCTTGCTCACCGCGTCGACCACCGCTGGCAGCGGCATGCCCACCGGCGACGCGCCCAGGCGCGCCAACAGCTTGTTGGTCTGCCGGGTGGGCGCGCGCATCTTCAGGCCCTTGAAGTCGTCGAGGGTCTTGATCTGCTTCTCGCGGGTGTGCACATAGCCTTCGTCGTGCACCCAGATCGCCAGGATCTTGGTGCCGGGGAACTCCTTCAGCGCGTACTTCTGCAGGTAGTCCCAGGCCGCACGGGCGCCTGTCTCGGCCGAGTTGGTCATGAACGGCAGCTCGAAGACCTCCAGCGCCGGAAAGCGGCCGGCGGTGTAGCCGGGCAGCGTGATGACGACGTCGGCCACGCCATCCTTCACCTGGTCGACCAGCTGGTTCGGCGTGCCGCCCATGCTCATCGACGGGAACACCTGGCACTTCATCTTGTTGGCCGATTCCTTGGCGATCTTGTCGCACCAGGGCGCGATCACGTTCACCGAGGCCATCGCCTGCGGGTTCCAGATGTGGTGGAACTTCAGCGTCACTTCCTGCGCCTGTGCGGCCGTGGCCAGCGTCAGTGCGGCGGCCAGTGCCAGCGCGGTGGGGATGACTCTCTTCATGCGACGTCTCCTGTGGGTCGGTTCAATGGATGATGCGGTTTGGGCGTTGGCCTGCCTAGCGGACAAACACGCAAGGCCCTTCGCCAGACGCTGGCCCGCCCGCAGCGGAGCGCGGGTGCGGGTGCGGGCTGACTCAAGACCAGACTTCCCGTGCGGTCTCGATCACCAGCCGCAGCTTGGCGCGCTGGGCTTCGACGGCAATGTTGTTGCCGTGCACCGTGCTGCTGAAACCACACTGCGGCGACAGGCACAGCTGGTCGAGTGGCGCGTACCGGGTGGCCTCGTCGATGCGGCGCTTGAGCGCGTCCTTGCTCTCCATCTCGCCGAACTTGGTGGTCACCAGGCCCAGCACGACGATCTTGCCCTTGGGCAGGAAGCGCAGCGGGCGGAAGTCTCCCGACCGCTCGTCGTCGTATTCCAGGAAATAGGCATCGAGGTTCATCTCCGACAGCAGCGCCTCGGCCACCGGCTCGTAGTGGCCAGCCGCCGCGTGGGTGCTCTTGAAGTTGCCGCGGCACAGGTGCATGGCCAGCGTCATGCCGGCCGGCTTGTGGGCCACCACCTTGTTGATGAAGCCGGCGTAGCGGTGCGGCAGCTCGTTGGGGTCGTCCCCGCGCTGGCGGGCGGCCTCGCGCATCTTCTCGTCGCAGAGGTAGGCCAGGTTGGTGTCGTCCATCTGCACATAGGTGCAGCCGGCGTCGGCCAGGCTTTGCAACTCTTCGCCGTAGGCCTTGGCCACGTCGTCGTAGAAACACGGGTCGAGTTCGGGATAGGCCTGGCGGCTGATGCCGGCACGGCCACCGCGGAAGTGCAGCATGGTGGGCGACGGGATCGTCACCTTGGGCGTGTGACCGGCCGCGACCTGACGCTTCAGATACTCGAAGTCGGCAAGCTGGATGTTCTTGACATGGCGCACCTTGTCGATCACCCGCATTGCCGGCGGCGCCAGTTCTTCGCTGCCATCGGGCCGGATGACGGTGACCGGGATGTCCGTCTTCACGCCACCCAACTGGTCGAGGAAATCGATGTGGAAGTAGGTGCGACGGAACTCGCCGTCGGTGATGCTCTGCAGCCCGACCTCCTGCTGGAACTTCACGATCTCGGTGATCGCCCGGTCTTCGACTTCGCGCAGCTGTTCGGCCGTGATGGCCTTCTTGACGAAGAACTGCTCGCGCGCGTCCAGCAGGAACTTCGGCCGCAGGAAACTGCCGACATGGTCAGCGCGGAACGGTGGCTTGGTTCTGAGGGTCATGCGGTTCTCAAGGGGGTTGGCGCAGGGCAGGCAGCTTCAGCCCAGGATTGTGCGGCGCGGGAACGGTGGTCTGACCCCACGCAAGCCCGTGATTCCCGGACGGCAAGCCGATAGCAGCTATCGCAAGTCGGCATGGCTGTGGCGGGGGTTCTGACGAAAGTCAAAGATCGGGCACCAGGCGAGGCGGGCGCGACCGCCGCCAGCGTGCAAACGATGCTTTGGCCCGGCGGCCCTTCGTGCAGGATCCAGCCCTCGCCTTCAAGCCGGGCACAGATGTCGGCGGTGGTCGAGGTGTCGATCGCCACCTCGCTGGCCAAGGTGACCTGGTCGTTGGCGGGCCGGTCGCTGGGCGTGGCAGGTGCCAGAAAACGTTCGATCACCGCGTGGGCCACCGCGGCCATGCCGCCGGCCCTTACCGCATCGGCCCGCTGCACCAGCCCATGCCGTTGCGGCTTGGCCTGGCAGGCGGCGGAGATGGCTGCCAGCAGGCCCTAGACGAGCTGCGGGTAGCGGATCGCCAGCCCCTGCGCCAGCGGCTCGCAGCCGCGCAGGGCAGCACGGCAGTGCAGTTCGAGCTCTTCCCGGCGCGCCAGGCCCATCGCCATGCCCGGCACCCGGCCTCAAGCGACCTCGGGCGGCGTCAGACGGCCGTGGCTGCCGGCTGCTCGCTGCCGTAGCGCGCCACGTGCCATTCGACCAAGCGACCCATGTTGCCCAGCGAGATCTGGTGGGCGTGGATCAGGCCCATCAGGCCGTTGCGGTTGAGGGCCACGATCTCGGTGTCGCTCAGCTTGGCCAGCTTGTCTTCGTCGACCGTCAGGAAGCCGTCGACCACCAGCTTGCTGCCGTCGGGCAGGGTGGCGTCGAAGCGCATGTCGCGCAACAGGCCCTTCTCGACCAGCACGGCGCCGGCCAGGCGGGTGCGCTCGACTTCCTGCTCGAAGTTCTCGAGTTGCTTCTGCACGCCCTGGGTGAACTCGCTGGGCTCGCCATCGGCGTTGAACAGCGCCTGGCCTTCAGTGCCCAGACCGGCCCAGCTTTCGTCGACGCAGACGACCATCTCGTTGGCGGCCACGCGGGCCAGTGCAAACGGGTACAGCCGCAGCACCGCGGGCACGTAGCGCACGCGCCAGGCGTCGCCCTCGATGCACAGGTTCTGCTCGGCGCGCAGGCCGAACACGGCGATCGGCGCCACCTGCTGCTTGCCGCTGGCGTCGGTGCCGGCGTTGACCCAGACCACCGGGTATTCCTTGCAGGCGTCGCTGAACTCGGTGCCGGCGACAAAAAAGGCGTTGAGTTGCTTGACGGCCGACAGGTCGCGCGCGCCCAGGTTCAGCTTCAGGTCGCGGTGCTTGGCACGGTCCAGCGCGACGGCCTTCTTGTGCAGGTTCTCGTTGATCACGTTGTTTTTCCTTCTTCGTCCAGGGGGGCGATGCGGCTGACCAGCACCTTGTCCACACGTTTGCCGTCGAGGTCGACCACCTCGAAGCGCCATGAATCCCATTCGACCACATCGGTCGTGCGTGGCAGACGGCCCAGCAGCAGCATGATCATGCCGGCCAGCGTGTTGTAGCGGCCGCGATCTTCCTCGGGAAATTCACGGATTTCGAGCCTGTCCTTCATCTCGGGCACCGGGATCATGCCGTCCATCAACCAGCTGCCATCGGTGCGCTTGATGGCCCAGGCGCCGTCGGCGCTGGGCGTGCTGAATTCACCGGTGATCGATTCCAGCACGTCGCGCACGGTGATCACGCCCTGCACCGCGCCATATTCATCGACGACGAACACCAGTTCTGCACTGGTGGCCCGAAAGTGGTCCAGCAGTTCCATGCCCGACAGCGTCTCGGGCACGAACACCGGCGCCTGCATCAGCGCGCCCAGATCGGGCAACTCGCCGCGCGACAGCGGCACCAGCAGGTCTTGCGCCTGGATCACGCCGACCACGTCGTCCAGGCCGTCGCGGCACACCGGGTAGCGCGAATGACCGTGCTCGGTCATCTGGGCCAGCAGATCCGGCAGCGGCGCATGCTGGTCGAGCCAGGTGATCTCGGTGCGCGGGATCATCATCGAGCCCACCTGCCGCTCATCGAGCCGGAACACGTTGCGCACCATCTGGTGCTCTTGCGCCTCGATCACGCCGGCGTCCAGGCCTTCTTCCAGACTGGCGGCGATCTCCTCCTCGGTCACGCTGCGCGAAGGCGCGTGCCGGATGCCCAGCAGGCGCAGCGTGGTCTGGGTGCAGGCCGACAGCAGCCAGACGAAGGGCCGCGTCGCCGCCGACAGCATGTTCATCGGCCGTGCCACCAGCACCGCCACCCGCTCGGGGTACATCTGGCCGACGCGCTTGGGCACCAGCTCGCCGAAGATAATGGTCAGGAAGGTGATGGTCAGCACCACCAGTGCGGTGGCACTGATGCCGGCCGCCCGCTCACTGAGAACGGGCAGGGTCAGGTGCAGCCACGCGGCCAATGGCGCCGAGAAAGCCGCCTCGCCGACGATGCCGTTCAGCACGCCGATCGAGGTGATCCCGATCTGCACCGTCGACAGGAACTTGGTCGGGTCCTCGTGCAGCACCTGCGCCGCTACTGCGCCGGGTTCTCCGGCCTCGGCCATCACCGCCAACCGAGCCTTGCGCGACGCGGTCAGCGCCATTTCCGACATCGCGAACACCGCGTTCAGCAGAATCAGGAAAAGCAGAAGGGCAACGTCCATGCGGTGGCGCTGCGCAGCGCCCCTTTGAATTCAACACGGCGCAGAGCGTAGCAGAATCGTCCCCATGCACTATTTGATCGGTGACGTGCAGGGCTGCTGCGACGCCCTGGACCGCCTGCTGGCCGAAGTCGGCTTCTCGCCATCACGCGACCACGTCCACGCGCTGGGCGACCTGGTCAACCGCGGGCCGGCATCGCTCAAGACCCTGCGGCGCCTGCGCCAGCTGGGCAGCTCGGCCACCTGCCTGCTGGGCAACCACGACCTGCACCTGCTGGCGCTGTCGGTGGGCGCGCGCAAACCGCACCGCGGCGACACGCTGGACGACATCCTGGCCAGCCCCGAGCGCGACGCCCTGCTCGACTGGCTGCGCCACGGCAAGCTGGCCGACACGGCCCACGGCTGGCTGCTGGTGCATGCCGGCGTGGTGCCGCAATGGGACGCGGCCAAGACACTCACGCTGGCAGCCGAAGTGGAAGACGTGCTCGCCGGGCCTGGCATGGCCGACTTCCTGCAAATGATGTACGGCAACGACCCGGCCCGCTGGGACGACGGCCTGGTCGGCGCCAAGCGCTGGCGCATGGTGCTCAACGTGCTGACCCGCATCCGCTACTGCCAGCCCGATGGCACGCTGGAATTCGACACCAAGGACGGCTCGGGGGTTGCGCCGCCAGGCCATGCCGCCTGGTTCGACATCCCCGGCCGGCTGACCGCGGGCGTGCCGATCGCCTTTGGCCACTGGTCGACCCTGGGCCTGCAGAACCGCCCCGACCTGCTGGCGCTGGACACCGGCTGCGTCTGGGGCGGCGCGCTCACCGCGGTGCGGGTGGACGGCGGCCGGCGCGAGGTGGTGCAGGTGGCCTGCGAGCAGGCGCGCAAGCCGGGCTGAGGCCGTGCCTGGCCCCTGGCGAACGTGGTCCGAACGTCCGCCTAGAATGTGCTGCCCTGGAAGCGTGGCCGAGCGGTTTAAGGCTGCAGTCTTGAAAACTGCCGTGGGGGTAACCCCACCGTGAGTTCGAATCTCACCGCTTCCGCCAAGGCTCACCGCTCACCGCTCCGGTCGCGGCAGCAAGCCAGAGGCGGGCGCCGGGACCAACGCCCGATCGAGCTTGTCCTCGATTTCGCCAAGGTAGGCCGACAACGTGGCGGTCGCTTCAGCCAGTTTGTCCTGCAGGCCCCGTTCCGACTGTTCGATTCGGGCACCGAACTCGCGATGCGAGGCCGTGCCCTGTGCTTCGATCCTGCGCAGCTCGGCTTCCAGCAAAGTCCGCAACTCGGTGAAGCGAGAGGCCTCCGCCGTGTCCGCCAGTTCGCGTTGGGCCTTGACTTCCTTCGTCAACCGCCGCGCTTCGAGAATGACGCCAGCTTGCAGCAGCACGATGTAGACGATGAACAGGCCGCTGATGGCCGCCGTGAAGATCAGCATGACCATGCCCAGCGGAGCGCTGACGTCGATGAACCCGAGGTTCAGGTTGCTGGGCGCCGCAATCGCCACCCAATTCAGGGCCGCGAACGCAGCCAACATGACATAGGCCAGGATCAGGAGCAGGGAGAAGGCGCGAAGGTTCATGGTGGATCCTCAGGTTGGACAGTCGATACAGGCTTCGAAGAACCGACGGTGCCAGACGATCGCCGCGGCCACGAAGTGCAGCCTACCAAGGCCACGGTCGTTGCCTGCGCAGGTCACCGTTTTGCCGCCGCTTCCCGCCCGCTCGCGCCCGTGCTGCCGGGGCCTTAACGCTGCCCCGCCCAGTGGGTCAGTCGCTCATCGCCCAGCGTTTTCAGGGCTTCGGCTTGCTGATCGTCGGCGGCAGACACTGCGCTGACGAGGTGGTCACCGACAGCCGGTGTCGGGTTTGGTTCGCCTGCGCCCCGGGCTGCAAGGGCTTCAATCTAACGCCAGGGCGGGCATTGAGTTGTGCGGCAGCGAACCCAGCAGGCCATCCTCCGCGAAGCGCCTCGGGGCCACAGCAGCTATATCCTGGGTGGCACGTGCGTTGATTGCCGAGCACGCTGAATCCGCCAGGCAGTCACCCAGGTGATGCGAGCCCGGCAACGGCTCCCCTACCCTGCCCGACTGAAGCCGCAGAGCGCGGCGCAAGGCCGGACCCGCACCCGTGAAAACACGGCCCGTCCAGCCCGGCGGCGCAACGCAGAATGACCCTGCGGCGGACCTTGTCATTGTCCGTCCCTGCCGCCTGGAGCCCCGATGAAAGCTGCTGTCCTGCACGCCCCGCAACAACGAATGACGATCGAGAACGTGGCGATCGAAAAACCCAGGCGACGCGAGGTGCTGGTGCGCACCGCCGCCGCCGGCCTGTGCCACAGCGACCTGCACTTCATCGAGGGCAGCTACCCCACGCCTGTGCCCGCCGTGCTGGGCCATGAATCGGCCGGCATCGTCGAGGCGGTGGGCGAGGACGTCACCTACCTCAAGCCCGGCGACCATGTCATCAGCTGCCTGTCGATGTTCTGCGGCCACTGCGAGTTCTGCCTGTCGGGCCACCTGTCGATCTGCCAAGACCCGGTCGTCAAGCCCGGCCCCGGCAAGGCGCAGCGGTTGAAGTGGAACGGCAGCCACATGAACCAGTTCCTCAACCTGTCGGCCTTTGCCGAGCAGATGGTGGTGCACGAGCATGCGCTGGTGAAGGTGCGCGAAGACATGCCGCTCGACCTGGCCGCGCTGATCGGCTGTGCGGTGGTCACCGGCTACGGTGCGGTGGCCCACACCGCACGCATCGAGCCCGGCAGCACGGTGGCCATCTTCGGCGCCGGCGGCATCGGGCTGTCGACCATCAACGCCGCGGCGATCGCCGGGGCCGGCCGCATCATCGCGGTCGATCTCGACCCGTTCAAGCTCGAACTGGCCAAGGCCTTCGGCGCCACCGACGTGATCGACGCCAACGCCGGCGACACCGTCAAACGCATCAACGAGCTGACCAGCGGCGGCGTGCACTATTCGTTTGAATGCATCGGCCTGAAGGCCACCGCCGAGCAGGCCTTCTCCTGCCTGCGCTCGGGTGGCACGGCCACGCTGATCGGCATGATCCCGGTGGGCACCAAGATCGAGCTGCACGGCGTCGACTTCCTGCGCGAGCGCCGCATCCAGGGCTCGATGATGGGCAGCAACCGCTTCCGCACCGACATGCCGCGCCTGATCGACTTCTACCTGCAAGGCAAGCTGAAGCTCAAGGAGATGGTCTCGGGCCGCATCCGGCTCGAAGACATCAACGAAGGCTTCGCCGCGATGAAGACCGGCGGCATCGCCCGCAACGTCATCGTCTTCGACCACTGAGGTGGCTGCGATGGCGCTGCAACTCGACGGCAAGGTGGCCGTCATCACCGGCGCGGCCTCGGGCATCGGCCTGGCCACGGTGGAATGTTTCGTCGAGGCCGGCGCCCGGGTGCTGGCCGCCGACCTGCAAGTCGAGGCCGGCGAGGCGCTGGCGCACCGGTTTCCCGGCGTGGTGAAGTTCATGCGCTGCGATGTACTGCAGACGGCGCAGATCCGCGAGGCGATCGACGCCGCGGCGGCCCATTTCGGCGGGCTCGACATCCTGTTCTCCAATGCCGGGGCCGGTGGCACGCTGGCGGGCGTCGAGACCTTCAACGAGGCCGCCTGGGACGCCACCCAGGCGCTGCTGCTGCGCTCGGTCGCCGCCGGCGCGGCGTTTGCCGTGCCGCACATGCGCCAGCGCGGCGCCGGCTCGATCATCAACACCTCGTCGGTGTCGGCGCTGCAGGCCGGCTATGCGCCGCTGTGTTATTCGGTGGCCAAGGCCGGCGTGCTGCACTTCACCCGCGTGGCCGCGGCCGAACTGGCGCCGCAGCGCATCCGCATCAACGCCATCGTGCCGGGCTTCATCGCCACCCCCATCTTCGGCGGCATCCTGAACCTCGGTCCGGCAGAGGCCCGCCAGTTGGCCGGCCAGATCGCCGAGCGCAGCGGCACCGCCAACCCGATCGGCCGCTCCGGCCTGCCACGTGACATCGCCGAGGCGGCGCGGTTCCTGGCGTCGGATGCGGCCGGTTTCATCACCGGCACCCATCTCACCGTGGACGGCGGGCTGACGATGGGCCCGCGCCATTGCTGGGACCCGAACACCGCCGGGCCACTGAACGACGTGATGGGCATGACGCCCGCTGAAATGCGGGCGCTGCGCGATGCGCGCCAGCACAAGCCCTGATCGCGGGCATCGCCCCGACACCTGTTTCCCCCGACCCACCCACTCTCTGACGAGCCGCCCATGCCCAAGGTCACCTTCATCGCCCACAGCGGCCAGCGTTACCCGGTCGACGTGCCCGCCGGCCTGTCGCTGATGCGCGCGGCCATCGACCACAACGTGCCCGGCATCGACGGTGATTGCGGTGGCCAGTGCGCCTGCGCCACCTGCCATGTCTTCATCGAGGCGCCGTGGGATGCCCTGACCGGCCCACGCACCAAGCAGGAGGACGAGATGCTCAACTTTGCCGCCGAACTGCGCGACAGCTCGCGCCTGGCCTGCCAAATTTCAATGACCGACGCGCTGGATGGCCTGGTGGTCACCATGCCCGAAGGCCAGCACTGACCCGCCTTCCCCATCCGGCGCCACCCCCCCCTGAGGAGCTTGCCATGACCGCCGTACTGCAAACCGCTGCATCACCACCCGCCGCATGGTCGGTTGCCCAGGCTGCCGGCCAGCAGCGCGTCGCAGCGCTGTCGCTGGACGGGCTGAACCCGGCCGATCCGCAGCACTTCATCGACGGCATCGAAGGCCACATCTTCGCCCGCCTGCGCGCCGAAGACCCGGTGCACCGCAGCCGCAGCCAGGTACCCGAGGTGGGCGAGTACTGGTCGGTCACCCGCTACCAGGACATCATGCAGGTCGACACCCGTCCAGACCTGTTCTCGTCGGACTGGTCCAAGGGCGGCATCACGCTGTTCAACCCGCCCGAAAGCGACCGGCTGCCGATGTTCATCGCGATGGACCCGCCCAAGCACGACGACCAGCGCAAGGCGGTGAGCACCATCGTGGCGCCGGCCAACCTGAACAACTGGCAGGGCCTGATCCGCGAGCGCACCGGCCAGTTGCTCGACAGCCTGCCGCGCAACGAAACCTTCGACTGGGTCGACAAGGTGTCGATCGAGCTGACCACCTGCATGCTGGCGACGCTGTTCGACTTTCCGTTCGAAGACCGCCGCCTGCTGACCTGGTGGTCGGACGTGGCCACGATGAACAAGGCCACCAACCCCGAGGCACTTGAGCCGGCCGAGCGCATGGCCGAGCTGGGCAAGATGCTGGGCTATTTCACCAAGCTGTGGAACGAGCGCGTCAACGACCCGCCGCGCACAGACTTGGTCAGCATGCTGGCCCATGGTGCGGCCACCCGCAACATGCCGCCGATGGAGTACATGGGCAACCTGGTGCTGCTGATCGTCGGCGGCAACGACACCACCCGCAACAGCATGACCGGCGGCCTGCTGGCACTGCACGACAACCCCGCCGAGATGGCCAAGCTGCGCGCCAACCCGGCGCTGGTCGACAGCCTGGTGCCCGAGATCATCCGCTGGCAGACCCCGCTGGCCTACATGCGCCGCACCGCCACGCAGGACACCGAGCTGGGCGGCAAGCGGATTCTGCAAGGCGACAAGGTGGCGATGTGGTACCTGTCGGGCAACCGCGATGCCTCGGCGATCGACAATCCTGACCGCTTCATCATCGACCGCGCGCGGCCGCGCAACCACCTGAGCTTCGGTTTTGGCATCCATCGCTGCGTCGGCAACCGGCTGGCCGAGTTGCAGCTGAAGATCCTCTGGGAAGAGATCCTGAAACGCTTCCCGGTGATCGAGGTGATGGGCCCGCCCACGCGCATCCGCTCGTCGTTCGTGCGCGGCTACAGCCACCTGTCGGTGCGCCTGCCCGGCTGATCGGGCCGCACGGCCGATCGCTAAGGCCTGCCCGATACGGCCACCGATGTCGATACTGATACCGGTACAGGTACCGGTACCTGTACCGCTATCGGCCGCGGCCCGACCACCGGGAACATGCGGCTGAAGCGGTCGATCATGCTCATCAGGCCCAGCAGCACACCGGGGTCGCCGGTGACGGTCAGGCGGCCGGCCTGCAATGCCTCGGGGAAGCTCAGGCGTTGCAGCGAGATCTCGTCCAGCGTGGCGCGGGTCATCGTCACCGTGGCGTCGGCCTGCGGGTCCTGCACGCCCAGCCGGTGTGTCAGCGCGCAATGCTCCAGGTTCAATAGCAGCTGCTCACCGGTGTCGCTGAAACACCAGTTGATGCGCGACCGTTGGCCCTCGGCCTGCGCGCCGTCGAGCCGCATCGCCAGGTAGTCGAAGAACAGGCCCAGCGGCATGGCGCGTGCCAGATCGGCCGCCGCGGCGCCCATCGCCGGCAAGTCGGGCGGGCCGTGGCGCAGTTCCATCGCGCCCTGCAGGTAGGCATTGCGCCAGGTCGCCGATTCGGCCTGGTAGCCCAGTTGCTCCAGCGCGTCGGCGCCCAGCGCGCTGGCCTGCAGCACGGCCGGCTCGCCCGCCTGACCGGCGTGGCAGACCAGCGAACAGACCTGCGCCACCCAGCGGTATTCACCCCGATCGTGATCGCTTCGGGCGCGTTGCAGCACGGCGTCGGCGCCGCCCATGTAGGCGATGGTCTTGCGCGCGGTCTCGGTGGGCGGCAGCGGGTCGAGGTGGGCCGGGTTGGCGTCGTACCAGCCGAGGTAACGCTGCACGATGGCCTTCACGTTGTGCTTCAGGCTGCCGTAGAAACCGTGGCAGGCCCAGTCTTGCAGCAGCGATGCGGGCAGCTGCAGGCGCTCAGCGATTTCGCCGGCCAGCAGGCCGTGGTTCATCAGCCGCACGGTCTGGTCGTGGGCGTACTTGTAGAGATCGCGCTGGCGGCGCAGGAAGTCGTCGATCGCCTCGCCGCCCCACACCGGCCAGTGGTGCTGGGCGATCAGCACGTCGCTGCCGGCGCCGTAGCGCTGCAGCGCGCCGTCGAGGTAGTGCGACCAGGCCAGCGCATCACGCACCTGGGCGCCGCGCAAGGGCAGCAGGTTGTGGAAGTTCTGGCTGCTGATCTCGGTCATGTTCAGCACCCGCAGGCCGGGGTGGTGGATGACCATCTCCGACGGCGCCTCGGCGCCCGGTGTCAGCTCGAAGACGCACTCGATGCCGTCGATCAGGTGATGCTCGACCGGCTGCTCGATCACCCGGGTGGGTGCGATCAACGTCACCGTGCCGGTCGAGGTGGTCTTGCCCAGCCCCGCATCGACCTGGCCGCGCACGCCCTTGGGCAGCAGCGGGCCGAACTGGAACAGCGCCCGCCGGCCCATCGCGTTGCCAGCCATCAGGTTCTCGCTGACCGCTTCTTCCATGAAACCTTTCGGTGCGATCACCTGCACCCGGCCGGCCAGCACGTCGGCCTCGTCGATGACGCCGCGCACGCCGCCGAAGTGGTCGACATGGCTGTGCGAATAGATCATCGCCAGCACGGGCTTGCGCGGGCGGTGGGCGAAGTACAGCTCGATCGCGGCTTTCGCGGTCTCGGTGGACACCAGCGGGTCGATCACGATCAGGCCGCTGTCGCCCTCGAGGATGGTCATGTTCGAGATGTCGAGGCCGCGCACCTGCCAGACCCGGTCGCAGACCTTGAACAGCCCCGTCACCATGTTGACCCGGGCGTGGCGCCACAAGCCGGGGTGCACGCTGTCGGGTGCTTCTTCGTCGGCCAGGAAGCCGTAGGCCGCCAGGTTCCACACCGGGCCGCCCTTGGCGCGGGTGATGGCGCCGGGCGGCAGATCGGCGACATGGCCGCGCCACGCGTCGTCGAACGACTGGCTGTCGGTCAGCGGCAGCCAGCGCCGCGCGGCATGCTGGCAGGCGCGGGTGATGGCGCTGGCGGGCTGGGCGCCGGGCGGGCCGGGTGACGGATCCTGGTTCATGGCGTTCTCCTAGGAGGCTGTCGGGCTTGGGGACGGGCCTGCGTTGAAGCTGGAAATGGGCTCAGCCTAGGCGACAAGCACAGCCATGCCTGGCGGCATGGCGCGCATTGGCAACGACGGATCAGCCCATTTCCATCTTCAACCCGAAGGGCCAGGGCGATTTTCGGTGCCATCTGTCGTTGCCAGCTCGTTGTGGGGGCCGATCCCACGCCTCGCCGGCGCCTAAGCTGGCATCGAAACTCGCCCTGGCGCAGGCCCGTCCCCAAGCCCGACAGCCTCCTAGAGTGGCGGCCGGCGGCCCTGCTGGCGCCCGAGCGCCGCAAGGTGATGCTAGGCAGCCGGGGCACCTGCAAGGTCCGCCTGGGTGACAAACCACGGTCAAACCAGATGATCGGTATCCCCTACATCGACCGTTGCACCGGGCACCGCGCCCGCCATTGCACCGTCCAGCGCAGCGCTTTGATCGAGATCCGCAGGGCCTCAGCGTGTGCGCCCGCGGCGGCTCAGCTCCAGGCTCATCACGCACACCATCAGCCAGGCCGTGCCGGACGCAAAGCCCGCCACCACGTCGCTGGCGAAGTGAACCTGCAGGAACACCCGGCTGCTGCCGACGGTGAAAGCCAGAGCGGTGGCGCCCAGCACGGCCGGCAGATGCCATGCTGCGGGCAGCGTGCGCAGCGCCAGGTAAGCCAGCATGCCGTAGGCCACGGTGGCGCCCGAGGTGTGGCCGCTGGGAAAGCTCCAACCCGATTCACTGACCCAGCCGTGGTCGTGCACCGGCCGCACCCGTTCGAAGATGCGCTTGAGCATCGGGTTCAGCAACGCGTTGCCGGCCAGGGTCAGCAACCAGCCGAGCGCCAGCGTGCGCTGGCCGCGCTGCCATAGCCACAGCGCCACGGCCACGCCCAGCAGCACGAGCAGGCGCACATCGCCCAGGTGCGTGATCAGCGCAAAGCCCCGCAGCGTGTGGCTGCCGACGTGGCCGTGGATCGAGGCCGCCAAGGCTTGGTCGGCCAGTGACATGCGCCGGTCCGGGCCCAGGTGTTCGGCGATCTCGGCAAAGCCGGCCGCCGCGGCGAGCACGATGGCGAGGCCGACTACCAGGTTCAGCAGCAGCACCGCCACCACCGGCTTGGAAAAGGCGGCTTGCGCGCGTCGCAGCACCTGCCGGTGCCAGACCCAGGCGAGCAAGGTCACCAGCAGCAGCAAGCCGCCCAGCAAGACGCCGAACACCGCCAACGCATGGACGCCGAGCCAGGCGGCCAGCGCCAGCCCGGGGTCAGGCGTCATGAGGTGCTGGCCGGCGACAAGCCTTCACGCAACCGGTCTTCACGCAACCGATGCGCTGGACCGCTCGCCAGGTGGCGACCGCGTGGCGCCAGCGCTCGAACCGCAGTCGGCGGCGTGGCGTCGGGCGCAAGGACGCTGGCGCGCCAGCATCGACAGCCATGCGGGTCACCGGCAATGAGTTGCCAGCCTCGGTACGCAGGCCGTCGCTGACGGCCGTGGCCAGGGGGTGCTGATGCATCTGACTCTCATTCTGCAGTTGCGGCGGGCGCAGTATGCGCGTGGCCGAAGCGGCGGCGCGGCGCAGGTCTGGGGCCGGTGGCCGTCGACCTGGCCAGCCGACAGCGAACAGGCGACAACGCCCTCGGATGCAGATGTCCCGGCATCTCGGTCAGTAGGTCACCCGCGCGAAGTACGTCTGCTGCGCCGCCGCCCTCGCCTGCCCCAGGGTGTGGATGCCCTGCCCGGCCAGCAGCGGCAGCATCTTCTGGAACACCTCGGCAGTGACCATCGCATCGCCCAGCGCAGTGTGGCGGCCGGTGACCGTGACGTCGAAGCGCTCGGCGATCGCCTCCAGCCGGTGCGATGCCTGGTTCGGGTGCAGCACGGCCGACAGCAGCAGGGTGTCGAGCACCGGCTGCTCGAAGCGCAGGCCGGTGGCGGCCTCCTTCAGCTGCAGAAAGCGCATGTCGAAAGCCGCGTTGTGGGCCACCAGCACGGTGTCTTGTGCAAAGGCGTGGAAGGCCGGCAGCACCTCGGCGATCGGCGGCTTGCCCGCCACCATCGCGGGCGTGATGCCATGGATCGGGATGCCCAGCGGCGGGATGTCGCGGCCCGGGTTGATCAGCTGATCGAAGCATTCGCCGCGCAGCAGCCGGCCGTTGACGATGCGGGTGGCGCCGATCTGCAGGATCTCGTCGCCCTGCGCCGGGTTCAGGCCGGTGGTCTCGGTGTCGAACACGGTGTAGGCCAGGTCGGACAGGCGCCGGTCGTCCAGCGCGTGACTGGTCTCGGTGTTGGCGAACAGGTCGAAGTCGTAGTACTCGGGGCGGCTGCTGCTGGCGTCGCCGGCCTGCCGGGCGGCATCGGCCGACAGCGGGCACGCTTGCGGTGCTTGCGGTGCCTGCGGCAGCAGGAAGCGGAAGAACGCCTGGTGACGCACCCGGTCGCGCTCGAACCAGAACTCGCCGCCGTGGCGCTGCACCACGTCGCGCACGGTCAGCGCGCTGGCCGCGGCGCCAGCGGCCGCGGTGGTGGCGATCGGCGCCATCTCCCAGCTCATCACCGTCTCGGTGCTCAGCGGCTGACCGGTCCAGACCAGGTCGAGGTGCACCCGGTCGCCATCGGTGGCCTGCAGGCGCAGGTGCACGGTGGCGATCTCGAATTCGTCGTGCAGCCGCAGCGCCAGGTAGGCGATGGCCTGCATCAGCGCAAAGCTGTCGAGCCTGAGCCACAGCGCTTCGTCGAGGTCGAGCGTGCCGGCGCGCAGGCCGGCCGTGGTCTCGATGCGCTGGCGGGCGGCCTGCACGAAGTCGGCGCCCAGCATCTCCTCCAGCGGCCAGCGGGTGGCCAGGCCTTGCGCGCTCCGCGCGGACAGGTCGTTCAGGCGCCGACCCATCGCCTGGGCCTCGTCGCGGATCACCCGCACGAAGCGCTCGCGCATCGCCGCCGGCAGGCCGTCGTCGTCCAGCATTTCAGCGGCGGCCTGCAGGTTGGCCAGCGAGCCGCGGCTGCCCTCGGTCAGGCCATGCAGCAGGCGCTCTTGGGCGGCCTCGGTCTCGTAGGCGAGCGTGATGTTGTCGAGCATCAGCACGAAGCCGCTGAGCGCGTTGTCCGCGCTGCCTGCGCCGTCCGCGCTGTCCTCACCGGCTGCCGCCGCCGGCACCGTCGCCTGGCTGACCACCGCCCGCACCGGCGCCATCTGCACCCGCAGCAATTGGCCCGAGCGGGTGACGGTGACGAACTGCGCGCTGGGATGGGCCACGCCGCGCTGCAGCCGCTGCTGCACGCTGGCCAGCGCATGGGCCACCAACTTGCGGTCGAACACGGCGTAGATCGAGCGGCCCAGGCCGATCAATTCGGTACCGCCGGCCAGCGTGGGGGCATCGGACAGCGCGCGGAACTGCAGCCGGGCGCGGTTGTTGTAGAGCAGGATGCGGCCGTCAAGGTTGCAGACCACCACGCTCTGGGTCAGCTCGCTCATCAGCGCGGCCAGCCGGTTGCGCTCTTGCGCCACGCCCAGGCTGGCGCGGGCTACCTCGTCAGCGATGTCGCGCTTGAGCTGGTCGCGCTGGCGCGCCAGTTCGTTGATCGCCTGCGCCAGGCCCTGCACCGAAGTGGCCGCACCCTCGGCGCTGAGCACGCGCTGCACATCGGTGCCGAGCAGGACGCGGCTGTCCTCCAGCAGCCGCGCCGGCGCGGTGATCCAGCGCAACACCAGCGCCTGCATTGCCGCTGCCGCGGCCGCCGCCAGTGCCACGCCGGCCATCAACGGCAAGCCCCAGCGCGTGGCCAGCGCCGCCGCCACGGCCGTGCGCTCGGTCTGGTCGAAGTCGGACCACAGCATGCCGCCGGCGGCCAGGGCAAAGGCGGCCAGCAGCAACGCCACGGCGGCGGCGCTGCCGGCCACGGCCAGCAGGGCGCGGCGGTCGGTCTTCATGGCGCGCTGTCCAGCAACGCGCGCACCTTGGCCACCAGCTCCTTGGTCGAGAACGGTTTGCTCATGTAGGCATCGGCACCCAGGGCCAGGCCCTTGGCGATGTCGGTCTCGCGGCCCTTGGCGGTGAGCATCAGCACCAGCGTGTCCTTCAGTGCGTCGTCGGCGCGCAGGGCCTGGCAGACCTCGAAGCCGCTCTTGTGCGGCATCATCACGTCCAGCAGCGCCAGGCGCGGGCGCTCGCGCTGCAGCACGGCCAGCGCCTCCAGGCCGTCGCGCGCCAGATGCACCTCGAAGCCTTCGCGCTTCATCAGGTAGTCGAGCGAGACCAGGATGTTGGGCTCGTCGTCGGCGATGAGGATCTTGACGGTCATGCGGCGTCTCCTGGCGTGGCCGGCTGATGCATCGCCGCCGCCGGCTGGGGCATCGCCGCCGGCTGGGTCGTTGCCGCCGGCCCGGGCGGTGGCGACCACGGTAGCGTGAAGGCAAAGCAGGCGCCTTGACCGGTGTCAGGCCGCAGCAACAGTTGGCCGCCGTGGTGTTCGACGATCTGCCGGCTGATCGGCAAACCCAGCCCGGTGCCCTGCGGACGGTTCGCGGCATCGCCGCCCTGGCGGAACTTCTCGAAGATCAGCGCCCGCTGCCCGGCCGGCACGCCGGGGCCGTTGTCCTGCACTTCCACGGTGGCGCCCTGGGCGTCCAGCAACAGCCGCAGCACCACCCGGCCGCCCACCGGCGGCAAGAACTTGGCGGCATTCGACAGCAGGTTCAGCAGCACCTGGGTCAGCCGGTCGGGGTCGCCGCGCAGTGGCGGCACGGGTGCCGGCAAGGGCAATGCAAGGGACTGCAAGGCCGGCACCGGCAAGGCCGGCAATGGCGAGGCCGGCAGATCCAGCTCGAGCACGGCACCCCGCTCACGCAACATTTCGTGAACAGTCTGCGCCGCCTGGCGCAACAGCGCGGCCAGATCGACCTCGGTGTTGCGCCAGTCGGCCTGGCCCGATTCGATCTTGGCCATGTCCAGCACCTGGTTGACCAGCCTCGACAAGCGCTCGGTTTCGGCCACCACGATGCCCAGAAACTGCTGGCGCTGCGCGGCCGGCATCTCGGCATCGTCGACCATCATCTCGGCCAGCGCGCGGATCGAGGTGAGCGGTGTGCGCAACTCGTGGGTGACCGACGACATGAAATCGTCCTTCAGCCGGTCCAGCCCTTCGAGCCGCTCGTTGGCCGCGCGCAACTCGGCGGTGGCACGCTGCAGCGATTGCGATTTTTCTTCCAGCGCCTGCGAGTAGGTGCGCAGCTGCGAGGCCTCGTCCAGGATGCGCAGCACGTCGTCCAGGCCCAGCGGCTCTTCCTCGACCACCGAGGCCACCATCACCCGCGCCGACGCGCTGCCGATGGCGCCGGCCAGCTGCGTCTCGACGAACTGCACCAGGCGGGCGTCGGGCACGATCTGCGCGATGCCGGCAGCACCTTGCTCGTGCGCAAACTGCTCGAACAGCCGGGTTGCCCGCGCCGCGCCGAGAAATCGCCCGGCCAGCCGCTGCAGATCAGCCACTTTGGCCCGGCCGCGCCAGAACACCGGCCGCGCGCTGCGGGTGCGATCGAACACCTCGACGAACAGCAGCGCCTGGCTGGCCTCGCGGGCCGAGGGCGCGCGCCACAGCGACACGCCGACATACAGGCCGGCATTGACCAGCAGGCTCCAGAACAGCGAATGGGTCAGCGGGTCGAGCCCCCCCAGGCCCAGCAGCTGCTCGGGCCGCAGCAGTGCCATGCCGAACAAGCCTTCGGCGATGAAGTCGGTCTGCCACCAGCCCGATTTGGCGATCGACGGCAGCATCAGGGTGTAGACCCACAGCCCGAAGCCGCCCAGCAGCCCGGCCAGCGCGCCGCCCCGGGTGCCACCCTTCCAGTACATGCCGCCCAGCATTGCCGGTGCAAACTGGGCCACGGCGGCGAAACTGATCAGGCCGATCGAGACCAGCGCGTAGGCCTCGCCGGCCAGGTGGTAATAGGCGTAACCCAGCAGCAACACGACCAGGATGGTGGCGCGGCGGATCGCCAGCAGCCAGCCGGTCAGGTCTTGCCGGCGCGCCAGCCGCGGCACACGCAGCAGCAGCGGCATCACCAGGTCGTTGCAGACCATGGTGGAGACGGCGATCGCCTCGACGATCACCATGCCGGTGGCCGCCGACAGCCCGCCGACGAAGGCCGCCAGCGCCAGCGCCGGCTGGCCGGCCGCCAGCGGCAATGACAGCACGAACAGATCGGCATTCCCGGCCAGGCCGGGGTCGCTGCCGGCGCGGAAGTACATCAGCCCGCCCAGCGCGATCGGCAGCACGAACAGGTTGATCAGCAGCAGGTAGGCCGGGAACACCCAGGCCGCGCGTTTGAGGTGGCGCTCGTCGACGTTCTCGACCACGATCACCTGGAACTGCCGTGGCAGCAGGATCACGCTCAGCATGGCCAGCAGCGTCAACGCCGTCCATTGGGCATAGGGAAAGGGCTTGCCCTGCTCCAGCGTCAGCAGCCGGGCCAGGTCGGGTTGGGCATTGGCACGGGCGAACAGATCGACAGGGCCGCCGAACAAGCCCCAGGTGACGAACACACCCACCGCCAGAAAGGCCGCCAGCTTGACCACCGACTCGAAGGCGATGGCCGCCACCAGGCCTTCGTGGCGCTCGGTGGCATCCAGATGCCGGGTGCCGAACACCATCGTGAAGCCGGCCAGGGCCAGCGCCACGTACAGCGTGCTGTCCTGCCACCAACTGGCGGCCATGGCCGGCGGCGCGGTCAGCCCCACCCCCAGCGGCGTGGTCAGCAGCTGGTAGCCGCTGGCGATGGCTTTGAGCTGCAGCGCGATGTAGGGCACGATGCCCACCACCGTGATCAGCGTCACCAGCCCGGCCAGCAGCGGGCTCTTGCCATGGCGGCTGGCGATGAAGTCGGCGATCGAGGTCAGGCGGTAGGTGCGCGCGATGCGGATCATCTTGCGCAGCACAGCCCAAGCCAGCAGCATCGCCAGCATCGGCCCCAGGTAGATCGGCAGGAACCAGACCCCGCCCGACGCCGCCCGGCCGACCGAGCCGAAATACGTCCAGGCGGTGCAGTAGACCGCCATCGACAGCGCATACACCCACGCGTTGCCGATCAGCGAGCGGCCCTGTGCGGCGCGCCGGGCGGCCCAGCCGGCCACCGCGAACAGCGTCAGCAGGTAGACGAAGGACGCGCCCAGGACGAGTGTGGGAGACAGCATGGGTCGGCGGCGGTAACTGCTTTGGCGAGGGGGTGCCGGGGGGTGCCCGATGGGGCCCGGGCCTCAATCCGGCAGTCGTTCCATCAGCGCGGCCAGCAAGGCGATCAGCAGCGCCCAGATGCCGAACAACGCGGTCGGAAACAACGGCAGGCCGAAGACCATCACAGCGTGGTCCCACAGCGCGAGCAACGGAAAGTTCAACAGCAGCAGCCCGGCGGCAAACAGCGCCAGCAGGCGCTGGGTCGCCAAGCTTGTGTCTTGCATCGTCGCTCCTTGCGCCGGCACCGTCCGGCTGGCCTGGATTTTGAGGCCGGCAGGCTTACAACCGGCTTGGCGCCCGGCCGCCAGCGGCCGATCCATCGCGCCGGGCGGCCACCGGGAAAGGGGCGCGTCGGCACTTGCTGCTGCAACGGCGCCGTCAGCCGACTGACCCGGCGCTGACAGCGCTTGAAAAGTCCGCCGGAAATTGACGCGTGGCAAGCGTGGAAACCCGCAAATTGAGCGGCCCGGTCAGTGCGCGGTCAGCGACGGCAAGCAGACTTCAGTCACACCGGGAAGTCATGGTGGTCCATCGGATCGCCATCGAGCCGGCAGGCTGCAAACATCGAAGGAGCAACGCCATGAGCGACAACGCGGTGGCCCGCATCAGGGCCAATCCCAAATACCTGGAACTCAAGCGCAAGCGCAGTTCCTTCGGCTGGTGGCTGACGCTGCTGATGATGGTCGTCTACTACGGCTACATCGCGCTGATCGCCTGGAACAAGCCCTTCCTGGCCACCCCGCTGGGCGCCGGCGTCACCACCATCGGCGTGCCGATCGGCCTGGGCGTCATCATCTTCACCATCGTGATCACCGGCATCTACGTGCGGCGCGCCAACGGCGAGTTCGACCGGCTGACCCGTGAAATCCTCGAGGACGCTGCCAAATGAGCCGCACACACCAACTGATAGGCGGCCTGATCGCGCTGCTGGCCGCTGGTGCGGCCGTGGCCGCCGGCGGCGACGTGGGCCAGGCTGCCAAGCAGGCCACCAACTGGACGGCGATCGGCATGTTCGCGGCCTTTGTCGCCGGCACGCTGTGGATCACCAAGTGGGCTGCGTCCAAGACCAAGAGCGCGGCTGACTTCTACACCGGCGGTGGCGGCATCACCGGCTTCCAGAACGGCCTGGCGATCGCCGGCGACTACATGTCGGCGGCGTCCTTCCTGGGCATCTCGGCGGCGGTGATGATGGCCGGCTACGACGGCCTGATCTACTCGATCGGCTTCCTGGTCGGTTGGCCGATCATCACCTTCCTGATGGCCGAGCGGCTGCGCAACCTGGGCAAGTTCACCTTTGCCGACGTCGCCGGCTACCGCTTCCAGCAGGGGCCGATCCGCGCGTTTGCCGCCAGCGGCACGCTGGTGGTGGTGGCCTTCTACCTGATCGCGCAGATGGTCGGCGCGGGCCAGCTGATCAAGCTGCTGTTCGGGCTGGAGTACTGGATGGCGGTGGTCATCGTCGGTGCGCTGATGATGGTCTACGTGCTCTTCGGCGGCATGACGGCCACCACCTGGGTGCAGATCATCAAGGCCTGCCTGCTGCTGTCGGGCGTCACCTTCATGGCGATCATGGTGATGTCGCAGTTCGGCTTCTCGCCCGAGGCGCTGTTCGCCAAGGGCGTGCAGGTGAAGGCGCAGATCGCCGCCAACGGCGGCAAGACGCCCGAGGAGGCACAGGCCATCGGCCTGGCGCTGATGGGCCCGGGCGGCTTCATCAAGGACCCGATCTCGGCCATCAGCTTCGGCATGGCGTTGATGTTCGGCACCGCCGGCCTGCCGCACATCCTGATGCGCTTCTTCACCGTGCCCGATGCCAAGGAAGCCCGCAAGAGCGTGTTCTGGGCCACCACCTGGATCGGCTATTTCTACGTGCTGATCTTCATCATCGGCTTCGGCGCCATCACCCTGGTGCTGACCAACCCCGAGTACGCCGATGTCGCCAAGGGCGTGATCCACGGTGGCGCCGGCACGGCCAACATGGCCGCGGTGCTGGTGGCCAAGGCGGTGGGCGGCAACGTGTTCTTCGGCTTCATCTCGGCGGTGGCCTTCGCCACCATCCTGGCGGTGGTGGCGGGCTTGACGCTGTCGGGTGCGTCGGCGGTATCGCACGACATCTACGCCACGCTGATCAAGAAGGGCAATGCCGACAGCAACGCCGAGCTGAAGGTCTCGCGCATCACCACGCTGTGCCTGGGCGTGTTGGCGGTGACGCTGGGCATCGTGTTCGAGAAGCAGAACATCGCCTTCATGGTGTCGCTGGCCTTCGCGATAGCGGCGTCGGCCAACTTCCCGGTGCTCTTCATGAGCGTGCTGTGGAAGGACTGCACCACCCGCGGCGCGGTGATCGGCGGCTTCCTGGGCCTGATCTCGTCGGTGGGCCTGACGGTCGTGTCTCCGTCGGTCTGGGAAGCGACGCTGGGCAACCCCAAGGGCTCGGCCTGGTTCCCGTACACCTCGCCTGCGCTGTTCTCGATGACCATCGGCTTCGTCGGCATCTGGTTGTTCAGCGTGCTCGACCGCAGCGCACAAGCCACCAAGGAGCGCGGCCTGTTCGAAGCGCAGCAAGTGCGCTCCGAGACCGGTTTCGGTGCCTCGGGCGCGTCGGGCCACTGAACGATCGCCGGGGCCCCGCCCCCGCCCGGCCGGCAACGGCCGGGCCCAGCCATCCACCGGGCCTTGTGCCCGGTTTTTTTTTGGCGGGCCAGCGGCCGCAGCGCTGGTTTGATCGGGCGCAAGTTCTTCTTGCATCGCGGCTCGCGCTATTCGAAATGAGAGACAATCGCATTTAGATGGATGAACTTGAGGGTCCCGAGACGATGACCATGCTGCTGGCCGACCTGCCCACTGGCGCCCATGCCAGTGTGGTGGCGATACACGCCCACGCTGCCGGGCTGGGCGAAGCGCACTTGCGGCGGCTGGGCGAATTGGGGTTTCTGCCGGGCGAGCCGGTGCAGGTGCTGCACCGCGGCCCCGGCGGTCGCGAGCCGCTGGCGGTGGTGGTGGGCGACACGATGTTTGCGCTGCGCCTGGCCGAGGCACGCTGCATCACCGTCACCCCGGCTTGATCGCACCGGTCCGGCCGGCCCGCCCCGATGAGCACCACCGCCCTGCCCCCGCGCCCCGGCCTGCTGCGCAGCGTGGCGCTGGTCGGCAACCCCAACTGCGGCAAGACGGCGCTGTTCAACCTGCTGACCGGTGCCCGGCAGAAGGTGGCCAACTACGCCGGCGTCACGGTCGAGCGCAAGGTCGGCCAGCTGCGGCTGCCCGACGGCCGCCCGCTGGCGGTGATCGACCTGCCGGGCACCTACAGCCTGCAGCCGGCGTCGGCCGACGAGCAGGTCACGCTCGAGGTGATCGAGGGCCGCCGCGCCGGCGAGGGCGTGCCCGACGCGCTGGTGCTGGTGGTCGACGCCACCAACCTGTCGCAGAACCTGCGCCTGGTGCTGGAATGCCGGCGCCTGGGTCGGCCGATGCTGGTGGCGCTGAACATGGCCGACCTGGCGCGCAGCCGCGGCCTGACGATCGACTGCGCCCGTCTGGCCGCCGAGCTGGGCTGCCCGGTGGTCGAGACGGTGGCGGTGCAGGCCGACGGCCATGCCGCGCTGCTGCAGCAGCTGGCCGGCTGGCCGATCCCGCAAGCGGGCAGCCCGGTGACGCTGCCGCCGGCTGACCCGCTGCCCACCGCCGACCTGCAGCGCGAGGTGCGGCGCATCCTTGCCGCCGTGCTCAGCCGCTCGGCCGCGGCCCAGCAAGGCCAGCTGCAGCGCCTGCAATTGCGGCTGGACGCCTGGGTGCTGCACCCGCGGTGGGGCCCGCTGATCCTGGCCGCACTGCTGTTCGTGATGTTCCAGGCGGTGTTTTCATGGGCCGAGGCGCCGATGGAGGCGATCAAGGCGGCGATGGCCGCCGCAGGCGACTTCACCACCGCGCAGATGGCGCCGGGCCCGCTGCGCAGCCTGTTGGTCGACGGCGCGATCGCTGGCGCCGGCAGCGTGCTGGTGTTCCTGCCGCAGATCCTGATCCTGTTCTTCTTCATCCTGCTGCTCGAAGACTCGGGCTACCTGCCGCGTGCGGCGTTTCTGCTCGACACGCTGATGGGCAAGGTGGGCCTGTCGGGCCGGGCCTTCATTCCGCTGCTGTCGAGCTTTGCCTGCGCCGTGCCCGGCGTGATGGCCACCCGCACCATCGCCCATTGGCGCGACCGCATCACCACCATCATGATCGCGCCGCTGATGACCTGCTCGGCGCGGCTGCCGGTCTATGCGCTGCTGATCGGCGCCTTCATACCCGACCGCGCGGTCGGCCCGTTCAACCTGCGCGGCCTGGTGCTGTTTGCGCTGTACGTGGCCGGCGTGGCCTCGGCGATGGGCGTGGCCTGGCTGATCAAGCGGTTGTGGCTGAAGAACAGCTACCAGCCGCTGATGCTGGAGCTGCCGCCGTACCGCTGGCCGGCGCCGCGCACGCTGGCGCTGGGGCTGTGGGAGCGGGCGCGCATCTTCATGCGCCGGGTCGGCACCATCATCTTCGCGCTGATGGTGGTGCTGTGGTTCCTGTCGACCTACCCGGCGCCACCGGCCGGTGCTGCCGGCCCGGCCATCCAGCACAGCTTTGCCGGCCAGCTGGGCCTTGCGCTGGAGCCTGTGTTCGCGCCGATCGGCTTCAACTGGCAGATCTCGATCGCGCTGGTGCCCGGACTGGCCGCGCGCGAGGTGGCGGTGGGCGCGCTGGGCACGGTCTATGCGCTGTCGGCGGCCGGCGACGCGGTGGCCGAGCAACTGGGGCCGGTGATCGCCCGCGGCTGGTCATTGGCCACGGCGCTGTCGCTGCTGGCCTGGTACGTGTTTGCGCCGCAATGCATCTCCACGCTGGCCGCCGTGCGGCGCGAGACCAACAGCTGGCGCTATCCGCTGGCGATGGCGGGCTACCAGTTTGCACTGGCCTACCTGGCCGCGTTTCTCACCTACCGGGCAGCGCTGCTGCTGGGGGCCTGAGGCCATGGCGCAACAACTGCTGGCTGCACTGCTGGTAGGAGCCGCATTTGCCTATTGCGCCTGGGTGCTGGCGCCTGCAGCCTGGCGCGCCGCCTTGCGACGCAGGCTGGGGCTGGCGGCGCCGGTAGCCACCGGCGGCTGTGGCGCTTGCAGCGGCTGCAGCAGCGCCGGCGCCCGGCCACCTGCTGGCGCACCGGCCACTGCGGTGGTGCACATCCACCGCAGCCGGCCTGCTGCGGCTACAGCGCATCCAGATGGAAGCGCTGGCGCAACAGTGCCTTGAAGCGCTTGACCACTGCCAGCGTGTCCTGCAGCAGCTCACGGTCCAGCGTGCCCAGCGCCGCCAGCTGCACGCTGCTGCCGGCCTGACTGGCCTGACTGGCCT
>JBBQVF010000033.1:0-36659 GCA_038211805.1 Burkholderiales bacterium | reverse complement strand
TGTCCCCCTTGGGCAGCTGCCACAAAGGGATCGCGAAGTCTATCATTCGACCCCTTGTCGCTCCCTGCTGTCAGGCAGGGCAAGCTCGGCGAGCGCCGGCCCCATCCGGTCGAAATCGACCGCTGATGCCACTTTGCACTGCAACCCTGTCGAGCCCCATGACCCGTCCCTTCGGCAAACCTGCCACGGCGCCACTGCCCAGCGGCACCCAAGGCATCGCCGATGCCCTGGCCCACAGCGAGCCGCTGGCGCAGCTGACGCGCCGGATACAGGAGTCTCAAGCGCGATTGGCAGCCATTGCGCCACTCCTGCCGCTGAGTCTGCGCCAGCAGGTGAAGGCCGGGCCGGTCGACGAAGCAGGCTGGACGCTGCTGGTCGGCAACAGCGCCGCGTCGGCCAAGCTGCGGCAAATGGTGCCGGCGCTGGAGGCCCAGCTGCGCAGCCGCGGCTGGGACGGGCCGCCGGTGCGCGTGAAGTTGCTGAACCCCGGCTGACGCTCGCGCCAGGCGCTCGCTGCGCGGTGCGGCGCAGCGCAGCGCAGCGCAGCAGGCGATGGTGCCGACTATCCGAATCGAACGGATGACCTACCGCTTACAAGGCGGTTGCTCTACCAACTGAGCTAAGCCGGCGAATTGTTTAAATTCTAGAGTGAGTCGGTGCGTGGCTGCGCGACCCGCCACACCGAAAACAGACCGAACCGGCTACTTGATGCGCTTCAGCGAAGGCCGACCCGCAGCGGCTGGCGGCAGGTCGGGCGGCTCGTCGTCGGCGGCGGTCTCGCGGTCGGCCGATGGCACGACCACTTCGTCGTCGTTGACGACGGCCGGCGCCAGGCGCAAGCCGACCCTGGGCGTTTCGACCCCGGCGGGCGCCGGGCGGGCCGTGGCCCCAGCCTCGGTCGGCGCCGGAAACGCCATGCCCTGACCGTTTTCACGCGCGTAGATCGCCACGACATGGGCGATCGGCACGCAAATCTCGCGCGAGACACCGCCGAAGCGCGCCTTGAACTCGATGGCCTCGTTGCCCAGGCTCAAACTGCTGGTGGCTTCGAAGCCGACATTGAGCACGATCTCGTTGTTCTTCACGTACTCCATCGGCACCTGCACGCCCGCCCCCACCGCCACGGCGATGTAGGGCGTGAAGCCGTTGTCGGTGCACCAGTCGTGCAGCGCCCGGATCAGGTACGGACGGGTCGAGGTGCCTTGCTCGTCCGGTGCAGCCGTCTTGGTCACTGGAGCCCCTCGTCGAACGCCTGCGTTCGCCGATCCCCCATCGGCATGCGCGCCGGCTTGGCGGGCTGAGCCCGGACGTGGGGGGGGGCGGGGGGCGGCCCCCCCCCCGCGGGCCCGCGCGGGCCCGGGCGGGGGGGGGGGGGGCGCGGGTCGGGGGCCCGCCCCGGCGGCCGCCCCACGCCTGGCGAGCAGCATCGGCCTCTGGCCGATGGTGGCCCGGCGCTCGGCCCGCGGAAGTCGGATCAAAGTCATCTTGCGATGTTACTTGCGCATCACCTTCTCGGACGGCGTCAGCGCCTCGATGTAGGCCGGGCGCGAGAAGATGCGTTCGGCGTACTTCAGCAGTGGCGCGGCGTTCTTCGAGAGGTCGATGCCGTAGTAGTCCAGGCGCCACAACAGCGGCGCAATGGCCACGTCCAGCATGCTGAAGTCGTCGCCCAGCATGTACTTGTTCTTCAGGAAGATCGGCGCCAGCTGGGTCAGCCGCTCGCGGATCTGGATGCGGGCCTTCTCGAGCTGCTTGTCGTTGGCCTTGGCACCGCCGCGGCTCTCCAGCAGGTTGACGTGGGCAAACAGCTCCTTCTCGAAGTTGAAGAGGAACAACCGCACCCGCGCGCGCGCGACCGGGTCGCCCGGCATCAGCTGCGGGTGCGGGAAACGCTCATCGATGTACTCGTTGATGATGTGGGACTCGTACAGGATGAGGTCGCGCTCCACCAGGATGGGCACCTCGTTGTACGGGTTCATCAGCGCGATGTCCTCGGGCTTGGCGAACAGGTCGACGTCGCGGATCTCGAAGTCCATGCCCTTCTCGAACAGCACGAAGCGGCAGCGGTGCGAGTAGGGGCAGGTGGTTCCGGAGTAAAGCACCATCATGGCGGTGGCCTCCCAAGTGAAGCGGTTGCGCAAAAAAAGAATGCGCGCAACGGGCCCGTCAGGGCGGCCGCTGCGCGCGAGGCCCGGCTGTGCTCAGCCGGACCGGCGGGACGTGGTTACTTGATGTCTTTCCAGTAGGCGGCGTTCAACCGCCATGCGATCAGCGTGAAGATCGACAGGAAAAGCAGCACCCAGACACCCAGCCGCACGCGTTGGTTCTGGGTCGGCTCGCCCATCCACTGCAGGTAGGCGACCAGGTCGGCCATCGCGATGTCGTAATCAGCCTTGCTCAGCGTGCCAGGCTTGGTCTGCTCGAAACCCTTGAAGGTGTGCACGGTCTTGGCTGGATCGTGCGGATCTTTCGCTTCAACGTGGACCGCGCGCTGTTCACCCTGCAGTTCCCACAGCACGTGGGGCATGCCCACCGCGGCAAAGTAAAGGTTGTTCCAGCCGGTGGGACGCGATTCGTCGCGGTAGAAGCCGCGCATGTAGCTGTAGAGGTAATCGGCACCTGAGCCGTTGCCGCCCGCGCGTGAGCGGGCGATCACGCTCAGGTCGGGCGGTTGGGCGCCGAACCATTCCTTGGCGTCCTTGGTCGCCAGCGACACCGTCATCAACTCGCCCACCTTGTCACCGGCAAACAGCAGGTTCTGCTTGATCTGGGCTTCGGTCAGGCCGATGTCGACCAGCCGGTTGTAGCGCATGTACGCCGCCGAATGACAGTTCAGGCAGTAGTTGACGAACAGCTTGGCACCATGTTGCAGCGCGGCCATGTCGGTGACACGCTCCTTCGGAAACTTGTCCCAGGCCGGGCCTTCCGAGGCAGCCATCGCGCCGGAGCAGAGGGCCAACGCAGCCAGCAGGCTGGCAAAGAATCTTTTCATGTTGTGAGGCTCCTGCGTCAATGGGCGCTGAAAGTGACGCGATCCGGCACCTGCTTGAAGGTGCCGATCGTGCTCCACCACGGCATCAACAAGAAGAAACCGAAGTAGAAGATCGTGCCGATCTGCGACACCAGGGTGCCCAGGTCGGACGGCGGCTGAATGCCCAGGTAGCCCAGCACGATGAAGAAGACCACGAAGATGCCATACAACACCTTGTGCCATTGCGGGCGGTAGCGGATCGACTTGACCGGGCTGTTGTCCAGCCAGGGCAACGCGAACAGGATGATCACCGCGCCGCCCATCACCACCACGCCCCAGAACTTGGCGTCGAAGGTCTTCAGCAGGGCGATGGCCACCACCGCCAACACCGCGATGGCGATGCGGGCCTTGCCCTTGACCGCCAGCAGCGCCACCACGCCGGCCAAGCCGACGATGCCGCACAACACGTTGACCATCGGGTCGGTGGTGGCCCGCAACATCGAGTAGTAAGGCGTGAAGTACCAGACCGGCGCGATGTGGGCCGGCGTTTTCAGCGGGTCGGCCGGTATGAAGTTGTTGTACTCCAGGAAGTAGCCGCCCATCTCGGGGCCGAAGAAGATGATCGCGCAGAAGACCGTCAGGAACACACCCACGCCGAACACGTCGTGCACCGAGTAGTACGGGTGGAACGGGATCCCGTCGAGCGGCTTGCCGCTCGCGTCCTTCTTGGCCTTGATCTCGACACCGTCGGGATTGTTGGAGCCCACTTCGTGCAGCGCGATGATGTGCGCCACCACCAGCCCGATCAGCACCAGCGGCACCGCGATGACGTGGAAAGCGAAGAAACGGTTCAGCGTCGCGTCACCGACCACGTAGTCGCCACGGATCAGCAGGGCCAGGTCGGGGCCGATGAACGGCACGGCGGCGAACAGGTTGACGATCACCTGGGCGCCCCAGTAGCTCATCTGGCCCCAGGGCAGCAGGTAGCCCATGAAGGCCTCGGCCATCAGCGCCAGGAAGATGGCGCAGCCGAACAGCCAGACCAGCTCACGCGGTTTGCGGTAACTGCCGTAGATCAGGCCGCGGAACATGTGCAGGTAGACCACGACGAAGAACGCCGATGCACCAGTGGAGTGCATGTAGCGGATCAGCCAGCCCCAGGGCACGTCGCGCATGATGTACTCGACCGACGCGAAGGCCAGCGCAGCGTCGGGCTTGTAGTGCATCACCAGGAAGATGCCGGTGACGATCTGGATCACCAGCACCAGCAGCGACAGCGCACCGAAGACGTAGAAGATGTTGAAGTTTTTCGGAGCGTAGTACTCCGACATGTGCTCCTTGAACAGTTGGCTGGCCGGAAACCGGTTGTCCACCCAGGTCATCGCCTTCACGCCCAGGGGCGCATCGGCCGGAGCCGTCTTGAAATCTGCCATGTTTTCTTGACCTCAATACTGAAGCAATGCGTTCAAGCCTTCTTGTCCTCGCCGATCAGCAGGCGCGTATCGGAGAGGTACATGTGCGGCGGCACTTCCAGGTTGTCGGGCGCGGGCTTGTTCTTGAACACCCGGCCGGCCATGTCGAAGGTGGAGCCGTGGCAGGGGCAAAAGAAGCCACCTTGCCAGTCGCTGGGTAGCGAGGGCTGGGCGCCGGGCTCGAACTTTTGGCTCGGCGAGCAGCCCAGGTGTGAACAGATGCCCACGGCGACCAGGAACTCGGACTTGATCGAGCGGTACTCGTTGCGGGCGTACTCAGGCGTCAGTTCGCCTGGGTTGCGCTTCGAGTTGGGGTCGGCAAGCTCCGGGTCGAGCTTTTTTAGCCCGGCCAACTGCTCTTTGGTGCGGCGCACGATCCAGACCGGCTTGCCGCGCCATTCGACAGTCATCATCTCGCCCGGCTTCAGGCTGCCGATGTCGGCCTCGACCGCGGCCCCGGCGGCCTTGGCGCGCTCCGATGGGGCGAAAGTGCTGACGAACGGCACGACCACGGCCGCGCCCCCCAGGGCGCCGGCACCAACTGTGATCGCCACCCAGGTGCGTCGGCCTTGGTCGACGGGGCTGTCACTGGGGATGTCACTCATGGGAATCCTCTTCAAGAGCGCCCTGCGCGGGCAACGGATACGACCAGCGCAGGCAACGATGGCGCCCTGCACAGGCATTGGATAAGTCTTCGGGACAACCCGAGATTCTAGCGGACACCACCTGCGCCCCCCCTTCAAGTGGTGCTCGGTTGACGTGCGCAGTGGGTCATCGATACTTCACGCGGGCCCAACGAGAACGGCCCGGTCGTAAACAAAAGAGGAGTCCCCATGAGTTTTGCCAGTGAGTTCAAAGAGTTTGCGCTGAAAGGCAATGTCGTCGATCTGGCTGTCGGCGTCATCATCGGCGGCGCGTTCGGCAAGATCGTCGACTCGGCGGTCAAGGACCTGATCATGCCGCTCGCCAACCTGGTCACCGGTGGCCAGATCGACTACGCCAACAAGTACCTGGTGTTGTCGGGCAACGTGCCGGTGGGCGCGTCGCTGGTCGAGGCGCAGAAGGTGGGCAACGTCTTCGCCTACGGCAACTTCGTCACGATTGCGATCAACTTCGCGATCCTGGCGTTCGTGATCTTCATGATGATCAAGCAGATCAACCGGCTCAAGCGCGCCGAGCCAGCCCCGGCCCCCGCCGCCCCGCCGCCGACACCCGAGGACGTGGTGCTGCTGCGCGAGATCCGCGATGCGCTGAACAAGCGCTGACCTGCCAGCCTGCCTGCCTGCCTGCCTGCCTGCCTGCCTGCCTGCCTGCCTGCCTGCCTGCCTGCCTGCCAGCCAGCCTGCCCGCCCGCCCGCCAGCCAGCCAGCCAGCCAGCCAGCCACCCAGCCTGCCAGCCAGCCAGCCGTCAGGCAGCCAGCCAGCCTGCCAGCCAGCCGTCAGGCAGGCGGGCAGGCAGGCAGGCTCCTGCCGGCGGTATGCCGGCCAGGCCCGAGACCAGGGTCAAGTCGCGGCACCATGCGCCGATATCCCAGGGGTGAAGAGGTAAACCGCGGTCGTCTGCAAGCCCATCCCGGGCCATTGGCGAACCGACCCCCATGGACCAGACACTGCCACCCCGACTGCCTGCGAATCTGGAAAGCGCCGTCCAACGCGTGCGGATGGCCGCGCGGTCGGCCGCCGAACACACCGTCGACAGCCTGGGCCTGGCCGCGCTGGCCACCACCGGCGTGCTGCAGCGCGACGCCCTGCTGGGGTCACAGTACGAGCTGAACCGCAAGCTGGCGGTCTTTGCACTGACCTTCAACGAAGCGCTGGACACCGATGTCGCCCGTCAGGCCGGCACGCTGGTAGCCACGCCGGGACCGGCCGGCGCTGCGCCGGTCACCCCCGACTCGCTGGTGGCCAGCTGGGAGTCGTTGACGCTGGTCGACGACCACGAGCTGGAACTGCACATCTCGGCCGACCGCTTCGCGCTGGAGATCTCGCACGCCTGCGAGTGGGAAATTCGCGAGCTCGACGCCTACATTGGCACGCTGATGGGCCTGGATGCGGCCGAGCACGACCGCAACCCGCTGCGCGCCGAGGTGGTGGGGCAGGCCATGATCCGTGCGATCGAGGCCATCTCCGACCGGCCCGAGGTGCGCAAGGTGCTGGTCAGCGAGATCGGCCGCTCGCTGGCGCAGGCGATGCGCCAGACCTATGGCGACATCGTGGCCGACCTGCGCCACGCCGGGGTGCGCCCGATCGGCATGGCCGTGCGCGGCACCGGGATCCGCGGCCAATCGGTGCACGGCAGTCTGGCGGGCGACTTGCACGACAGGGCGGGCCCGCACGGCGGTAACGATGGCGGCAGCGGCGAGCCGATGCAGCACGGCCTGAGCAGTGGACACGCGCTGTCGTCCAGCGGGCGCCTGTCGTCGCGCCAGGCCCAGTCTGGCGGCCGGGGCGGTTTCGCGCCATCCGGCCACGGGTCGGCCATCGGCGTCTCGATGGGGCGTGTCGATGGCGAGATGATGTCGCTGATCCGTCGCCTGGCCCAGGGCGCTGGTCAGGACACCGGCAACCTGGGCACCCTGGGCGGCTACCACGATGCCGGCGGGGGCCACCACGCGAGATGGGGCCCGGGCCACGGCAACGGCAACGGTGGCGACTTCAGCCCTGGATCCAGCGGCCACGCCTCCGGCAGCCACGGCCATGGCGGCGAGCACGGCGACGACGGCCAGCGCTGGATCGCCCCCAACCTGATCGTCGCCCACCGCGAAGAATTGCGCCAACACGCCACTGGCGCACTCGACCACATGGTGATCGACGTGATCGCCAGCCTGTTCGACCAGATCCTGGCCGACGGCAAGGTGCCACCGCAGATGGCACGCCAGATCGCCCGGCTGCAGTTGCCGGTGCTGCGCGCGGCGCTGGGCGACAACAGCTTCTTCTCGTCGCGGCGGCACCCGGTGCGGCGCTTCATCAACCGCATCGCCTCGCTGGGCACCGCGGTCGACGACTTCGAGGGCGACGAAGGCCGCGCCCTGCTGGCCCGCGTGGCCAGCCTGGTGCAGGCCGTGGTCGACGGCGACTTCGAGCAGATCGAGGTCTACGAGCAGCAACTGCAGGCGCTGGAGGCCTTCATCGGTGACCAGGCCCGGGCTGCGGTGCTGGCCGCCGGCGCCGCCGATGCGGTGCTGGCGCGAAAGGAAGACCAACTGCGCGTGCAGCACCGCTTCGCACAAGAGCTGGAGAGCTCGCTGCAGGGGCTGCCGGTGCCTGAGTTCCTGCGCAGCTTCCTGGCCGGCACCTGGAGCCGGGCGATCGCCAGCGCGGCGGTCGAGGAAGGCATCGACAGCGCGATGACGCAGCGCCTGCGCACGGCTGGCCGCGAGCTGGTGATGAGCGTGCAGCCAAAGGGCACGCCGGCGCATCGCCAAGTGTTTCTGCGCCAGCTGCCGCAGCTGATGAAGGACCTGAACACCGGCCTGGACCGCATCCGCTGTGCCGACGAGGTGCGGCGCGACTTCTTCGCCCAGCTGATGCCGGCACATGCCGAATCGCTGAAGGGGCAGGCGCTGAGCACGCTGGAGCACAACCTGCTGGCCAAGCAGGTCGACGGCGCCCTGGCCGTGCCGCTGCCGCGCGCGGCCGACCTGCCCGCCGTCACCGGCAGCGGCTCGGCGCAGGCCGTGGCCATGTTGCAGGCGATGGCCTCGCCCACCGCCTTCACGGCGGCCGAAGCCCGGGCGGTGGGCCTGGTCGACGAGGCCGCGGTCGACTGGAAGCGCGCCGTCGAGATCGACATCAACCTCGGTGCCGAGCCCGAACTGACCGCGGGCGACATCGACATCGCCGGCCTGCCCACACCCGAGGCGGTGGAGCCGACCCGCGGCAAATCGCTGGCCGAACATGTGCAGATCGGTTTTGCCTACCTGATGCAGCTGCAGGGCGAATGGCAGAAGGTGCGGCTGGCGCATGTCAGCCAGGGCCGCAGCTTTTTCGTCTTCACCCACGGCGCCAAGCAGCGCGAGACGGTGTCGATGACCCACCGCATGCTGGTGCGGCTGTGCGAGGCCGGCCGCCTGCGGGCGATGGAAAGCGCCTACCTGCTGGAACGCGCCACCGCGCGGGCGCGCCGCCAACTGGCCGAGCTGTCCCCCTCCCGAAGCGCCTCCGCAGCCGTCCCCCAGAGGAACGCCCTCGGTGGCCCGGCAGAGCCGGGTCCACGGGGTGCGCCGGGCAGACTGTTCAATCGCAGCGGCTGAGAGCGCCCCCAAGGCCGCCGCCTTGCGGCGTCCGCCCCCCCGAGGGGGAGGAGAAACACTTGGGGCGGCCCGGCGTTTGTTTCTCATGAGCCAGAAGCCGCGCCATGCGGATGGCGGCGACCAGGCTGCGGGCGTCGGCGCGGCCGCTGCCGGCGATGTCGAACGCCGTGCCGTGGTCGGGGCTGGTGCGCACGAACGGCAGGCCCAGCGTGACGTTGACACCCTGCTCCACGCCGAGGTATTTGACCGGGATCAGGCCATGGTCGTGGGTCATCGCCACCACCAGGTCGAATTCACCCGGGTGGCCGGGCGCGTGGCGGGCGCGCATGAACACCGTGTCGGGCGCATAGGGGCCGTGCGCGTCGATGCCCTCGGCCCGGGCCGCCGCCACCGCGGGCGCGATGAAGCCGATCTCCTCGTCGCCGAACAGGCCGCCCTCGCCGGCATGCGGGTTGAGCCCGGCCACCGCGATGCGCGGCGCCGTCTGGCCCCAGGCCGCGGCGCTGCGGTGGGCGATGCGCAGGGTCTGCAGCACGGCATCGAAATCGAGCAGTTCGATCGCCCGCCGCAGCGCGACGTGGATCGTCACCAGCACCACCCGCAGCTCGTCATTGGCCAGCATCATGCGCACCGGCCCACCGCCGGCCAGCGCCTGCAGCAGCTCGGTGTGGCCTGGATAGGCCACGCCGGCGGCCGCCAGCGCCTCCTTGTGGATCGGTGCGGTGACGATGGCCGCCACGTCACCGCGCAAGGCCAGCCCGGCCGCGGCTTCGATGCACAGCGCCGCGGCCCGGCCGGCCTCGGCGTGCACCTGGCCCATCGGCAGCTGGGCCAGGCCCGGGCAGCGCTGCAGCAGGCCGGGTGGCTGCCACACCGCGATGCAGTCGGGCGGCGCCGCCAGCGCATCGGCGGGACTGTCCAGCTGCGCCACCGGCAGCAGCAGGCCGCATTGCGCCACGGCGCGGCGCATCACCGCCACGTCGCCCACCACCAGCGCACGGCCGGTGGCCCTGGCGGCGACCGCCTTGGCGATGGTCTCGGGGCCGATGCCGCAGGCGTCGCCCATGCTCAGCGCCAGCAGCGCAGCGGGGTCGGCCGGCGGGCCGTACGGCTCATAATCGTCGACCTCGTCGACCCGCGGCAAGACTGCCGAACTGGCTTCGATCCCGCTGCGCTGGGCCATCCCGCCTTCCTCTCACGACAACTGGTCCTCGATGCGAAGACTTTGGCTGATTTTCTCCCAGGCGGCCACGGTCGGCCTCGCGGTGTTTTTCGTGGTCGCCACACTCAAGCCGCAGTGGCTGGCGCGTGATGGCCTGGCGCTGGGCGCGATGGTGTCCGAGGTGGTGTCGCTGCGCACCGCGGCGCCGGCGGCATCGGGCACGGCCCTGCCCGCAGGTGCCCTGCCCTTCCACGGTCTGGCCGAGGCGGCGCGCCTGGCCTCGCCCAGCGTGGTCAGCGTGATCACCAGCAAGGCGCGCGGCCAGAACCCGCATGCCGACGACCCCAACTTCGGTTTCTTCTTCGGCGACCGCGATCCGGTGCAGCAAGGCGTGGGTTCGGGCGTGATCGTGTCGCCCCAGGGCATCCTGCTGACCAACAACCACGTGGTCGAGGATGCCGGCGAGATCGACGTGCGCCTGGCCGACGGCCGCGAGGCCCGCGCCGAGGTGGTCGGCACCGACCCCGAGACCGACTTGGCAGTGCTGCGCATCCGGCTCGACAAACTGCCGGTGATCACGCTCGGCCGATCGCAGGATCTGCAGGTGGGCGATGCGCTGCTGGCCATCGGCAACCCCTTCAATGTCGGCCAGACGGTGACCGCAGGCATCGTCAGCGCGCTGGGCCGCAACGGGCTGGGGCTGTCCACCTTCGAAGGCTTCATCCAGACCGACGCAGCCATCAACCCCGGCAATTCGGGCGGTGCGCTGGTCAATGTGCAAGGCCATCTGGTGGGCATCAACACCGCCATCTACTCGCGCAGCGGCGGCAGCCTGGGCATCGGCTTCGCCATCCCCACCGACGTGGCGCAGAAAGTGATGGAGAGCCTGATCCGTGACGGCGTGGTGCAGCGTGGCTGGATCGGCGTCGAGCCGCGCGAGCTGACGCCCGAGATCGCCGAGAGCCTGAACCTGTCCAGCCGCAGCGGCGTGCTGATCACCGGCGTGCTGCAGGACGGCCCGGCCGGCCAGGGCGGCCTGCGCCCGGGCGATGTGGTGGTGGCGGTGGCCGACAAACCGGTGGCCACGGTGGCCCAACTGCTCGATGCAGTGGCCGCCTTGCCACCCGGCCGGCCGGCCACCGTGCAGGTGCAGCGCGGCCAAAAAACGATGACCTTGACGCTGGACGTGGCGCAACGCAAGCGCCCGGCACGCCGCCAGCGTTGAAGCCGGCTCCTGGACCGCCGCTGAGGCCGGCGCTGAGGCCGGCGCAGACCCGACAGCAGGGCCGCGCCGGCCGCCTGGCTCAGGACTTGGCCGTGCCCGCCTCGGCAGGCTTGTCTTGAGGCGCCTGGCTGTATTTGGTGAACACGCCGGCAGCCAGGATGCCCACCTCGTAAAGCAGGCACATCGGGATCGCCAGCGACAGCTGCGAGACCACGTCGGGCGGCGTGATGATCGCCGCCACGACGAAGGCCGCCACGACGAAGTAGCCGCGCCATTCCTTCAGCTTTTCCACCGTGACGATGCCCATGCGGACCAGCACCACCACCGCCACCGGCACCTCGAAGGCGGCGCCGAAGGCGATGAACATCGTCATCACGAAGCTGAGGTAGGCCTCGATGTCAGGCGCCGCGGTGATGCTCTTGGGCGCAAAGCCCTGGATGAACTTGAACACCTGGCCGAAGACGAAGAAATAGCAGAATGCCACGCCGGCCGCGAACAGCACGGTGCTGGAAACCACCAGCGGCATCACCAGCTTCTTCTCGTGGCTGTAGAGGCCGGGCGCGACGAAGGCCCAGATCTGGTAGAGCACGATCGGAAGCGACACCAGGAAGGCCGCCATCATCGTGATCTTCAGTGGCACGATGAACGGCGAGATCACGTTGGTGGCGATCAGCGTGGTGCCTTTCGGCAGGTTGGCCACCAGCGGCGCGGCCAGCAGGTCGTAGAGCGCAGCCGGACCGGGCCACAGGCACAACGCGCCGAACACAACGGCCACGGCGATCAACGCGCGCACCAGGCGGTCGCGCAATTCGACCAGGTGCGACACGAACGGTTGCTCGGTGCCTTCGAGTTCGTCTTTGCTATCGGCCATGTGCCGGGATCACTTCAGCGCGGCCGGGCGAAAGCGCGCCACGCGCGCCGCACCCGACTGCACATGGCCACGCACACCGGCGCGCTGCTTGTACCAGCGCGGCACCGCCGTGCGCTTGAGGCGCCAGCGCTTGTTGGGCCGTTGGTATTGCGGCGGCGGTGGTTGCCACGGGCTGGAAGAAGTCTCGATGCCCGACAGGCTGGCGTTGAGATCGCTGACCTGATCGCCGAACGCGCGCTGCGCGTCGTTGACTTCGCGGTTGACGGTCTGTTCGACGTCGCGCGCAGCGTCCTCGAACTGCGACTTCATCTTCTGCAGTTCTTCCAGCTCGATCGTGCGGTTGACCTCGGCCTTGACGTCGGCCACGTAGCGCCGCGCCTTGCCCATCAGCGTGCCCACGGTGCGGGCCACGCGCGGCAGCTTCTCGGGACCGATGACGATCAGCGCCACCGCACCGATGAGAGCGATCTTGTCAAAACCGAAATCGATCATGCGGGACGGGCCTGGGCCGGCCATCGACCGGCGCCGACGTTCTCAAGGAAATGTGGCTTTGCCACTTTGCTCGATCCCCACGGGGGACGGCCGGCTGCGGCCGGCCTTGGGGCGCTCTCAAGGAAATGTGGCTTTGCCACTTTCCTTGATCCCCACGGGGGACGGCCGGCTGCTGCCGGCCTTGGGGCGCTCATGACTTGGTCTTGGCTTCGACGTCGACGGTGTTGCCGTCCGCCGTCTTGTTGGTGGCGACCTGCTGCTGCGCCGCTGCGGCGGCGTCTGCCGAGGTGGTGCCGTCCTTCACGCCGTCCTTGAAACCCTTGACAGCCGAACCCAGGTCACTGCCCACGTTCTTGAGCTTCTTGGTGCCGAAGATCAGCACCACCACGACCAGCACGAACAGCCAGTGCCAGATGCTGAAAGATCCCATGACGAAACTCCTGATGACCTGAAAAGTCGGAACTGCGGATTCTAGGGGAGGCACTGCGTCCCCGATGTGTCAGAGCCCGGGAGGGCTTGCCGAGTTCAACCTTTCAACCAGGGCCTCGCGCCACCCATCACGTGCAGGTGCAGGTGCATCACTTCCTGCCGGCCGTCGGCACCGGTGTTGATGACATGGCGGTAGCCGTTGGTGACCCCCAGCTCGGCCATCAACCGCGGCGTCACGGCCATCATGCGGCCCAGCAGGTCGGTGTGCTCGGGGCCGGCGTCGACCATGCTGGCGATGTGCAGCTTGGGGATCACCAGGATATGAACCGGCGCCCAGGGGTTGATGTCATGGAAGGCGAGCAGGTGCTCGTCCTCGTAGACCTTCTTGGCCGGGAT
This sequence comes from Burkholderiales bacterium, assembly GCA_038211805.1. Taxonomy (GTDB): domain Bacteria; phylum Pseudomonadota; class Gammaproteobacteria; order Burkholderiales; family Burkholderiaceae_C; genus Pseudaquabacterium. The sequence continues at coordinate 23,388 of JBBQVF010000033.1, read as the reverse complement.
CTGGCCGGAGACGATCTTGCAGAAGATGCAGTTCGGGTCGGATGACATGCGGGGCGGTATCGGCAGGAGTGGAGAAATCAGGCCGGCATGGCCTTGCGGTCGTTCAGCGCCAGCCAGCCACGCAGCACGCGGTAGAGGAACCACAGCGAGATGACCGCCCAGGCGATCCAGCCCGGCGCGATCAGCAGCAGCCACAGTGGCAAGGTGACGGCATAGGCGATGGCCGCGTACACGACGCTGCGGATGCGCCAGCGAAAGTGGCTCTCCTGCCATGAGCCGCGGGCGTCGCCGCGCTTGACCAGGTCGAGGATGACGGCCACCAGCAGCAGCGCCACGCTGGCCTGTGCGCCGGGCAACACCGCAGCCACCGCCACGATGGCATGCAGCGCGTAGCTGATGTGGCCGATGGTGCGTAGCGACGAATCGGCCGCGCCGGTCAGCACCACCGTGCCGTTGTCGAAGTCGCTCATCGGCCACCCTCTTTCTGCTGTTCGTGCTTGCACTGGTTTTCGCGCTGGTTCTCGCGCTGGTTCTCGCGCTCGTGTTCGCGCTCGTGTTCGCGTGCCTTCACCTTGCGCAACGCAAACTCCTCCAGGCCCGACAGGCCCTCGCGCCGCGCCAGCTCGGCCAGCACGTCGGCCGGCTTGAGGCCGAAGTGCGCCAGCGCGATCATCGAGTGGAACCACAGGTCGGCCACTTCGTAGACGATTTTCTCGGGCACGCCGTCCTTGGCGGCCATCACCGTCTCGGTAGCCTCTTCGCCAACCTTCTTCAGGATCGCATCGGTGCCCTTGTTGAAGAGCCGGGCGATGTAGCTCTTCTCGGGGTCGCCACCGTTGGCCGGCTTGTGCGATTCGATCACCGCGGCGAGGTGTTCGAGAAAGTCCTGCGAGGTGACAGGGGTCATGGGCAGGTCGTCAGGCTTTGTAGAGGGTGGCGGGGTCTTGCAGCACCGGGGCCACCGTCTGCCACTGGTCGCCGTCGAGCTGGCGGAAAAAACAGCTGTGGCGGCCGGTGTGGCAGGCGATGCCGGGATCATGGCCGAGTTGGCTGACAGTGAGCAGCACCACGTCGGCGTCGCAGTCGATGCGGATCGCATGCACCTGCTGGAAGTGCCCGCTTTCCTCGCCCTTGTGCCACAGCCGCTGGCGCGAGCGGCTGAAGTACACCGCCTGGCCGCGCTCGGCAGTCAGCGCCAGCGACTCGCGGTTCATGAAGGCGAACATCAGCACGTCGCCGCTGCCGGCCTCTTGCGCGATGACGGGCACCAGGCCGTCGCGGTCCCATCGAATGTCGTCCAGCCAGCTCATGCTGCGCAGTGTAGCCACCGCGTCAGCCGGGGTCCGACATGCCGGGGTCGGGCTGCGGCGCACCCGGCTTGGCCCGCGCCAGGCGCTGCACCGCCGCATCGCCCAGGCGGGCACGCAAGGCCTCGCGCAGCAGAACTTCGACCTGCGCGTTGGCGCTGCGCAAGTCGGCCGCGGCCAGGCGCTCGATCTCGGTCCACAGCGCCGGGTCGATGCGCAGCGCGAAGGCCTTCTTGCCAGGGCTGGACATGGCGAAGCGCCAACCCCGATCTCAGTTGTAGAGCGTGCCGGCGTTGATCACCGGCGTGGCGTCGTGGTCCGAGCACAGCACCACCAGCAGGTTGCCGACCATCGCCGCCTTGCGCTCGTCGTCCAGGATCAGCAGACCGCGCGCTTCCAGGCCCTTCAGCGCCATCTCGACCATGCCCACGGCGCCCTGCACGATCTTGGCGCGGGCGGCCACCACCGCCTCGGCCTGCTGGCGGCGCAGCATGGTGCCGGCGATCTCGGGCGCGTACGCCAGGTGGGTGAGCTTGGCATCGACCACCACGATGCCGGCCTGGGCGAAGCGGGCCGACAGCTCGGCGTCGAGCGCGGCAGCCACTTCGTCGGTGCCGCCGCGCAAGGTGACTTCGGCTTGCTGGCCGCCCTGCTCGTCGACTTCCAGGTTGTCGTAGGCGTAGCGCGATGCCAGGTGGCGCACGGCGGCCTCGGCCTGGGTCAGCACGTATTTCTCGTAATCCTCGACATCGAAGCTGGCGCGGGCGGTGTCGGCCACCCGCCAGACAATGGCCGCGGCGATCTCGATCGGGTTGCCGCGCAGGTCGTTGACCTTCAGCTTGTCACTGTTGAAGTTGTGCGCCCGCACCGAGATCTTGCGCGTGGTGTTGAACGGGTTGGCCCAGCGCAAGCCTTCACCGCGGTCGGTGCCCTGGTAGCGGCCGAAGAACATCAGCAACGCCGCCTGGTTGGGCTGCAGCACGAACAGCCCGGCCCAGCAAAAGGCCGTGGCCAGCAGCAGCAGCACGGCCAGCCCGGCAGCAATCGGCGCCGGCCGGCTCATCAACAGCGCCGCCGCGGCCAGTGCCAGGCCCAGCCCCAGGCCGACCAGTGGCCAGCCGCCGGTGGCGTTGGCGGGGCGTTCGTAGGCGGAATCCTTTTCCATGATGGCACCTTGATGTCAACGTGATATCACTTTAGGGGTTCGCCGAGGCATCGTCAAGGGCCCGGATCAAGCGCGCGTCGGCACCCAGTTGCCGTGAAAACCGGCCGGGATGCGGTGCGGGATCGTCACCACGGCCTGCGGCGGGCCGGTGAAGTCTTGCGCATCCAGGATCACGAAATCGGTGGTTTGACGGTGGCCGTCGACGACGAAACCCATCAGCCAGCCCTCGTCTTCGGCTGCGCCGGCCTGCTTGGGTTCGAAGACGAACTCGCCGACGTGCCGGCCCGGACCGAAATCGTGCACCGCGAGGCCGCCGGTCTGCAGATCGTGGCGGATCAGCACGGAGCCGCCGACGAAAGCGCCCGCCCCGTCGGGCTGCAGCCCGGCGGTGTAGGCCCAGCGGTAGGGCTGGCCCAGGCGGCGCTCGTCGGGACGGGGAAATTCCTGCGGCTGGTCGTCGATCACACGGCGTGCCACCTGGCGCGCCACCGGGTCGATCGTCCAGCGCTCGAAGGTCGAGCCCTTGCCATCGGGGCCGATCAGGCTGTGCTCGAACATGGTGGCGTGCGCCACCACGTCGAGCGTGACCGTGCCGTCGGCATTCTCGAAACCATTGCAGGGGTGGAAGACGTAGCAGGGGTCGACGTCGCACCAGACGATCTCGCTGCCCGGCGCATCTTTCTTCAGCAAGCCCACCCGCGCCCGGTGCGCCGGGTTCCACTGGTACGGAAAGCTGTAGCCCGCCACCAGCGTGGGCAGCGAGAAGGTGACCGGCAGGTCGAGCACGACCACGTACTGCGCGGTGACCATGCAGTCGTGCACGCTGGGCCCGTGCTTCACGGCGATCGGCTCCTCGCGCCTGACCCGGCCATCGGCCGCCACCACGACGTGGCGGATCCGGTCGGGGTCGGTGGCCTCGTAGCAGATCGCGTGCAGGTCGCCGGTGGCGGTATCCAGATGACCGTGGGCCGAGAACGAGCCTTTCAGCGACCCTTCGAACGGGTTGTGCGCCAGGGTCTGCAGTTCATCCCCCAGTTCGACCGGGTAGCCGCCCGCCTCCACCAGCGCCCAGGTCTTGCCGGCATGGCCGACCACGTTGGTGTTGACGGTGTCGTTGATGTGTCGCGGGCCGGGCGCACGCTCTTCGCCCAGCGCCTTGCTGACGGCGGTCGAGCGGATCCAGCGGTTGCGGTACCACAGCGCCTGGCCGTCTTTCAGCCGCAGGCCGTGCACCATGCCGTCGCCGACAAACCAATGGTGGCTGGCCGCCTTGGGCGCGCCGATCGGGTTGGGGCCGATGCGCAGGTAACGGCCGTCCAGCGACGGCGGGATGCTGCCGGTGACGACCAAGGCATCCAGCGTCAGCTCGCGGTCCATCGGCGCGTTCAGCCCGGTCAGGAAGGGGTTGGGCTCGGCCGGTTCGGCCATGCGGTCGCGGTTGAAGTCGGCCAGTTTCAGGACCCCTTGGGTCACGGTCTTGCGGATCGCGGATGCTAGCGGTGAAGGCATGGTGGAAGGTCCGGCTTGAGGCCCGGGCTGCGCGGGCGGTGGAGGGGCAAGGGAAGATCGAAGCGACAATGTTGACAGCGGACACATCGTGCCGGCAAATGATTACAGTGTCAACATGAAAACATCCCGTGCGGCAGGGCTGCCCGCTGCGGCAGCGCCCCAGGAGCGCCGCTACCACCATGGCGACCTGCGCAACGCCTTGGTCGAGGCCGGGCTGAAATTGCTGCAAGCCCGCGGGCCCGAGGGCGCTCAGGACGACCTGGGCCTGCGCGAGGTGGCGCGCGACGTGGGCGTCAGCCCGACCGCGATCTACCGCCACTTTCCCGACAAGCAGGCGCTGAAGGTGGCGCTGGCCTGCGAGGGCCTGGCGCGCCTGGCGCAGCGGCAACGGCAGGCCAGCGCACAGGCCGGCGGCGGCGCGGCCGGCTTCCTGGCGAGCGGGCTGAGCTATGTGCGCTTTGCGGCTGAACAGCCGGTGCTGTTCCGGCTGGTGTTCAGCTTCGCCCAGCCCGATGACCTGCTGGACGCTTCGCCCGAGCAGATGTCGGCGGCGATGCGCGGCCTGCGCGAGGACATCGACCGCCTGCTGCCGACCCACTGGCCCGCTGCGCGCCGCAAGGCCACCGCCCTGCACGCCTGGGCCCTGGTGCACGGCCTGGCCATGCTGGTGCTGGACCGGCAGATCCCGCCCGACTGGGCGCTGATCGAGCAGGTGCTGATCGGCTTCGGCGCGGTGGTGGCGGCGGCTTGACGGCGTCGGCGCCGCGGGTCGCGGGTCGCGATCGGCCGACCGATCGGCCGGCGAGCGGTCGGCGATCGGGCTGCGGACAACCGGCGCTCAAGCAACGGTCGGGCGACGATCGGGCGACGTTCAGGGCAGTGCGACCAGGTCGCCACTGAACCGCCTCTCGGCGGCAAACCAGCGCAGCACCGGCAGCGTGCCAGGCAGCACCGGCGCCACGACCACCGGCAGCGCGCTCCAGGCCATCTGCTGAGCCTCGCGCATCTCGAACGCGCCGGTCCAGTCGTAGACCTTGCAAAAGTGCAGCCGCACCCGGGCATGCGGGTAGTCGAAAACTTCTTGCTGCCAAGGAAACACCGCGCCGATGGTGATGCCCAGCTCTTCATGCAGCTCGCGGCGCAGTGCATGGTCGACGGTTTCACCGGGCTCGAACTTGCCGCCGGGGAATTCCCAGTAGCCGGCGTAAACCTTGCCTTCGGGCCGGCTGGTCAGCAGGAAGCGGCCTTCGCGGCCGGCCGCGTCGCGCTCGACCAGCACGCCCACGGCGACATCGGTGACCGGCCGGTCGCCGCGGGCAATGCCGTCGACCGAGGTGATCGCCGGTTGCACGGCCGCGGCCTCAAACACGGTCGAGCCCGTCGGGCGCGGTGTCGTCGGCCACCGCGCCCGGCGCTTCGTCGGCAGCATGGTCGCGGCCGGCCCAATCGCGGGCGAACTGGTAGGCCACCCGGCCCGAGCGCGAGCCGCGCTCCAGCGCCCACACCAGCGAGGGCTGGCGGGCACGGGCGATGGTCGCCTCGTCGATGCCGAAGTGCCGCAGCCACTGCGCCACGATCACCAGGTACTCGGGCTGGCTGAACGGGTAGAAGCTGATCCACAGGCCGAAGCGCTCGCTCAGCGAGATCTTCTCCTCGACCACCTCGCCAGGGTGCACCTCGCCGTCGTCGGTGTGGGTGTAGGAGAGGTTCTCCTTCATGTATTCGGGCAGCAGGTGGCGGCGGTTGCTGGTGGCGTAGATCAGCACGTTGTCGCTGGCCGCGGCGATGCTGCCGTCGAGGATGCTCTTGAGCGCCTTGTAACCAGGCTCGCCCTCGTCGAAGCTCAGGTCGTCGCAGAAGACGATGAAACGCTCTGGCCGGTCGGCCACCAGGTCGACCAGGTCGGGCAGGTCGACCAGGTCGGCCTTGTCGATCTCGATCAGGCGCAGCCCCTTGGGCGCCAGCTCGTTCAGGCAGGCCTTGATCAGACTGCTCTTGCCGGTGCCGCGGGCGCCGGTCAGCAGCACGTTGTTGGCCGGCAGGCCGGCGACGAACTGCACCGTGTTGCGCACCAGCCGGTCTTTCTGGCCATCCACTTCCTGCAGATCGGACAACGCGATCGGCGCCACCTGGCGCACCGGCTGCAGCCAGCCCGACCCACCGCGCTTGCGGTAGCGGAAGGCGATGGCGGCGTCCCAATCGGGCGCCGCCAGGGCGTGCGGCAAGATGTTTTCGAGCCGCTTGAGCAGGTGGTCGGCGCGGAGGAGGAAGGCGTCTAGCGGGCTGGATGGCATCGCCGAAGTGTAGCCAGCGGGCCCTGCCGACTGCACTGCCGACTGCACTGCCCATTGCACTGCCGACTGCACTGCCCATTGCACTTCCCACTACGCGCCACACCGCAGCGCGCGGCGTCAAGCGTGGCACTGATCAGGCCGGCAGCGCGCGCACCGTGGCCCCGGCGATCGCGAACCGCTGCACGCCCGGCCCCGCCGCCAGCGCATGCATGCCGGTGAACGGCCCGAAAGCCGGCAGCACGCCGGTGGCCGGGCCAAAGTGGTAGCAGGGCAGGCGCAAGCGGTCGCCGCCGCGGCCGGCCAACACCGCACAGGGGTGGACATGGCCGGCCAGCGCGTAGGCACCCGGCACGGCTTCGGGCTGGTGGACCAGGGCCCAGGGGCCCAGGCGCAGCGGGCCGTCGACCACCCGAACCCCCAGCGCGGCGGGCGGGTCGCCGGCGTGCTGGTCGTGGTTGCCGCGCACCAGCGTCAAGTCCAGCGCGGCCTGGCGTTGGCGCCAGGCCAGCACGGCGGCCATCGTGCCCACGGCATGGGCCCGGGCCGAGTGCAGCAGGTCACCCAGAAAGACGATGCCGCGCGCGCCGGTGGCCGCCACCAGATGATCCAGCCGGGCCAGCGTCTCGTCGGTGGTGGCCTCGGGTACCGGCACGCCCAGCCGACGGAACGACATCGCCTTGCCGAGGTGCGCATCGGCCACCAGCAGCAAGCCGAGCTCGGGCTCGAAGGCGGCCTTTTGCGGCCACAGCTGCAGCCGGGCCGCCTGGCCGGGAAGCCGAAACCAGGCGGTCGTCGGGTCAGGGCGGTTGGCGGCCACACCGACCGGCGCCAAGACTGGCGTCAAGACCGGCGTCAAGGCCCGCGCCGGGACCGGCGTCAAGTCCCGCGCCAGGAACGATCCAGGCTGCGCCGCGTCCGGCGGCTTCACGTGGTCAGGCGCAGCAGCAGGGCGTCCAGGTGCTCGGTGGGCTCGCGCCGGAAGCCCGACCGCGCATAGCGCTGCAGCCGGCCGACCACCAGCGCGGTCAGGCCCGAGGCCAGCGCCTGCGCATCCACCGTGGGCGTGACCGAAGCGCTGGCGTCGGCGGCGCTGCGCAGGCACTGGCGCAACTGGCCTTCCAGCCGGTCGAAGAACTGGTTCATGCGGGCGGTCAGGCGGTCGTGCTCGAAGACCAACGCGTCGCCGACCATCACCCGCACCATGCCGCGGTTCTTTTCGCCGAACTGCAGCACCATGACGACGATGCGCCGGGCTTGCAGCGCGCCGCTGGTTTCGCGCTCGGCGATCTGGTTGACCAGCGTGAAGACGCTGGACTCGATGAACTCGATCAGGCCTTCGAACATCTGCGCCTTGCTGGCGAAATGCCGGTACAGCGCGGCCTCGCTGACCTGCAGCCGGGCGGCCAGCGCCGCGGTGGTGATGCGGTCGGTGCCGGGTTGCTCCAGCATGGCGGCCAGGGTCTGCAGGATCTGTTCGCGCCGCTCGCCCGGGCGCGGCCGTTTGCGGGCGGCGGCGGTGACTTGGACGGCATCGGCCCCGGCCGCCGCCAAGGTGGCGCTGGCAGCGGCATGGGCCACGCTGGCCACCAGGGCCAGGGGTCGCGGCGGGACCAACGTCAAGGCCGGTGAGTCATCGGCGCCGGATGGCTCGGGCAGGTCGGTCATTGCGGCAGCGGGCTGGTCTCAAAAGGCGCTCGGTCGATTCTGGCACAGCGACCCCGGCGCACCACCTGCAGGTAATCACCGACCAGACCGCTCCTTGAACCCGAGTGTCTGGGAGGCTGTCGGGCTTGAGGACGGGCCTGCGCATCGGCCGGCACAGGCGGCGTCGAACCCGCTCAGCGCAGCAGCCCCCGCAGGCCCCGCAGGCGGCGGTCGACGTAGGCCGGCCGTCTGCTCAAGCGTGCGGTGGCCGGCCCCAGCGACGGCCCGCCGCGCAAGAAGCGCTGCATCCACACGGTGGCCATGCCGACGCGGCGGGCGGCCTTCTGATGCACCAGCGTGTCTTCGACCAGCACGCAGCGCCGCGGCGGCACGCCCAGGCCGACCGCCACGCGGCGCAGCATGCGGGCATCGGGCTTGGGCCGCAGCTGGCCGAACATGACCATGTCGTCGATGGCGATGACGCCGTCGAACAGATGGCCGATGCGCAGCGCATCCAGCACCCGCAGCGCGTAGGCGCGCGGCGCATTGGTCAGGATGAACTTGCGGCCGGGCAGGCGCTGCAACGCGGCAAAGTCGTGGCGGTGGCCGCTCAGCCGCTGCTCCAGCCCGGGCAGGCGGTGGGTGTCGTGCAAAAAGTGCGCCGGCTTCACGCCGTGGTGGCGCATCAGGCCCAGCAGCGTGGCGCCGTGGCGGTGCCAGTAATGCAGGTTGAGCGCGCGGGCCTCGTCGCCGTCGATCTGCAACGCATCAGCCACGTAATCGCCCATCGCCTCGCGCAACTGGCCGAACACCCAGCTGCCGGCGTCGTGCAGGGTGTTGTCCAGGTCGAACAGCCAGACCGTGCGGGCGTCGGGCTTCTTCATCGGCACGCCGGGATCAGTGGCTGCGGATCATCGTGCCGTAGGCCTGGTCGGTCAGCACTTCCAGCAGCATCGCGTGCGGTACCCGGCCGTCGATGATGTGCACCGCGTTGACACCGCTCTTGGCGGCGTCCAGCGCGCCAGCGATCTTGGGCAGCATGCCGCCGCTGATCGTGCCGTCGGCAAACAACTCGTCGATGCGGCGGGCGGTCAGGTCGGTCAGCAACTGGCCCTGCTTGTCTAGCACGCCGGCGATGTTGGTCAGCATCAGCAGCTTTTCGGCCTTCAGCACGGTGGCCAGCTTGGCGGCGACCACGTCGGCGTTGATGTTGTAGCTCTCGTTGTTCTCGCCGAACCCGATCGGGCTGATCACCGGGATGAAGGCATCGTCCTGCAGCGCCTTGACCACGCTGGGGTCGATCGAGACGATCTCGCCGACCGAGCCGACGTCGACTTCCTTGGTCGGATCGTCGCGGTCCTGCAACTTCAGCTTGCGGGCGCGGATCATCGCGCCGTCGCGCCCGGTCAGGCCCACCGCCTTGCCGCCAGCGGCGTTGATCAGGCCGACGATGTCTTGCTGCACCTCGCCGCCCAGCACCCATTCGACGACTTCCATCGTCTCTTCGTCGGTCACCCGCATGCCCTGGATGAAGGTGCCCTTCTTGCCGATCTTGGCCAGCGCCTCGTCGATCTGCGGGCCGCCGCCATGGACCACGATCGGGTTCATGCCCACCAGCTTGAGCAGCACCACGTCCTCGGCAAAGTCCTGCTGCAGTGCCGGGTCGGTCATCGCATTGCCACCGTACTTGATGACCAGCGTCTTGCCGTGAAACTTGCGGATGTAGGGCAGCGCCTGGGCCAGGATCTCGGCCTTTTCGCGCGGCGTGATGTGGGCCAGGTCATCGGCGGCGGCGGCGGCGGCGGCGGGCGGGGTGTTCGGGGCGCTGGAGCTCATGGCCGGTCCTCGGGTGCGTTGGGTTCAGTGCAGGGATTCAGGCGGCGGCAACCGGTTGGTGCATTGCAGCAATTGAACCGATTGTAGAAACAACCGGACCCCGGCCGGGTGGCACAGCCGGCGGGCCGGCACGATCGCGCCACCGCGCTTAGCATGCGCGACCCATCCCCCCCGGAGACCCGCCATGAACAGCCCGACCGCCGCCGACCACCCGCTGGCCAAGCTTGTCAACCACCAGGTGCGCCTGGCCGCCCGGCCGGTGGGCCTGTCCAAGGGCAGCGACTGGCAACTGACCCGCGAGCCGGTGGCCGAACCCGCCGAGGGCGAGGTGCTGATCCAGGTGCTGGCCTTGTCGCTCGACCCGGCGATGCGCGGCTGGATGAACGAGGGCCGCAGCTACATCGCCCCGGTGGCCATCGGCGAGGTGATGCGCGCCGGCGGCATCGGCCGGGTGATCGCCTCGCGCCACCCCGGCTTTGCGGTTGGCGATGCCGTCAGCGGCCTGACCGGCGTGCAGGAGTTTCTGGCGCTGACGGCCGATGGCGTGCAGCGCGCCGGCCTGCAACGCGTCGACCTCGGCGTGGGCAGCGTCACCCAATGGCTCAACGTGCTGGGCATGCCCGGCATGACCGGCTATTTCGGCCTGATGGACGTGGGCCAACCGCAGCCGGGCGAGACCGTGGTGGTCTCGGGCGCCGCCGGCGCGGTCGGCCAGACGGTGGGCCAGGTGGCCAAGTTGAAGGGCTGCCGGGTGGTGGGCATCGCCGGTGGGCCCGCCAAGTGCGACTGGGTGGTCAAGGAACTCGGCTTCGATGCCTGCATCGACTACAAGGCGCCGGCGCCAGAGGGTGTGTCGTCCGCCAAGGCGCGCTGGGACCCGGTGCGCGAAGGCCTGCGCCAGCATTGCCCGCAGGGTGTGGACATCTACTTCGACAACGTCGGCGGCGAGATCCTCGACACCGTGCTGGCCAGGATCAACCTGAAGGCGCGCATCGTCATCTGTGGCGCGATCAGCCAGTACAACGCCACCAGCGCGGTGGCCGGGCCGAAGAACTACCTGTCGCTGCTGGTCAATCGCGCGCGCATGGAAGGCATCGTCGTGTTCGACTACGCCGACCGCTACCCCCAGGCCATCGCCGAGATGGCGGCCTGGCTGAAGGACGGCCGCATGAAGAGCAAGGAAGACGTGGTCGAGGGCGGCGTGGCCGCCTTCCCCGCCACGCTGAACAAGCTGTTCTCGGGCGAGAACTTCGGCAAACTGGTGCTGAAGCTGGCGGATTGACTGCGGCAGATCGGCTGCGGGCGACATGCAGAAATGTCGAAATGCCGAAATGCCGAAATGCCGGAATGCCGGCAGGCCGGTGGGCGCCGGCCAAGGCCGGCCGACCTGTCAGAACTTCTGCGGTCGCAGCACGCCGACATCGGCGGTGAAAACGGTCATCGCATAGTGGGCAAAGTAACGGCTGTGCACATGCGCCACGATGGCCTCGGCGACCGCAGCGTCGCAGATGATCTCCATGCGGATGCTGCGGTCCGCGTCCCAGGCCGCGCTGCGCACGCCGCGGCCACCACCACCGCGCACATCGCTGATGGTGTAGCCGTGGGCGCCCAGCCGCTCGCTGTCGGCGACCAGCAGCGGTTCGAGCACGGCCTCGCAGAGCATCACCACCAGCTTCTTCGGGTGCATCGTCATGGCGCGCTCCGGTGCAGAAATTCGGCCAGCCGGACATACAGCGGGATGCCCACCAGCAGGTTGAACGGAAAAGTGATCGCCAGCGCAGCGGTGATCGACAGCGCCGGGTTGGCCTCGGGCACGGCGATGCGCATCGCCGTGGGGGCGGCGATGTAGCTGGCGCTGGCGGCCAGCGTGGCCAGCAGCGCCGTGCCACCCACCGACAGACCGATCGCCCAGCCCAGGCCGCCACCCAGCCCCGCCGACACCAGCGGCATGCCGATGCCGAAGCCGACCAGGAACAGGCCGACCTTGCGCAGCGAACCCAGTTGCGCCGCGGCCACCAGGCCCATCTCCAGCAGGAACAGGCACAACACGCCCTTGAACAGCGCGCCGAAGAACGGGTCGGTCGGCGCCAGTGCCTGGGGGCCGGCCACCCAGCCGATCAGCAGGCCGCCCACCAGCAGCACGATGCTCTTGCCCAGCAGCACCTCGTGCGTCAGCCGGCCCCAGGCCGGCCGCACCGGCCCGCCCACCCGGGCCAGCAGCACGCCCACCAGGATGCCGGGCACCTCCAGCAGCACCAGGAACAAGGGCATGTGGGCTTCGAAGGCGATGCCCGCGCTGACCAGGAAGTTCTGGCCCACCGCGAAGGTGACCACGCTGACCGAGCCGTAGTGCGCCGCCACCGACGCGGCATCGGCCCGGCTGAGGTGGCCCAGCCCCCGCAGCACCGGAAACGCGATCAACGGGATCACCAGGCCCAGGCTCATGGCCATCAGCGCCTGGGGCGCCACGTCGGCGAAGGGCTGCTTGGCCAGTTCGACGCCGCCCTTCAGGCCGATGGCCAGCAGCAGGTAGATCGACAGGGCGTCGTACAGCGCGGGCGGCAGCTTCAGGTCGGACCTGGCCAGCCCGGCCGCAGCGCCCAGCACAAAAAACAGCACGACGGCATCCATGGGGCGGGCGACTCAGTGGCAAGGCGGTGCAGGATACCCGGTGCCGCTACCGGCACCGGGCCCGGGCCCGGCACGCCGGTCAGAAGTGGATGCCGCGCATCATCTGCTGCATCGCGATCGCCTCGGGCGACAGCTTGGGCTTGTCGCCCTTGCCGTCCTTGGCGCCCTTGGCCGCGTCGCTGTCGGGGAACATGCGGAAGGTGGTGTTCATCACGATCTGCGCCACCTTGGGCGCGGCCGCATGCAGCATCTGGCCGGCGATGCCCAGCCGGGTGGCGATGCGCACCGGCTTGTAGACGCAGGCCTGGGCGATCAGGTCGGCCGCCTCTTCGGGCGCCAGCGTGGGCACGTTCTTGTAGATCTGGGTCGGCGCGATCATCGGCGTGCGCACCAGCGGCATGTTGATGGTGGTGAAGCTGACGCCCTGGTCGGCGTACTCGCTGGATGCGCAGCGCGTCCAGGCGTCCAGCGCAGCCTTGCTGGCGACGTAGGCACTGAAGCGCGGCGCATTGGTCAGCACGCCGATCGAGCTGATGTTGACCACGTGGCCGCGGCGCTTCTTGACCATGCCGGGCAGCAGGCCCATGGTGACGCGCAGGCAGCCGAAGTAGTTCAGGCTCATCGTGCGCTCGAAGTCGTGGAAGCGGTCGTAGCTGTTCTCGATCGCGCGGCGAATCGAGCGGCCGGCGTTGTTGATCAGGAAGTCGACGCCGCCGTGCACCTCTTCCAGCGTCTTGCACAACGCGGCGCAACCGGCCTCGTCGGCGATGTCGACCGAATAACTGAAGACCTGCGCGTCCTTGCCGCCCTTGGCCTTGACATGGGCGTGGATCTCGGCCACCGCCTCGCGCAACTTGTCTTCGCCGCGGGCGCAGATGATGGTGACGGCGCCGGCCTCGGCAAACTTGCACGCCGCAGCCAGGCCGATGCCCGACGAGCCGCCGGTCACCAGCACCACCTTGCCGCCGACGCTGCCCTTCAGGCTGCGGTCGATGAAGAGATCGGGGTCGAGGTGGCGTTCCCAGTAGTCCCACAGCCGCCAGGCGTAGTCGTTCAGGTTCGGGCATTCGATGCCGCTGCCCTTCAGCGCGGCCTGCATCTCGCGGCAGTCGTAACGCGTGGGGAAGTTGATGAAGGTGAACATGTCCTCGGGCAGGTCGAGGTCCTTCATCACCGCGCGGTAGACACGGCGCACCGGCGCCAGCGCCATCAGGCCCTTCTTCACGCTCTTGGGGATGAAGCCCAGCAGCGCGGCGTTGATGAACACGTTCATCTTCGGCGCATGCGCGGCCTTGGCGAAGATGTCGAGCACGTCGCCCACGCGGTAACCCTGGGGGTCGACCAGGTGGAAGCATTTGCTGCCCAGTTCGGCCTTGCTGTGCGAGATGAAATCGAGCGCCTTGACGACGAAATCGACCGGCACGATGTTGATGCGCCCGCCTTCCAGGCCCATCGACGGCATCCACGGCGGCAGCAGCTGGCGCATGCGCTGGATCAGCTTGAAGAAGTAGTACGGGCCGTCGACCTTGTCCATCTCGCCGGTGGTCGAGTCGCCCACCACCAGCGCCGGGCGGTAGACCGTCCAGGGCAGCTTGCACTCCTTGCGCACGATCTTCTCGCTCTCGTGCTTGGTCATGAAGTAGGGGTGGTCCAGGCCCTCGGCCTCCTCGAACATGTCCTCGCGGAACACGCCCTCGTAGAGGCCGGCGGCGGCGATCGACGAGACATGGTGCAGGTGACTGGCCTCGATCGCCTTGGCGAATTCGACCAGGTTGCGGGTGCCCTCGATGTTGACGCGCACCTGGCTGTCTTCATCGGCGCTGAGGTCGTAGACCGCGGCCAGGTGGTAGACGGCGACGCCCAGCGCCTTGAGCTTTTTGGTGTCGTCGGCCGACACGCCCAGCTTGCGCGCCGTCAAGTCACCGCTGACGGGGATTGCCCGGGTCTTGCTGACGCCCCAGTAGGTGTACAGATCGGCCAGCTTGCCTTCGCTGCCCGGGCGCACCAGGAAGTGAACGACAGCACCACGCCGCGCCAGCAGCGACTTGACCAGGCGTTTGCCGATGAAACCGGTCGCGCCGGTGACGAAATAGTGCATGAGAGCCTCCTCTGTACGGGTCTGCCAGATTCTTGTCGATGCGCGCGGGACGGCCGTTGCGCGCTAACCCCAGGTCCGGCGCCGCCGCCGCCTGTTTCACGGCGTGAACAACGGCCGACCGCTACAGCGCCAACTCGAAGCGCTGCCCGCGCAGGCTCAACACCACCGAACGGGGGCGGATCTGCTCGACCCGCAACTGGGCGGCCAGCAAGTCGCCTTCGCGGAACACCTGGCCGTTGAGGATCACCATGCGCGCAGCAGGCTGCTCGGCATGGATCGAACCGCCCGGGTTCAGCGGGCCCACCTCGCGGCGCACCGCGTCGGGCAGCTCTGCCCACTGCGGCAGCCGCTCGGGCAGGGCGGGTGTGGCGGGTGCGGCGGGTGCGGCGGGTGCGGCGGGTGCGGCGGGTGCGGCGGGTGCGGCGGGTGCGGCCGGTGCGGCGGGTGCGGCCTGTGCCGGCGTGGCGCTGGCCGCCCCTGGCGTTGCTGCCCCCCGCGGTGCCGCGGTGGCCCATGTCGCTGCCGGCGCCGGCGTCGGCGTCGGCGCCGCCGTCGTCGTCGTCGTCGTCGTGGCCAGCGGCGTCGAAGGTGGCGTCGAAGCTCGTGTGGGGCGTGGCGCCGGCAGCGGCTTGGCCGCCGGAACCGGCAGCGACAACGCCGGCGCGGCGGGTGCGGCGGGTGCGGCGCGGGCGGCGGGTGCGGCGGGTGCGGCGATCAGCGGCGCGGTCGGTGCGGCGGCAACCGGCAGCGGCGACGAGGCCATCGGCAACCCCGATCCGCCAGACACCACAGCCGGCGGCACCACCGGGCCGGCACGCCACCACCAGGCCGCTGCGCCGCCGATCAGCAGCAGCGCCAGTGCGGCGCCGGCCAGCCACCAGGGCCGGCCGCCGGCGTTGCCGGGTTCAGCCACGGTCACGCTGCGGCCGGTCTGGGCATGCAGCCCGGGCACACCGCCGCGCTGGCGCTCGGCATCGGCGCGCTTCAGGGCTTCGAGGATGTAGGACATGGCGGTCAGCGCTGCGGCGCGGCAAGGGCCAGGCGCGGCTCGTCCACCGCCAGCGCCCGGTTCAGTTGCATGAAGGTCGTGGGGCCGGCCAGGCCGTCGGGCTTGAGCCCTTGCGCCAGCTGGAA
The DNA here is from genome assembly GCA_038211805.1 of Burkholderiales bacterium. Taxonomy (GTDB): domain Bacteria; phylum Pseudomonadota; class Gammaproteobacteria; order Burkholderiales; family Burkholderiaceae_C; genus Pseudaquabacterium. The sequence goes on along the minus strand of JBBQVF010000033.1, from coordinate 7,770 downwards.
ACCGGCCAGCCGCAGCGCCAGTTCACCGCCCAGCACCTGGCCGGGCGCCGGTGGCGGCTCGCGCCGCAGCAGGGCCAGGCCCTGCGCCAGGTGGTCGACTGCCGGCCCGCCGGCCCCCGCTTCCAGCGGCCGCTGGTAGCCCTCGGGCAAGCGCCAGAGGGTGGCGAATTCACCGCGCCACAACCGCGCCAGCTCATCGATCGACACGGCAAAACGCTGCTCGCCAATGGCCAGCACGGCCTGCTGCACGCCCAGCGACACCAGGCGCGCAAAGCGCGGCGGGCCGTCGCCGGCGTGCAGCACCAGCAGCACCGGCCGGTCGAGTTGACGCAACTGCACCAGCGTGCCGGCCGCCGTGCGGTAACAGCGCAGCTGCTGCGTGCGCGCGCCCAGGCAGGGATCGCCCGCCAGGTTGGCCGGCACTTGCCAGCCCCACAGCGGCGCCAGGTCGCGCCAGGCACGGGCTTCGTCGGCCAGGAACACGGTCGGCCCCGGGCTTGGCAGCAGCGGCGCAGCGGGGGCCAGGTCCGTGGCGGGCAAAGCCGCTGCCGCCACCGCGCCCACCGCCGACGCCGACGCAGACGCAGACGTAGACGCAGATGCAGATGCAGATGCAGATGCAGATGCAGTCGAAGACGCAGGCGCTGGCGCAGCCATCAGCGCGGCAGCGGTCGGCTTGCGCTGCGCCGGTGGCCCGGCCAGCAGCCAGGCGCCCGCCAGCACCGACAGCGCCAGCCCTGCCGCCAGGCCGGCGGCCAGCAGCACCAGCGGGCGCTGGCGTGCGGCCGGGGCGCCGGCATCGAACACCTCGCTGGAAGCGCGGTCGACGATGCGCACGCCCACCCGCGCGCGGCCTTCGGCAAAGGCCCCCAGCAGCGCACGGTCGCACAGCAGGTTGATGCGGCGCGGCACACCGCCGCTCAGGCCATGGATGCGCCGCAAGGCCGCAGGGTCGAAGGGCAACGGCCCGGCGAGCCCGGCCACGGCCATCCGGTGCGCCACGTAGGCAGCGGTCTCGGCGGCGGTCAGCGCCCCCAGGTGGTAGCGCGCGATCACCCGTTGCGCCAACTGCTCCAGCCCGGCGCCGGCCAGCAGCGTGCGCAGTTCGGGCTGGCCGATCAGGACGATCTGCAGCAGCTTGCGCTCGCGGGTCTCCAGATTGGTCAACAGGCGCAGCTGCTCCAGCACCTCGGCCGACAGGTGCTGGGCCTCGTCGATGATCAGCAGGCAATGCCGGCCCTGGGCATGGGCGGCCAGCAGGTGGCCGTTCAGCGCATCGATGTAGGTCTTCAGCGATGGCGGCGCGGCGGCCGCCGGCACGGTGATGCCGAACTCGTCGCACACGGTCTGCAGCAGTTCGGGCACGGTGAGTTGCGGGTTGAAGATGTAGGCCACCTGGCAGTCGGCCGGCACCTGCTCCAGGAAACAGCGGCAGACGGTGGTCTTGCCGGCGCCGATCTCGCCCGACAGCAGGACGAAACCACCACCGCCCTGCACGCCGAACAACAGGTGCGCCAGCGCCTCGCGGTGGCGCTCGCTCATGTAGAGGTAGCGCGGGTCGGGCGCGATCGAGAACGGCAGGTGCTTCAGGCCGAAGAAGGACGCGTACATGGCCGGCAGGATAGCCGGGCCCGCACCTTCGCCCATTCGCCCAGGCGCACAGTCGCCCCTGCGGCGGCGCCGGTGGCCCGGTGGTGCACCGGCTGCGGATTAGGCTGACGGCTCGACAAGCGCTGCCTACACTGCTGGCTGCCCGTCACCGATCGGCGGTGCCCGCACGGTTCCCCACATCCCCCAGGAGTTCCCCATGGTGAAGAGACTTCAGAAGATGGCTGACAAGAAGGCGGCTGCGCCCTCGGGTCTGCTCGACAGCCAGCTGGCGCAGACCGTCAAGGACTCGGCGCACCAGATCTGGCTGGCCGGCCTGGGGGCCTTTGCCAAGGCCCAGGGTGAAGGCGGCAAGGTGTTCGAGACCCTGATCAAGGAAGGCGTCAACCTGCAGAAGAAAACGCAGGCCGTGGCCGGGGAGAAGCTGGGCGACGTGGCCGGCAAGATGACCGCGATGGCCGGCGAGGTCGGCCACAAGGCCAATGCGCAGTGGGACAAGCTGGAGACCATCTTCGAAGAGCGCACGGCGCGGGCGATGACCAAGCTGGGCGTGCCCAATGCCCGTGCGCTGGCCGCCCTGGTCGACCGCGTGGCCGCGCTGGAAAAGGCCGTCGGCCTGGCCCCGGCGGAAGCCGAAGCGGGCGCACCGGTCGCCGCGCCGAAGAAGCGGGCTGCCCGGATACCGAAGGCCACGCCGGCCGATGCGCCGAAGCCGGCCGCCCGCAGGGCGGTGGCGCGCAAGGCCGTCGCCCGCAAAGCGGTGGCGGCTGAAGCCGAGGCCGCGGCCCCGGCCGCGGCGAAGACCGCGGTCCGCCGCCGTCGCGCAGCGGCCTGATCGGTCGATCCGAACGGTCGATCCGAACGGATCGATCCGCGTAGTCGATCCGAGCGGGCGACCTGTTCTGGCGGCTGGTCAGCGGGTCGGTTAGCGCCCACTACCCCGCGGGGGCGGCGGCCGCCGGCCGGCACGCCGGGTGGGTCAGCCCAGGTAGCGCGCCTCCAGATGCGCCCGGTAGTGCGCCGGATTCAGCGCCTCGCCGCTGGCGCGACGGGCCAGTTCATCGGTCGTCCAGCGACTGGCGGGTTGCCAGATGTGCTGCTTCAGCCAGTCGAACACCGGTGCCAGGTCGCCCGAGTCGATGCGCGCATCCAGGTCGGGCTGCTCGCGGCGCAGCGTCGCGAACCACTGCGCCGCGTACATCGCACCCAGCGTGTAGCAGGGGAAGTAGCCGAACATCGCCTCGGGCCAGTGCACGTCCTGCATCGCGCCGTCGCGGTGGTTGCCGCGGCTGTCCTGGCCCAGCAGGTCGGCCATGCCCTGGTCCCACAGCGTGGGCACGTCGTCGGGTTCGATCTCGCGTTCGATCAAGTGGCGTTCGATGTCGTAGCGCAGCATCACGTGGGCGGCGTAGGTCACCTCGTCGGCGTCGACCCGGATCAGGCCGGGCCTGACCCGCGTCACCAGCTTGAGCAGGTTGTCGTCGGCAAACGCCGGCTGGTCGCCGAAGGCGCGGCGGACCATCGGCGCCAGCTGCGCCACGAAGCCCGGATGCCGGCCCAGCTGCATCTCGAAGGCCAGGCTCTGGCTTTCATGGATGGCCATCGACCGCGCCTGCGACACCGGCTGGTCCAGCCATTCGCGGGGCCGGTTCTGCTCGTAGCGGCCGTGGCCCGTCTCGTGGATGGCGCCGAGCAGGCTGGTGATGAACTCGCCGGTCTCGTAGCGGGTGGTCAGGCGCACGTCTTCGGGCACACCGCCGGCAAAGGGATGGGTGCTGACGTCGAGCCGGCCGGCGTTGAAATCGAAGCCCAGCCGCTGCATCACCTCGACGCACAGCGCGCGCTGCGCCTCGATCGGGAACGGCCCCTGCGGCTGCAGCACCACGTCGTCGCGCTGACGGTCCTGCACCCGCTGCACCAGCCCGGGCAGCCATTGGCGCAGGTCGGCGAACAGCGGGTCGAGCTGGGCGCAGGTCATGCCGGGCTCGAAGCGGTCCATCAGCGCGTCGTAGGGCCGCAGGCCGCTGGTCTGCGCCAGCAACACGGCCTCTTCGCGAGCGACCGCCACCACCTCGCGGAAGTTGGGCAAAAAGCCGGCCCAGTCGTTGGCCGGCCGCTGCACCCGCCAGGCGTGCTCGCAACGCGAGGTGGCCAGCTGGCTGCGCTGCACCAGGGCAGCGGGCAGCGCGTTGGCGGCGCGCCACTCGCGGCCGACTTCGCGCAGGTTGGCGCGCTGCTGCTCGTCCAGCGGCTCTTGCTCGGCGCGGGCCAGCGCTGGCTTCAGGGCCGGGTCGGTGCGCCACTGGTGCATCAGCGCGGCCAGCTCGGCCAGCGCGCCGGCGCGGGCCTCGGCACCGCCGGCGGGCATCATCGACGCCTGGTCCCAATAGGCCAGGGACTGCAGGTGCTGCAGGTGGTGCAGCCGGCTGAAGGTGCGGGTCAGTTGCCGGTAGGCCGGGGTGTCTGGGGTGTCGGGGGCGTCGGGGGTGTCGGGATAGGCTTGCATCGCAGGAGGTGGAGGCGCCAGTGGCGGCGGTCGCCAATTCTGCGGCGCGGTGGGGTCGGTGAGCCGCCGCCGCCCTCCCACTTCAGGGGGATCGTCGGGGGAGGCGGCGCGCTGGCGTCGCGCCGGTCAGGGGGCCGCGCCGGGAAACAGCCACAGCAGCGCCGCCGTCATCAGCAGGTAGCGGAAGAACTTGCCGATCATCATGTAGAGAACGCAGGGCCAGAACGGCAGCTTGAGCCAGCCGGCCACGGCGCACAGCGGGTCGCCCACGACCGGCAGCCACGACAGCAGGCAGGCCCGGGCGCCGAAGCGCCGCAACCAGGCGATGGCGCGCAACTCGCCGCTGCGGTGGGTCACCCTCTCGTAGGCCCGCTCGGCGCCGTAGCCTATCCACCAGCTGACCATGCCGCCCAGCGTGTTGCCGGCAGTGGCCACCAGCACGGCCGGCCAGAACATCGCCGGGTTGAGCTTGACCAGCCCGAACACGGCCGGCTCGGAGCCCAGCGGCAGCAAGGTGGCCGACACGAAGGCGATCACGAACACCGTGCTGAGGCCGAACTTGGGCAGCGCCAACGCAGCCAGCAAGGCATGCAGGTAGGGTTCGATCCAGGCTTCCATGGCGCCGCATCATAGGCAGCCCGGCAGCGGCCGGGCGGGCCGGCGGCCACGGCTATACTCTGCCTCCTTTTTCAGCAGCACCGCCTTCCGCTCCCAGCGCCCAGCCTCCGCATGACCCTGCAAATCGGCCCCTTCCTGCTGCCGAACCGGCTCTTCGTCGCCCCGATGGCCGGCGTGACCGACCGCCCGTTCCGACAACTGTGCCGGCAACTGGGTGCGGGTTATGCCGTCAGCGAGATGGTCACCTCGCGCAAGGACTTGTGGGCCTCGCTGAAGACCTCGCGCCGTGCCGACCATGCCGGTGAGCCGGGGCCGATCGCGGTGCAGATCGCCGGCACCGACGCGGCCATGATGGCCGAGGCCGCGGCCTACAACATCGACCGCGGCGCGCAGATCATCGACATCAACATGGGCTGCCCGGCCAAGAAGGTGTGCAACAAGTTTGCCGGCTCGGCGCTGATGCGCGACGAGGCGCTGGCGCTGGCCATCGTCGAGGCGGTGGTGGCCGTGGCCGCACCGCGCGGCGTGCCGGTGACGTTGAAGATGCGCACCGGCTGGTGCGCCGCCGAGCGCAACGCGGTGGCGCTGGCGCGCGCCGCGGCCGACGCCGGCGTGGCCCGGCTCACCGTGCACGGCCGCACCCGCGAGCAGGGCTACACCGGCGTTGCCGAATACGACACGGTGGCGGCGGTGAAGGCCGCGGTGCGCGTGCCGGTGGTGGCCAACGGCGACATCGATTCACCGGCCAAGGCGTTGGCCGTGCTGCAGTACACCGGCGCCGACGCGCTGATGATCGGCCGCGCCGCGATGGGCCGGCCGTGGATCTTCCGCGAGATCGCGCATTTCCTGGCCACCGGCCAGACACTGGCCGCGCCCGCCACCGCCGACGTGCGGCGCTGGCTGGTCGACCACCTGCAGGCCCATTACGGTCTGTACGGTGAACACACCGGCGTGCGCAGCGCGCGCAAGCACATCGGCTGGGCGGTGCGCGCGCTGCCGGGCGGCGAGGCCTTCCGCCAGGCGATGAACCGCATCGACGAGGTCGACCAACAGGTGGCCGCTGTCAGCGACTACTTCGACGCGCTCGCCCAGCAGCACCACCTGCTGCCGCCGGCCGCCGCCAACGATGACGCGATTGCGCTGCAGGCATGAGCAAGAAGAAGATCGAAGACTGCATCCGCGACAGCCTGGAGCAGTACTTCAAGGACCTCCACGGCACCGAGCCGCACGCGGTGCACGACATGGTCGTCGGCACCGTCGAGAAGCCGATGCTCGAGGTGGTGATGAAACACGCCGACGGCAACCAGAGCAAGGCCGCCGACTGGCTGGGCATCAACCGCAACACCCTGCGCCGCAAGCTGCTCGATCACAAGCTGATCAAATGACCCACCCCCGTAGCGCCTGCGGCGCTCCCCCTCCAGGGGGCGCCGCCAGCGGCCCGGCAAAGCCGGTTCCGCGGCGTCTGCTTGCAGGGCCCGCGGCGAAACGGTCCGCTTTACAAACTTATATCTGCACATGACCACTGCCCTGCTGTCCGTCTCCGACAAGACCGGCATCGTCGACCTGGCCCAGGCGCTGCATGCGCGTGGCGTCAAGCTGTTGTCCACCGGCGGCACCGCCCGGCTGCTGGCCGACGCCGGCCTGCCCGTCACCGAAGTGGCCGAAATCACCGGCTTTCCCGAGATGCTGGACGGCCGCGTCAAGACCCTGCACCCGCGCATCCACGGCGGCCTGCTGGCGCGGCGTGACGTGCCCGCCCACATGACTGCACTGGCCGAGCACGGCATCGCCACCATCGACCTGCTGGTCATCAACCTGTACCCGTTCGCCCAGGCCACCGCCCGGCCCGACTGCACGCTGGAAGACGCGATCGAGAACATCGACATCGGCGGCCCGGCGATGCTGCGCGCCGCGGCCAAGAACTGGCAAGACGTGGGCGTGGTGATCGACCCCAGCGACTACCCCCAGGTGCTGGCCGAACTGAGCGCAGGCGGCCTGACGCGCAAGACCAAGTTCGCGCTGGCGCGCAAGGTCTACGCCCACACCGCCGCCTACGACGGCATGATCACCAACTACTTGAGCGCCTTGGAAGACGGCGCCGAGGACCGGCCGGCCGCCGTGCCACAGCGCAGCACCTACCCCGAGGTGTTCACGCTGCAACTGGTCAAGACCCAGGACATGCGCTACGGCGAGAACCCGCACCAGAGCGCGGCCTTCTACCGCGAGCGCGCACCAGCGCCGGGCACCTTGTCGCAGTGGGTGCAGTTGCAGGGCAAGGCACTGTCGTTCAACAACATCGCCGATGCCGACGCGGCATGGGAATGCGTCAAGACCTTCGACCGGACCGATGGCGGCCCGACGGTCGCCGCCTGCGTCATCGTCAAGCACGCCAACCCCTGCGGTGTGGCGGTGGCGGCCAATGCCTTCGACGCCTATGCCAAGGCGCTGAAGACCGATCCGACCAGCGCCTTCGGCGGCATCATCGCCTTCAACCAGCCGCTGGACGCCGGCACCGCTGAAGCCGTGGCACGGCAGTTCGTCGAGGTGATCATCGCGCCGGTCATCACGCCCGAAGCCCGAGCCGTGTTCGCCGCCAAGCAGAACGTGCGGTTGCTGGAAGTGCCGATCTCGCAGCAAGGCAACCTGCTGGACTTCAAGCGCGTGGGCGGCGGCATGCTGCTGCAGTCGACCGACAGCAAGAACGTGGCGGTGTCCGAGCTGAAGGTGGTGACCACGCTGCAGCCCACGCCGCAGCAGATGGACGACCTGCTGTTCGCCTGGAAGGTGGCCAAGTTCGTCAAGAGCAACGCCATCGTGTTCTGCGGCAATGGCATGACGCTGGGTGTGGGCGCGGGCCAGATGAGCCGCATCGACTCGGCCCGCATCGCCAGCATCAAGGCCGAGAACGCCGGCCTCACGCTGGCCGGCAGCGCGGTGGCCAGCGATGCCTTCTTCCCGTTCCGCGACGGCCTGGACGTGGTGATCGACGCCGGTGCTGCCTGCGTGATCCAGCCCGGCGGCTCGATGCGCGACGGCGA
>JBBQVF010000032.1:0-36710 GCA_038211805.1 Burkholderiales bacterium | reverse complement strand
CCTGGGTTTTCGTCGCCGTCTGGAGCACCGGCTTCGTGGTCGCCCGGCTGGCCATGCCGCACGCGCCGCCGCTGACCTTCCTGGCCTGGCGCTACGGGTTCTCGCTGCTGGCCTTCGGCCTGTGGATCGGTGCGGCCGGCGTGGCCTGGCCGCGGGGGCGGGCGCAGTGGGGCCACCTGGCCGTCAGCGGCGTGTTGATGCATGCCGGCTACCTGGGTGGGGTATGGGCGGCGGTGCGTGCCGGCATCCCCGCCGGCACGGTGGCCCTGATCGTCGGCCTGCAGCCGCTGCTGACCGCGCTGTGGGTCAGCGGCCGCGGCCAGCACCGCGTGGCGCCGCTGCAATGGTTGGGGCTGTTGCTGGGCCTGGGCGGCCTGGCACTGGTGGTCTGGCCCAAGCTGGGCATGGGTGAAGTGACGCCAGTCAACCTGGGCTTGTCGCTGGGCGCGCTGGTGTCGATCACCGTGGGCACGCTGTATCAGAAGCGCCATGTGCTGCCGGGTGACGTGCGCAGCGCCAACTTCGTGCAGATCGGCGCGGCCTTGCTGGTGACCGCGCCGCTGGCGTTGCTGGAGAGCGGCACGATGCAATGGCACCCCGACCTGCTGGTGGCGCTGGCCTGGTCGGTGCTGGTGTTGTCGCTGGGCGGCAGTTCGTTGTTGATGATGCTGATCCAGCGCGGCGCGGCCACCCGCGTCACCAGCCTGATGTACTTGGTGCCACCTTGCACCGCGCTGCTGGCCTGGGGGCTGTTCGGTGAGCGCATGGCGCCCAGCGGCTGGGCCGGCATGGCGCTGTGCGCGGTGGGGGTCGGGCTGGTCTTGCGGGCCGGTGCCTGATCGCGGTGGGTGTCCGGGGTCGGCTGCCGCTTTCAAACCGGGGCGAGAGACGCGCGAATGAGGGTGTCGTATGCACCTAGAATCCGCCCCTCGCGCTTGACACTGCCTGGGGCTGCCGCTGTAATCAAATCAACCATGGCCCGTTTGCAAGGGCTCACCACAAGACGTTCAGCAGCGCGGCCAGGGCCCCTGCGATGCGTCATCGAGACACCTTTGACGGGGGTTCCTTCGTGAACAAAGCCGAGTTGATCGAACACATTGCCACACAGGCCGACATTTCCAAGGCCGCGGCCACGCGGGCCCTGGAGGCGCTGATCGGCGGTGTCAAGAGCACGCTCAAGAAGAACGGCAGCGTCTCCATCGTCGGATTCGGCACGTTTGCCGTCACCAAGCGTGCGGCGCGTGCCGGCCGCAACCCGCGCACCGGCGCTGCGATCAAGATCAAGGCCGCCAAGGTGCCCAAGTTCCGCGCCGGCAAGGGCCTGAAAGACGCATTGAACTGACCTTGTCGCCGTTCGGCCGCCAGGCCGGTCCGGCTCCAGGGCTGCGGGTGCTTAGCTCAGCTGGCAGAGCGTCGCCCTTACACGGCGCAGGTCGGGGGTTCGAGCCCCTCAGCACCCACCACCGCAGCCCTGTCCAACGCCCCGCGCATTGGCAGGCGCGCTGCGCGACTTAGAATCTCGGGTTGTGCGAGGTCGCGGCGGGATCTGACAACATGCAAGGCGAACCCCGGTTCGCCTTTTTTGCAGGTTCGGGCCGCTGTTGGCGGGTGGCGTCCGTGCACCGGTCTGTGCACCGCGCCAGGCTCCCGATCCGCACGCCCACCCAGAGGCTGTCAACATGTTCGATTTCGTACGCAAGCACAACCGGCTGTTCCTGGGCCTGGTCCTGCTATTGATCCTGCCGTCGTTCGTGATCTTCGGCGTCCAGGGCTACAGCAGCATGTCCGAGGGCGGCAACGCCACGGTGGCCAAGGTGGCCGGTCAGGCCATTACCCAGGCGGAATGGGATGCCAGCCATCAGGAGCAGGTCGAGCGGGTGCGGCGTCAGGCGCCCAACGTCGATGCCAAGCTGCTCGGCTCGCCCGAGGCCCGGGCCGAAACGCTGGACTCCCTGGTGCGCCAGCGCGTGCTGCTGACGGCCGCCGACAAACTTCACCTGGTGGTGTCGAACGAACGCATGCAACGGCTGTTTGTCAGCGATCCGCAGTTCGCCATGCTGCGCAACGCCGACAACACCATCAACAAGGACTTGCTCGCCGCCCAAGGCATGAGCCTGCCCGGATTCGAGTCCCGGTTGCGCCAGGACCTGTCGGTGCAGCAGGTGCAAGGCGGCATCACCGGCACCGTGCTGGCGGCCAAGGCACCGGTCGCCCAGGCGATCGACGCTTTCCTGCAGCGCCGCGAGGTTCACTTCACGCGCTTCGATGCCAAGGATTTCGTGGCCAAGGTCAGCCCCACCGACGCCGACATCGACGCCTACTACAAGGCCCGGGAAGCCGACTTTCGTGCGCCCGAGCAAGCCACCATCGATTACGTGGTGCTGGATCTCGCGGTGCTGAAGAAGGGCATCGCCGTGCCCGAGGATGACCTGAAGAAGTACTACGCCGAAAACGCCAGCCGATACACCGCGGCCGAGGAGCGCCGTGCGCGCCATATCCTGATCAAGGCCGACAAGGCCGCTGCGCCCGATGTCAGGCAGAAGGCCAAGGCCCGCGCCGACGCGCTGCTGGTGGAGGCGCGCAAAAACCCGGCCGGCTTCGCTGACCTGGCGAAGAAGAACTCCGACGATGCCGGCTCGGCCGCTCAGGGTGGCGACCTGGATTTCTTCGGCCGCGGCGCGATGGTCAAGCCCTTCGAGGACGCCGCGTTCGCGATGAAGCCCGGCGAGATCAGCAACGTCGTCGAGTCCGACTTCGGTTACCACGTGATTCAGCTCGAGGCCATCCGGGGCGGCGAGAAGAAGCCGTTCGAGGCCGTGCGCGCTGCCATAGACGACGAGGTGCGCCAGCAACTCGCCACCAAGCGCTGGGCCGAAGCGGCCGAGCAATTCACCAACACCGTCTACGAGCAGTCCGACAGCCTGCAGCCGGTGATCGACAAGCTCAAGCTCGAAAAGCGCACGGCTCTGGTGCAGCGCAACCCGGCACCCGGCGCCAGCGGCGCGCTGGCCTCGGCCAAGCTGCTCGATGCAGTGTTCGGCAACGACGCCGTCAAGAACAAGCGCAACACCGACGCGGTGGAAACCGGCTCGAACCAGCTGGCCGCAGCCCGGGTGGTGCAGCACCAGCCGGCGCGCACGCTGGCGCTGGCCGAGGTGCGCGACGCCGTGCGCCAGCGGCTGCTGGTCAGCCAGTCCGAAGCCCTGGCCCGCAAGGAAGGCGAGGCCCGCCTGGCCCAGTTGAAGGCCGACCCGGCCAGCGGCAGCTTGACGGGCCCGGCCATCGTCTCTCGGGCCCAGCCCGCCGGCTTATCGCGCGAGGCGATGGAAGCCGTGTTGGCCGCCAATGCCGACAAACTGCCGGCCGTGGTCGGCCTGGTGCTGCCTGCCCAGGGTTATCTGGTGGCACGCATCGACCGGGTGCTGCCCGGCGAGCTGAAGCCCGAGGAGCGCCAAGCCCTGCAAATCCAATACGGTCAAGCCTGGGCCCGTGCCGAAGCCGAAGCCTATTACCAAGTGCTGGCCACCCGCTACAAGGTCGACAAGAAGGGCGCCGCCGCGGCCGCCAAGGCAGCCTCGGCAGCAAGGCCTTGAGCGCCTGGCGTCGATCGCTGGCATGCGCTGCGGATCGACGCCGATCTCAAGTGGTACACTTTCAGGCTCTGCGGTGGCTGTAGCTCAGTTGGTAGAGTCCAGGATTGTGATTCCTGTTGTCGTGGGTTCGAGCCCCATCAGCCACCCCATCGGCCACCCCATCGGCCACCCCATCGGCCACCCGATCGGCCACCCGATCGGCCACCCCATCCGAGTTCCTTTGCAGTCGCCGGCCTAGCGCGCCCAGGCCCGTCGTGCCTCTGCCCACGCACCGGACATCGCAGACACGGAAGACCAGTGCATGCTTCGACCGGCTTGCCAGGCGCGGTCAGGGGCCCACATCGTTCAGGGGTATACGCACCGCGCACTCGATGCCGCCGGTCTGCCGCTCGTGCCATTGCACCTGACCCCCCAGCAACTTCACGCGCTTGCGCACACCGCCCAGCCCGAGGCCGTGCGACCAGTCCCGGGGCGATCGTCCGGCACCGTCGTCGGCCACTTGCAAGGTCAGCTGCCCGCCTTCTAGCTGAGCGTGCACCTCGACCCGGCTGGCCTTGGCATGCGAAATGATGTTGTTCACCAGCTCGCGCAGCACCCTGGTCAGGCCCGACCACTGCACCACCGTCAGGTTGAGGTCCCGGTCGGCTGAAAAATCCCATCGCAGTTGGCAGCCGGTGGCGTTCAGTCGCTGGGTGATGTCAGACTTCCATTCGGCAGCGGCGTGCGACAGGCGGTGGTTCGACGCGGCCAGACCGCGGGTCAGGGTCTTCAGGTCCTGCAACGTGTGGCGGATGTATTCCTCGATCTCGGGATCGGCTGCCCTGTACATCAGGGTCAGCAGCCGGGCGCCGATGTCGTCGTGCAAGTCCTGCGCCAGTCGGGCCCGCTCTTCCGTCCGGCCCTGTTCGACGGCGCGGTCATAGGCCACGGCCCGGCGCAATTGGTCCATCAGGCGCTCGCAGAGCTGGCGGTCCTGCTCGGTGAACAGGCGCCGACCGCGCCCGGCGTGGCGCAACACCAGGGCGCTGCCCGGCAGGCGCGGCTGCCCGTCGGCCAACTCGGGCTGGTAGAGCCTGGCGATCGGCACGACCAGGGTCGAGCCGTCGGCCGCCACCCGGATGCGGGATACCGGCCGCTCGCTGTGCGTCACCTCTTGGGGTTCAAAGACCTCGCGCAGCAGTGTGGCGAGCAGTTCTTCGGCTTGGTCGGGGGCTTTCTCCAATTCGCGCGCGGCCCGGTACAGGCTGTCGAACATGCGTTCGCCGCTGAGCGCGGCGGTGCCGGCCAGGTGGTTTCGGATCCACGGCCATGCGGCGGCGCAGACCGCCAGCGTTGCCGCCAACGGCATTGCCAGCATCCAGGCCAGGCCGGCGTCCGGCCGGAGCAGGTGCAAGGACAGCAGGCCCAGCGACAAGGCCACGGCGCTGACACCGACCAGGACGGTGAATTCGCGCAAGACCTGCCTGGAGGTCGACAGGAAGGGTCCGACGAGCAGCATCGTCGCGAGGAGCACCGACCAGACCACCGAGCCGCCGTTCGCCAGTCGGCGCTGCCACTCGCCGCCTGGCTCGGCGAGGCAGATGGCCGCACTCAACACGGCCAGCGAGACGGTGCCGGCCAGCACCAGGCGCTGGAATCGCTGCGTCGCTGTGCCCTGGCTCGCCGGTCCGGGTCGGCCCAACAGCAGCGCTGCAGCCAGCCCGTAGGCCACGGCCATGGTCTGGACCAGCCACCACAGGCCGGGGGGTGTCCACCACAGCGCCATGGCCGTGCCAGTCAGCGCCAGGCCCCAGACGGGCCAGGCCAGCCAGCGCACTTGCAGCAGACGCTGCCGGTAGACCAGCGCCAGGTGCAGCAGCGATGCCGCCATGGTGGCATCGGCTAGCAAGTGCAGTGCCAGGCCGAATTGCACCAAACCGGCTGGTTGCCCCAGGCCGGGCAACGACTCGGTGCCGATCAGCAACAGGGTCAGGCTCTGTGACCAGGCCATGCCGGCGTAGAGCCGGGCCGGCAGCCCCGGCCCGGTGAGCAGGACGACAGCACCGGCCAGCATCAGGGCCAGCGCCAACGCACCGGACAGCCAGCTCAGCGGTCCCAGGCCGCTGATGTCTCGTGGCCGTGGCGCCAGCGTCTGGTCGGCCGCGCCGTCGAGTTGCAGCGTGACCGGGGTCTGCCCGGCAGCCTGGCTCAGCCGCTGCTGCAGGTCGTGCCATTGTTGGCGGTCGGCATCGACGACGATCCAGCGCGGCGAACGGGTCAGCAGCGTGGCGCCTGCCGCGAGCGTCTGGCCATCAGGCAGCACCAAGGCCTGCAGCCGCAGGCCGGCCAGTGGCCGCAGGGTGGCGTCGCCGCGGCCATCAAGTTCAACGCCGCCCCCTGCTGCGATGTGCCAGCTCAACGGCCAGTGGGGCTCAGCGGCGAGCATCCTGAACCACAGCAACAAGGCGGCTGCGCCGATCAGCCCCAGCAGCAGCAGGCTGCGGGCGTGGTCGACGGGTGCACGAACGCGGTGTTTGCGGCGGTCGATCAGGGCCGCGTCGACCCAGGTTTCGTCGGCCGGCGGGTCTCCGGCCTTCGAGGGGGCCGTGGCGCGCGCGGGCGACGGCATGGCTCAGCCCGCGGCAGGCCCGGCGAGGATCAGACCAACCCCTGCTTGGTGGCCAGCACCGCGGCTTCGGCGCGGCTGGACACGTTGAGCTTCTTGTAGATGGACTTGATGTGGTCGTTGACCGTGAACCACTTGATGCCCATCAGGCTGGCGATCTCCTTGATCGTGAAGCCCTTGCTCAGGTAGGTGAGCACCTCGGTCTCGCGCGGGGTCAGGCGCTCATGGTCGGGCGCCTTGCCGATCGGCACCGGGGCGCTGGTGGTGGCGAAATCATGGGTCGAACTAAAGCCCGAATTGGGTGCACGGCCGTCATTGCGGCCCTGGCGGAAGTGGGTCAGCAGGCGGCGTGCGATGGCCGGGGACAGCGGCGGCTGGCCGCGCACGATCTTCTGCAGTTCTTCAACCAGCACCTCGAACCGGTCTTCCTTCAGCAAGTAGCCGTCGGCGCCACACTGCAGCGCCGGAAAGAGGTGGTCGTCGTCGGAGTACAACGTGGTGACGATCTTGGTGGCAGGGTAATGGGTCAGCTCGGTCAGCAATTCCATGCCGTTGCCGTCGGGCAGTTCGAGGTCGACCATGATCAACTTGAATGGATCGACGCCATGCATGCCGCTGGCGCCACCGGCGACGCTGATCAGTTTTCGCGCAGTTTCCAGGTCACCCGCTTCGGTGATGGCGATGACGTCGCTGAAGCTTTCGCGCACCACCCGGCACAAGAAGCTGCGCGCCACCGGGTTGTCTTCGAGTATGAGGACCTTGATGGTCATGTCTGCTGTCTCCCGCCGACGATGCTAGCGCAGTTGGCGCCTGGGCGGGCAGCGGTAACGACCCCCTTGCGGAGGACGTTGCCGCTGATGTTCTTACCGCTTGTTACGGGTGCGTCAGCACCAGCTTGCCGACCACCTGCCGGCTGCTCATGCGGGCGTAGGCGGCAGGCAGGTCGCTCAGCCTGAGCGTTTGGTCCAGCACCGGCCGCACCTTGCCTTCGGCGTACCACTGGCCGAGTTGCTGCAGGTCGCGGGCAAATGCGGCCGGCTCGCGGCGCACGAAGTCGCCCCAGAACACGCCGACGATCGACGCGCCCTTGAGCAGGGACAAGTTCAATGGCAGGGCCGGAATGGCGCCGCCGGCAAAGCCGATGACCAGGTAGCGGCCGCGCCAGGCGATCGAGCGGAACACCGGCTCGGCCAGATCGCCGCCGACCGGGTCGTAGACCACGTCGGGGCCCTTGCCGTTGGTCAGCACCTTCAGCGCGTCGCGGATGTTCTCGGTGGTGTAGTTGATGGTGGCGTCGGCACCGATCTCGCGGCAGCGCGCGCACTTGTCGTCGGTCGACGCGGCTGCGATCACCCGCGCGCCGGCGGCCTTGGCGATCTGGATCGCCGCCGTGCCCACGCCGCCGGCGGCGCCCAGCACCAGCACCGTCTCGCCGGCTTTCAGCTGGCCGCGGTCGAGCAGTGCGTGCTGGCTGGTGCCATAGGTCATCAGGAAGGCCGCGCCATGCTCGAAGGACATGCCCTCGGGCAGCGGCATCAGCTTGTCGGCCGCGACGATGGCGTGGCTGCCGAAGCCGCCGGTGCCGGCCATGGCCGCGACCCGGTCGCCGGCCTTGACGTTGGTGACGCCGTCGCCGACGGCTTCGACCACACCTGCAAACTCACTGCCCGGCACGAAGGGCAGCGCCGGCTTGAACTGGTACTTGTTCTGGACGATCAGGATGTCGGGGAAGTTCAGGCTCGAGGCCTTCACCGCCACCCGCGCCTGGCCGGCCAGGGGCTCGGGCGTGGGCAGTTCCTGCCATTGCAGGGCGTCGACACCGACCGGGTTGTTGCAGATCCAGGCATGCATGAAGGTCTCCTCGTAGGGCGCCGATGATAGGCAGCGCGCGCAGGCGCTGCTCGTCGCGCGGGTGACTTGACGGCCGACACCCCGGGTTGCGCCGGACGGGTCGGGTTCGCCGGGTTCGCCGAGTTCGCCGCGCGGATCAGTTTGCGATGCCTACAATCTGTTTCTTATGCGAATCCTGATTGCGAACGACGACGGCTACCTCGCCCCAGGGCTTGCCGCCCTGGTGGCGGCGGTGCAGGGCCTGGGCCAGATCGAGGTCATCGCGCCCGAGCAAAACGCCAGCGGCACCTCCAACGCGCTGACCCTGAACCGGCCGCTGCAAGTGTTTGCTGCCGGGCCCGGCCAGCCCGGCGTGCGCTTCATCAACGGCACGCCGTCCGACTGCGTGCACGTGGGGTTGACCGGCTTGTTGGGCTACCGGCCCGACCTGGTGCTCTCAGGCATCAACCAGGGCGCCAACATGGGCGACGACACGCTGTATTCAGGCACCGTGGCCGCGGCGATGGAGGGTTTCCTGTTCGGCATTCCGGCGATCGCCTTCTCGCAGGTCACCAAGGGTTGGGGTGACCTGGACGCCGCTGGCCGCGTCGTGCGCGCGGTGGTGCAGCAGGTGCTGGCGCAGGGCCTGCCGACGCAGCCCTTCCTGCTCAACGTGAACATCCCCAACCGGCCAGACGCCGACATGCTGCCGCGCCGCGTCACCCGGCTGGGCCGCCGGCATGCCAGCGAGCCGGTGATCCAGCAGACCAACCCGCGCGGCGAGCCGATCTACTGGATCGGCCCTGCCGGCGACGCGCGCGAAGCCGGTGAGGGCACCGATTTCCACGCCACCGCCAGCGGTTTTGTCTCGATCACGCCGTTGCAGGTCGACCTGACCGACCACGCCCGCCTGCCCGATTGGCGGGCGTGGTTGGAGCAGGGCGGATGAGCGTTGCCCGGCCCGTGGCTGGGCAGCACGGCGGAGGCTTGGCGTGAGCCAGGGCGGGACGCCCAAGCCGTCGCGATTTCCGCTGGTGCTCGACCAGATGGGCCGCGCTGGCTCGCCCGCCAAGCCGCGCGAAACTTTGCGCCCGCAACGGCACTTGCACGAGGCGGCCCGCGACGCCCGGGCTCAAGCCGCGCCGCAGGGTCTGGGGCTGGACTCGGCGTTGGTGCGCCGGCGCATGGTGCAGCGGCTGCGCGCCGAAGGCATCCGCTGCGAGCCGGTGTTCGCGGCGATGGACCGCGTGCCGCGCCATGTCTTCGTCGACACCGCGTTGGCGACCCAGGCTTACGAGGACACCAGCCTGCCGATCGGCCACGGCCAGACGATCTCCAAGCCCTCGGTCGTGGCGCGGATGATCGAGATGCTGTTCGAGGGCCGGTCGGCGCGCGCCAGTGGCCACCTCGGCCGCACGCTGGAAGTCGGCACCGGTTGCGGCTACCAGACCGCGCTGCTGGCGCAACTGGCGCGGCAGGTGGTGTCGATCGAGCGGTTGCGGCCGCTGTTCGAGAAGGCGCAGAGCAACCTGGCGGCCTTTCGCCTGGACGGTGTGCGCCTGGTGCACGGCGACGGCATGCTCGGCCACGGCCCCAACGCACCGTACGACAGCATCATCGCGGCCGCCGGCGGTGACGACCTGCCCGCCGCCTGGCTCGACCAGTTGGCAGTAGGCGGCCGGCTGGTGGCCCCGATGCACCGTGCGGGCGGGCGCGGCCAGGTGCTGGTGGTGGTCGAGCGTCACGAGACCGGCCTGGTGCGCACCGAGCACGAGTCGGTGCACTTCGTCCCCTTAAAATCGGGTGTCGTTTGAACTGGCCGCCCGTGCGGTCCGCCACCATGCCCGCTTCCCGCCTGTCTTCGCGTCTGCTGTCGGTCGGGCTTTCGGCCGGTCTGTTGCTGGGAGCGCTGGCGGGTTGCAGTTCCACGCCGACCAAGGCACCGGTCGAGGACCGCAAGCCGGCCAAGCCGCAGGCCGGCGCGCCGGCGGCGGCTGCAACTGCCGGCAAAGCGGCGATCGGCACCCCGCCGGTGGTGGCTGTCGACGCGCCCAAGGCACTGCCTGGCGCTGAAAACGCCGGCCGCGCCGGCTACTACACCGTCAAGCCGGGTGACACGATGATCCGCATCGGCCTGGAGAACGGCCAGAATTGGCGCGACGTGGTGCGCTGGAACGGTATCGAGAACCCGAACCTGATCGAAGTCGGCCAGGTGCTGCGGGTGGTGCCGCCCGGTGTCGATGCGGCCGCCGTGGCCAGCCGTGGCGTCGCTGCGGCCCAGGTCGACGCCCGGCCGCTGGAGGGCAAGGGCGCCGCGCTGGCTGCGCCTTTGCCGGCATCAGGCGCGCCGGCGGTGGCTGCCGATGCCGCCAAGGCAGCCGCTTCGGCGCCGCCGGTCGCGCCCGTTGCGGCCAGCGATGATGAACCGGCCTGGGCCTGGCCTGCCGCGGGCCCGGTGGCCGCCGGTTTCGAGGAAGGCAAGCAAAAAGGCCTGCTGCTCAGCGGCAAGCCCGGCGACCCGGTGCTGGCCGCGGCGGACGGACGCGTCGTCTACGCCGGCGCCGGCCTGCGGGGCTACGGCAACCTGCTGATCGTCAAGCACAACAACACCTACCTGACCGCCTACGCCCACAACCAGACCTTGCTGGTCAAGGAAGACCAGGCGGTGCGGCGCGGCCAGAAGATCGCCGAGATGGGGTCGAGTGATGCCGAACGGGTGCAGTTGCACTTCGAGATCCGCCGCCAGGGCAAGCCGGTCGACCCGGCGCGTTTGCTGCCGGCACGTTGATCGGCGGGTTGACGGCAGCCGCTCAGGTTGCCGCCGGTTCGGTTGCTTGCTGCGGGTAGGCGAGGTCGACATCGGCGGCACTGCGATGGTTTGAGCGTCCCGGCTCAGCGTTTCCCTGAGGCCTTGAGGTCTGTCACCGGCGCTAGCATCGCGCGTCGGCCCGGATCGGGGCCCGCTCAGGAGACCAACCCCCATGAAGACCGCTTCCCTTGCCCTTGCAGCGCTGGCCTTGCTGGGCACGGCCCACGCCCAGACCCAGGCGCCCCAGGGCGTCAGCAAGACCGAGATCACCATCGGCACGATCCAGGATCTGTCCGGCCCGATCGCCGCCTTCGGCAAACAATCGCGCAACGGCATGCAGTTGCGGGTGGACGAGATCAATGAGCAGGGCGGTATCGCCGGGCGCAAGCTCAAGCTGCTGGTCGAAGATGCCGGCTACGACCCCAAGCGCGCCGTGCTGGCGGCGCAGAAACTGGTCAACCAGGACAAGATCTTCCTGATGGCCGGCCACATCGGCACCGCCCACAACAACGCGGCGATGCCGGTGCAGTTCGAGAAGAACGTCATCAACTTCTTGCCGATCACCGCGGCACGCGAGATGTACGAGCCTTTCCACAAGCTGAAATACTCGTTCGCAGCCACCTATTTCGACCAGATCCGCCTGGCCCTGCCCAAGCTGGTGAAGGAAAAGGCCGCCAAGAAAGTCTGCACCATGTACCAGGACGATGAATTCGGCCTGGAAGTGATGCGCGGGGCCGAGGCGGCGCTGAAGACGATGAACATGGAGCTGACCGAGAAGACCAGCTACAAGCGTGGCGCCACCGACTTCTCGTCGCAGATCGCCAGGATGAAGGCCGGCGGTTGTGATCTGGTGGTGATGGGCACCATCATCCGCGAGACCATCGGCGGCATCGCCGAGGCCCGCAAGACCGGCTTCAACCCGACCTTCCTGGGCAGCAGCGCGGCCTACACCGACCTGATCCACAAGCTGGGCGGCAAGCCGATGGACGGCCTGTACGCCACCATGACCGCGGTGCATCCGTACCTGGACGAAGCCTCGCAGCCGCTGCGTTTCTGGGCCAACAAGTACAAGACCAAGTTCAGCGAAGACCCGACGGTGTTCTCGGTCTACGGCTACCTGATCGTCGACGTGTTTGCCAAGGCGGCGTTGAAGGCTGGTGCCAACCTGACGACCGAGTCGTTCATCAAGGCCATGGACACCATGAGCATCGATCCCGACATGTTCGGCTCGCCGCAGGTGACTTACACCGCCACAAAACGCCTCGGCAACGACCTGTCGCGCCTGTCGCAGATCACCGACGGCCGCTGGAAGGTGGTGTCGGACTACGTCAAGCCCTGATCGGCTGGCGCTGACGACCGGGCCACCTGCGGGCCACCTGCTTGACGCCTGCTGGGCGCCTGCTGGCCGCCTCCGGGCGGCCTTTTTCATGGCCTGGATAATCCAGCCATGACAAGCAGAGACGAATGGCTGAAGGTCGACTCGATCGACCTCGAAGCCCAGGGCGTGGCCCGCAATGCCGCGGGCAAGGTGGTGTTCATCGAAGGTGCGCTGCCCGGTGAAGAGGTGCAGGTGAACGTGGGCCGCAGCAAAGATGCCTGGGAGCAGGGCGTGATGATGACGATGCGGCGCGAGAGTTCGCAGCGCGTGCGTCCGGGCTGCCCGCACTTCGGTTTGCACCCCGGTGCCTGCGGCGGCTGCAAGATGCAGCACCTGGACGCTGCGGCCCAGGTGGCCGTCAAGCAGCGGGTGCTGGAAGACAACCTGCAGCATCTCGGCAAGGTCAGGGCCGAGAACATCCTGCGCCCGATCCAGGGCCCCACCTGGGGCTACCGTTACCGGGCCCGGCTGTCGGTGCGCCACGTGCCGCGCAAGGGCACGGTGCTGGTGGGCTTTCACGAGCGCAAGAGCCGCTACGTGGCCGACATGCAGGTCTGCCCCGTGCTGCCACCCGCGTTCAGCGCGCTGCTGATGCCGCTGCGGGCACTGATCGGCAGCATGGACCAGCGCGACCGCCTGCCGCAGATCGAGCTGGCGATCGGCCAGCGTCTGGAAGGCCCGGTGACCGCGCTGGTGCTGCGCCACCTGGAACCGATGAGCACCGCCGACCAGGACCGCCTGCGCGCCTTTGCGGCCGCGCACGACGTGCAGTGGTGGCTGCAGCCCAAGGGGCCCGACACGGTGCACCTGCTCGACCAGGATGGCCCCGAACTGGCCTATGTGCTGCCCGAGTTCGGCATCACGATGCCGTTCAAGCCGACCGATTTCACCCAGGTGAACCACCACATCAACAGCGTGCTGGTCGGCCGCGCGCTGCGCCTGCTGGCGCCGGGGCCGGACCAGCGGGTGATCGACTGGTTCTGTGGCCTGGGCAACTTCACGCTGCCGTTGGCCACCCGGGCGCGCGCCGTGCTGGGCATCGAGGGCAGCGAGACGCTGGTGCAGCGCTCGCGTGACAACGCGCAGCGCAACGGCCTGGCCGCCAAGGCCACATTCGCCGCCCGCAACCTGTTCGAACTGACGCCGGCCGACCTGCTGGCCTACGGCACCGCCGACAAGTGGCTGGTCGATCCGCCGCGTGAGGGCGCCTTTGCACTGGTCAAGGCCCTGGCCGACCTGCTGGACGAGGCCGCACCAGTGCCGCACGAGCATTGGTCGCCGCCCCGGCGCATCGTCTATGTCAGCTGCAACCCGGCCACGCTGGCGCGCGACGCCGGCCTGCTGGTGCACCAGGCGGGCTACCGCTGCTCGGCGGCCGGCGCGGTGAACATGTTTCCGCACACGGCGCATGTCGAATCGATGGCGGTGTTCGACCGCGTCTGAAGCCAGGCTTCAGCAAGTAAAAAAGGGCCCCCTCGGGAGCCCTTTTTGGTTGGTGCGGGCAGCGCGTCAGTCGCGCTCGCCGCCCACCACGCCCAGGATCATCAGCAGACTCTGGAACACGTTGTAGATGCTCAGGTAGACCGACAGCGTGGCGGTGATGTAGTTGGTCTCGCCGCCGTCGATCACGCGCTTGATGTCGAACAGCATGAAGCCCGAGAAGATCACGATCGCCAACACCGACAGCGTCATCATCAGCGCGGTCGACTGCATGAAGATGTTGACGATGCCCGCCACCAGCAGGATCAGCGCGCCGACGAACAGGAACTTGCCCATGCTCGACAGGTCACGCTTGATCACCGTCGCCAGCGTCGCCATGCCCAGGAAGATGACCGCCGTGCCGCCGAAGGCCGTCATGATCAGCGACGAGCCGTTGCGCAATCCCAGGATCGTGGCCAGCAGCCGGGCCAGCATCAGGCCCATGAAAAAGGTGAAGGCCAGCAGCACCAGCACGCCGGTCGACGAGTCCTTGGTCTTCTCGATCGCGAACATGAAACCGAACGCGCCGGCCAGGAAGATGATGGCGCTCATGCCGGTGCCCATCGCGGCGGTGATGCCGGTGGACACGCCCACCCAGGCGCCCAGCACCGTGGGCACCATCGACAGCGCCAACAGCCAGTAGGTGTTGCGCAGCACGCGGTTGCGATCAGAGGCCAGCGAGCCAGAGCCCGAGTAGCCGGGCATGGATTGCAGGCGTTGTTCGTTCATGGAACCTCCGTGAGAGTGGACGGGATGGGAATCATCCAGCCATCTCTGACTGGGTCGAGCGATTGTAAGTTCCGCACGGCCGTCAAGGTCTTCGCGGCAACTCGGCAAAAGGCATCCGTCTGCAGGCCTGGGGCACACTCCGATGTTTTGAATTCCGGAGCACCGTGATGATTTCCAAACCCATGTTGACGCTGGCCGACGTGCGCGCCATCGCCCAGGCCGCCGAGGCCGAGGCGCTGGTCCAGCAGTGGCCGGTGACCATCGCCATCGTCGACGACGGTGGCCACCTGCTGTGGCTGCAACGCCTCGACGGCGCCGCGGCCATTTCTGCCCATATCGCGCCGGCCAAGGCCCGCACCGCGGCGCTGGGCCGGCGCGAGAGCAAGGTCTACGAAGACGTGATCAACCAGGGCCGGATGTCGTTCCTGAGCGCACCGCTGCTGGAAGGCATGCTCGAGGGGGGTGTGCCGGTGATGGTCGACGGCCATTGCCTGGGCGCGGTCGGCGTCAGCGGCGTGAAATCGAGCGAGGATGCGCAAGTGGCCCGTGCGGGCATCGCCGCACTGGCTGCCTGAAGGGGGTTTGAATCCGGCCCGGCCGCAGGGCTCGCCCGGTCGGACGGCTCGCCTGGCGTCCGGGTAGACCCGTACCGACTACAATCGACAGGTTTACCTGCCACCAGCGCAGCCTAGCGAAACTCCTGCGAAGTTTGCCTTCGGACTTCTTGCTCGCGGCCCCGTTTTCACCTCAGCGGGCCGCGCCGACGACGGTGTCCCTGTCCCCTGTTGGATTCGGCGCCGGCATTTGAGCCAAGCTGGCCGCGCCCGACTTCCGGAGCCAATCTCTTGCTGCCCCTACTGCCCCCCGCCCTCCTCGCACTCGCAGACGGCACGGTCTTCCAGGGCCATTCCATCGGTGCTGGCGGGTCGACCGTGGGCGAGGTGGTGTTCAACACCGCGCTCACCGGCTACCAGGAAATCCTGACCGACCCCAGCTACTGCCGTCAGCTCGTGACGCTGACCTACCCGCACATCGGCAGCTACGGCATCAATGACGAAGACGTCGAATCCAACCGGGTGCATGCCGCCGGCCTGATCATCAAGGACTTGCCCGCGCGCATGTCCAATTTCCGGGCCACGCTCACGCTCGATGCCTACCTGCAGCGCGAGGGCACGGTGGCCATCGCCGGCATCGACACCCGCCGCCTCACCCGCTGCCTGCGCACCACCGGCGCCCAGAACGGCTGCATCACCACCTTCGCCCTGGGCCACGGGGTGACGCCGGCCGACATCGCGGTGGCCATCGCCCAGGCCCAGGCTGCGCCCAGCATGGCCGGGCTGGACCTGGCGCAAGTGGTCAGCGTCGACCAGCCCTACGCCTGGGGCGAGACCGAATGGACGCTGGGCAGCGGCTACGGCCACTTGGATGCCTCGTCGCCCGACGCCCGCTTCCACGTCGTCGCCTACGACTTCGGCGTCAAGCGCAACATCCTGCGCATGCTGGCCAGCCGTGGCTGCCGCGTCACCGTGGTGCCGGCGCGCACGCCGGCCGCGGCGGTGCTCGCGCTGAAGCCTGACGGCATCTTCCTGTCCAACGGCCCCGGCGACCCCGAGCCCTGCGACTACGCCATCACCGCCGTGCGCACGCTGATCGACACCGGCATTCCAACCTTCGGCATCTGCCTGGGCCACCAGATCATGGCGCTGGCGTCGGGCGCCAAGACCTTCAAGATGAAGTTCGGCCACCACGGCGCCAACCACCCGGTGAAGGATCTTGATTCGGGCCGGGTGTCGATCACCAGCCAGAACCACGGCTTCGCGGTCGACGCGGCCTCGCTGCCCGCCAACCTGCGGCCCACCCATACCAGCTTGTTCGACCACACGCTGCAGGGCCTGGCCCGCACCGACCGGCCCGCGTTCTGCTTCCAGGGGCACCCGGAAGCCTCGCCCGGCCCGCACGACATCGCCTACCTGTTCGACCGCTTCACAGCGCTCATGACGCAAATGAAGTCGGAGAAGAAGAATGCCTAAGCGCCAAGATCTCAAATCCATCCTCATCATCGGCGCCGGCCCGATCATCATCGGCCAGGCCTGCGAGTTCGATTATTCGGGCGCCCAGGCCTGCAAGGCGTTGCGCGAGGAGGGCTACAAGGTCATCCTGGTCAACAGCAACCCGGCCACGATCATGACCGACCCCGACACGGCGGACGTGACCTACATCGAGCCCATCACCTGGCAAGTGGTCGAGCAGATCATTGCCAAGGAGCGGCCCGATGCCTTGTTGCCGACGATGGGCGGCCAGACGGCGCTGAACTGCGCGCTCGACCTGCACAAACACGGCGTGCTGGCGAAGTACGGCGTCGAGATGATCGGCGCCAACGAGCACGCGATCGAGAAGGCCGAAGACCGGCTGAAGTTCAAGGACGCGATGACGTCCATCGGCCTGGGCTCGGCGCGCAGCGGCATCTCGCACTCGCTGGAAGAAGCCTGGTCCGTGCAGAAGCGGATCAGCGTCGAGATCGGCAACACCTCGAACGGCGGCTTCCCGATGGTGATCCGCCCCAGCTTCACGCTGGGCGGCACGGGCGGCGGCATCGCCTACAACCCGGAAGAATTCGAAGAGATCTGCAAGCGCGGCCTCGACCTGTCGCCGACCAAGGAACTGCTGATCGAGGAATCGCTGATCGGCTGGAAAGAGTACGAGATGGAAGTCGTGCGCGACCGGGCCGACAACTGCATCATCGTCTGCGCGATCGAGAACCTCGACCCGATGGGCATCCACACCGGTGACAGCATCACCGTGGCCCCGGCGCAGACCCTGACCGACAAGGAATACCAGCTGCTGCGCAACGCCAGCATCGCGATCCTGCGCGAAATCGGCGTCGACACCGGCGGTTCCAACGTGCAGTTCGCGATCAACCCGAAGGACGGCCGCATGGTCGTCATCGAGATGAACCCGCGCGTCTCGCGCAGCTCGGCGTTGGCCTCCAAGGCCACCGGGTTCCCGATCGCCAAGATCGCCGCCAAGCTGGCGGTGGGCTACTTGCTGGATGAACTGCGCAACGACATCACCGGCGGCGTGAATGGGCAAGATCTGCCAGCGTCGTTCGAGCCCAGCATCGACTACGTCGTCACCAAGATCCCGCGCTTCGCGTTCGAGAAGTTCCCCGCCGCCGACCCGCACCTGACGACCCAGATGAAATCGGTGGGCGAGGTGATGGCAATGGGCCGCACCTTCCAGGAATCGTTCCAGAAGGCGCTGCGCGGGCTGGAGACCGGCATCGACGGCATGACCGAACGGTCGACCGACCGCGACGAGATCATCGAGGAGATCGGCGAAGCCGGTCCCGAGCGCATCCTGTACGTGGGTGATGCCTTCCGCATCGGCATGACGCTGGAAGAGATCTTCGACGAGACCGCGATCGACCCCTGGTTCCTGGCGCAGATCGAAGAGATCATCGCCACCGAAACCCAGCTGAAAGCCCGCAAGCTGCCCGGCCTGAGCGCCGCCGAGCTGCGCTTCGTGAAGCAGAAAGGCTTCTCCGACAAGCGCCTGGGCAAGCTGCTGGGCAGCAATCAGCACGACGTGCGGCGTGCCCGCCACGCGCTGGGCGTGCGCCCGGTCTACAAGCGGGTGGACACCTGCGCAGCCGAATTCGCCACCCAGACCGCCTACCTCTACAGCTGTTACGAGACGGTGGACGGCGAGTGCGAGGCCGAGCCCACCGACAAGAAGAAGATCATGGTGCTGGGCGGTGGCCCCAACCGCATCGGCCAGGGCATCGAGTTCGACTACTGCTGCGTGCACGCGGCCTTGGCGCTGCGCGAGGATGGCTACGAGACCATCATGGTCAACTGCAATCCCGAGACCGTGTCGACCGACTACGACACCAGCGACCGGTTGTACTTCGAGCCGGTGACGCTGGAAGACGTGCTGGAGATCGTCGACAAGGAAAAGCCGGTCGGCGTGATCGTGCAGTACGGCGGCCAGACGCCGCTCAAGCTCGCGCTCGACCTCGAAGCCAACGGTGTGCCGATCATCGGCACCTCGCCCGACTCGATCGACATCGCCGAAGACCGCGAGCGCTTCCAGAAGCTGCTGCACACCCTGGGGCTGAAGCAGCCGCCCAACCGCATTGCCCGCACCGAAGACTCTGCCATCGCACTGGCCCACGAGATCGGCTACCCGTTGGTCGTGCGCCCCAGCTACGTGCTGGGTGGTCGCGCGATGGAGATCGTGCACGGCGACAAGGACCTCGAGCGCTACATGCGCGAGGCGGTGCGTGTCAGCGAGAAATCGCCGGTGCTGCTCGACCGCTTTCTCGACGATGCGATCGAGGTCGACGTCGACTGCATCAGCGATGGCACGGCGGTGATGATCGGCGGCATCATGGAGCACATCGAGCAGGCGGGCGTGCACTCGGGCGACTCGGCCTGTTCGCTGCCGCCTTACACCCTGCCCAAGGCCCTGCAAGACGAGTTGCGCCGCCAGACCACGGTGATGGCGCTGGCGCTGAAGGTGGTCGGCCTGATGAACGTGCAGTTCGCGATCCAGGGCAGCGTCGCCGGCAATGGCGAAAACGCCGTGGTCTACGTGCTGGAAGTGAACCCGCGTGCCTCGCGCACCGTGCCTTATGTGTCCAAGGCCACTGGCCAGCAACTGGCCAAGATCGCCGCGCGCTGCATGGCCGGGCAGAAGCTGGCCGACCAGACCAGCCGCAACGGCGAGCCGCCACGCGAAGTGATCCCGCCGTACTTCAGCATCAAGGAGGCGGTGTTCCCGTTCAACAAGTTTCCTGGCGTCGATCCGATCCTCGGGCCGGAGATGCGGTCCACCGGAGAAGTGATGGGCGTGGGCAAGACCTTCGGTGAGGCGATGCTCAAGAGCCAGCTCGGTGCTGGCTCGCGTCTGCCGAGCAAGGGCACGGTGGTGATCTCGGTCAAGACCGGCGACAAGGATCGTGCTGTGGGCGTGGCGCGCGATCTGGTGGCGTTGGGCTTCACGGTGCTGGCCACCCGGGGCACCGGTGCGGCCATCGCGGCGGCCGGCATCCCGGTGCGGCTGGTCAACAAGATCAAGGACGGCCGGCCGCACATCGCCGACATGGTCAAGGGTGGCGAGATCCAGTTGGTGTTCACCACCGTCGACGAAACCCGCACGGCGATTGCCGATTCGCGCTACATCCGCACCGCGGCATTGGCCAACCGGGTGACCTACTACACCACCATGGCCGGCTGCGAGGCCGCCACCGAGGCGATGAAGCACCGTCAGGGCCTGAGCGTGCTGAGCCTGCAGGAATTGCACGCCAAGTTGCACTAAACTTGCCGGCACCCGTTCCGCCGCCTTCGCGCCTGCGCTTGCAGGTGCCCAGCGCGGCGGATTTGTTTTTTGCGGCGACGTTCCGTCCCGCGACCAGCCCTTCACTTGCAGGAGGCCCCGATGGCCACCATCCCCCTCACCAAGCGCGGTGCCGAAAAACTCAAGGAAGAGCTGCACCAGCTCAAGTCGAAGGAACGCCACGCGGTGATCCAGGCGATTTCCGAAGCGCGAGCCCAGGGCGACCTGTCGGAGAACGCCGAGTACGAAGCCGCCAAGGACAAGCAGGGCTTCATCGAAGGCCGCATCCTCGACATCGAAGGCAAACTGGCGGCGGCACAGATCATCGACCCGTCCATGCTGGATGCGGGCGGTCGGGTGGTGTTTGGTGCCACCGTCGATCTGGAAGAAGAAGCCAGTGGCCAGGCGGTGACTTACCAGATCGTCGGCGACGACGAGGCCGATCTGAAAAAGGGCTTGATCTCGATCAGTTCGCCGATCGCCCGATCGATGATCGGCAAGGAAGCGGGCGACGTGGCCGAAGTACAGGCCCCCGGTGGTGTCAAGCGCTACGAGATCGTGGGCGTGCGCTACATCTGATCGTCAGATGGTCGAGCGGCTGCGGCGCCTGATTCCCGGCCTGTGGGTCGGGCTGCTGCTCAGCATCGCCGCCATCGCCGCGCCGGCGGTGTTTGCGACGCTGGAGCGCGCCGATGCAGGGCGCGTCGTGGCACGCATCTTCGTGGTCGAGGCCTGGACCAGTCTGGTGCTCGCGATGCTGCTGCTGGCCATTGAGCGCGGCCGCGCACGCGACCAGGCCGAAGCGAGTGAGGGCTCGGTGTTGAGTGCCGAAATGCTGCTGGTGCTGGGCACGGTGTTCTGCACCGTGGCGGGTTACTTTGCCATTCAGCCCCTGATGCCGGCCGCGCGGGCCGGTCAGGGCGCTCTCAGCTTCGGCCAGCTGCATGCCCTCAGCAGCGTGTTCTTCGGCCTCAAGATCGTGCTGCTGGGGCTGCTGGCGTGGCGGGCGACTGCTCCGGCCAAGCCGGCCACCGTCAGTCGACAGCCTTCTTCTTGACGCTGGTCACCCGCTGCTTCAGGCGCTTGATCTCGCCGCCGGCGGTGACCCGCTGGTTGCCGTAGACCGTGACCTTCTTGATCTGCGGCCGGTTGCGGCCGTTCTTGCTGAACTTCAGGATCTTGACCACACGCGGCGCGGCCATGCCACCTTCGCGTTCGACCTTCACCTTCTCGGGGATCGGGCGCCACAGCACCAGCAGCTTGCCGATGTGCTGCACCGGCGCGGCGCCCAGGCGGTCGGCCAGCGTGGCCAAAGCGGTCTCGCGATCGGGGCGCGAATCGGAAAACATCCGGACCTTGATCAGGCCGTGGGCCTTCATGGCCAGGTCGGCCTCTTTGACCACGGCGTCGGTCAGGCCATCGGCACCGATCAACACGACCGGGTCGAGATGGTGGGCTTCGCCGCGCTTTTCTTTGCGCTGGGCGGGTGTCAAGTGAATGGAAGGCATCAGCTTATTATCCCCTCGTCATGAAAATTCAATCGAAAAGCAAAAAGATCAACAAGGCATGGATGCACGACCATGTGCACGATACCTATGTGAAGTTGGCTCGGCACGACGATTACCGCGCCCGTGCCGCCTACAAGCTCAAGGAGATTGACGAGGCGTTGGGGCTGATCAGGCCGGGCCAGTTGGTGGTCGACCTGGGCTCGTGTCCCGGGGCCTGGAGCCAGTACCTGCGGCGCCGTTTTGCACCCAAGGCCGCCGGCACCGGCGGTGCGGCGGTCGGCGAACTGTTGGGCACCATCATCGCGCTCGACATCCTGCCGATGGAGGCGATTGAAGGCGTGCAGTTCATCCAGGGCGATTTCCGCGAGGACGCGGTGTTGGCCGAATTGCATGATCTCGTGGCGGGGCGGGCGGTCGACGTGGTGGTCTCCGACCTGGCGCCCAACCTGTCGGGCATCGAGTCGACCGACGCCGCCCGCATCGAGCATCTGGTCGAGTTGGCGCTTGAATTTTCCCTCGGTCACCTCAAACCCGGTGGTGCGCTGGTGGCCAAGGTCTTCCACGGCAGTGGCTACAGCCCTTTGCTGCAGCGCTTCAAGGCCCAGTTCAGGGTGGTCAAGGCGATCAAGCCGAAGGCTTCGCGTGACAAATCGTCTGAAACCTTTCTGGTTGGCATCGGTCTCAAGGCGGCTTGAGCGGGTGCAAAGCGTTGAAAGCATCCGGTTGTGCGGGGCCGAAATCGGTGGCAAATGCCCCTTTCCACGCCGGGACCCGGGCCGGTGGTCTGGGACTTGACTCGTTTAGAATCGACCCCATGTGCCAAGCGTTGGAAACAAGAAGGTGCTGCCTTGCAACGGTGCAATCACAGCGTCATGGGCTATCGGGTATGACTGGAATTTGGCTGAAGGAGCCGCGGTGAACAATCAATGGTTCTCGAAGGTCGCTGTTTGGCTGGTGATCGCACTTGTGCTTTTCACGGTGTTCAAGCAGTTCGACCGCGGGGTGACGTCGGGCTCGATGATCGGCTATTCCGATTTTCTCGAAGAGGTGCGCGCCAAGCGCATCAAGGTCGTCACGCTGCAAGAGGGCAATGGCGGGACGGAGATTCTGGCGGTCACCAACGACGACAAGCGCATCCGCTCGACCGCCACCTACCTCGACCGCGGTCTGGTCGGCGATCTGATCAGCAACGGTGTCAAGTTCGACGTCAAGCCGCGCGAAGAGCCTTCGCTGCTGGTCAGTCTGCTGATCAGCTGGGGCCCGATGTTGCTGCTGATCGGCGTGTGGGTCTACTTCATGCGGCAGATGCAGGGGGGCGGCAAGGGCGGTGCGTTCAGCTTCGGCAAGAGCAAGGCCCGCATGCTGGACGAGGCCAACAATTCGACCACCTTCGCCGACGTGGCGGGTTGCGACGAGGCCAAGGAAGAGGTCAAGGAGTTGGTCGACTTCCTGAAAGATCCGCAGAAGTTCCAGAAACTGGGCGGCCGCATTCCGCGTGGTGTGTTGCTGGTCGGCCCTCCGGGCACCGGCAAGACCTTGCTGGCCAAGGCCATCGCGGGTGAAGCGAAGGTGCCGTTTTTCAGTATCTCGGGTTCTGACTTCGTTGAAATGTTCGTCGGTGTCGGCGCCGCACGGGTACGCGACATGTTCGAGCAGGCCAAGAAAAGTTCGCCCTGCATCATCTTCATCGACGAGATCGATGCGGTCGGCCGCCATCGCGGTGCCGGCTTGGGTGGTGGCAACGACGAGCGCGAGCAGACCCTCAACCAGATGCTGGTCGAGATGGACGGCTTCGAGACCAACCTGGGCGTGATCGTGATGGCGGCCACCAACCGGCCCGACATCCTCGACCCCGCACTGCTGCGCCCGGGCCGCTTCGACCGCCAGGTCTACGTCACGCTGCCCGACGTGCGTGGCCGCGAGAAGATCTTGAACGTGCACATGCGCAAGGTGCCCATCGGACAGGACATCCGCGCCGACATCCTGGCGCGCGGCACGCCCGGTTTCTCGGGCGCCGACCTGGCCAACCTGGTCAACGAGGCGGCGCTGTTCGCCGCCCGCCGAAGCGGTCGCGTGGTCGAGATGCTCGACTTCGAGAAGGCCAAGGACAAGATCATGATGGGCCCCGAGCGCAAGTCGATGGTCATGCCCGAGGAAGAGCGCAAGAACACGGCTTACCACGAGTCGGGCCATGCACTGGTAGCGCGCCTGATGCCCAAGACCGACCCGGTGCACAAGGTCACGGTGATCCCGCGCGGCCGGGCGTTGGGTGTGACGATGCAGTTGCCCGAAGGCGACCGCTACAGCCTGGACAAGGAGCGCATGCTCTCGACCATCTCGGTGTTGTTCGGCGGGCGCATCGCCGAAGAGGTGTTCATGAACCAGATGACCACCGGCGCCAGCAACGACTTCGAGCGCGCCACCGCGATTGCCCGTGACATGGTCACCCGCTACGGCATGACGGACGAACTGGGCCCGATGGTCTACGCCGAGAACGAGGGCGAAGTGTTCCTCGGCCGCTCGGTGACCAAGACCACCACGATGTCGGAAGAGACGATGCGCAAGGTCGATTCGGTGATTCGCCGCATCATCGATGAGCAGTACACCATTGCCCGCAAACACATCGAGGACAACCAGGACAAGATGCATGCGATGGCCAAGGCGCTGCTCGAGTGGGAAACCATCGATGCCGAGCAGATCGACGACATCATGAACAACAAGCCGCCGCGCCCACCCAAGGACTGGACGCCCAACGACCGCACCCGCGGTTCGGGCCCGGCCAGCGGCAGTGGTCCGGTCGCCACCGACAGCGCACCAGCCGCAGCGGCCTGACCGCGGCGCTGGTTGTCGCTGACCATCACACGGGGCCTTCGGGCCCCGTTGTTTTTCGCCTTCTGCATGTAACCTGATGTTTTGGCAGACCTCCCGCTTCCTGATCGACTTGCGGCGACCGCAGGTGATGGGCATCGTCAACGCCACGCCTGATTCGTTTTCCGACGGTGGCCGGCATGGCGACGCCAGCGCGGCGATGGCGCATTGCGACCGCCTGCTGAACGAGGGTGCCGACCTGCTCGACATCGGCGGTGAATCGACCCGGCCCGGCGCCCGTCAGCCCGATCTGGACGAAGAACTGGCCCGTGTGTTGCCGGTGCTGCGCCACGCGGTGACGCTGGGCGTGCCGGTGTCGGTGGACACCAGCCGGCCCGAGGTGATGGCTGCCGCGCTCGACGCGGGTGTCGATATCGTCAACGACGTGCGATCGTTCAACCGGCCGGGAGCGCTGGCGGTGGTGGCGGGCCATGCCCGTTGCGGGCTCTGCCTGATGCACATGCAGGGCGAACCGGGCTCGATGCAGCAGGCGCCGCGCTACCCGGGTGACGTGGTTCAGGCGGTGGTCTACTGGCTGCGCCAGCGCTTGCAGGCAGTGCAGTCGGCCGGCATTGCGCCCGCCCGCATCACGCTCGACCCGGGCATCGGTTTCGGCAAGACGCCCGAGCACAACTGGGCACTGTTGCAACGCCAGGCCGAGTTGCTGGCGATCGGCCAGCCGCTGTTGCTGGGCTGGAGTCGAAAGTCCACCCTGGGCGTCTTGACCGGCCGGCCGGTGGACGAGCGCCTGGTGTCCAGCGTGGCGGCGGCGCTGGCTTGCGTGCAGCGCGGTGGGCACGTGCTGCGGGTGCACGACGTGGCGGCCACGGTCGATGCGTTGAAGGTCTGGCGAGCTGCCGGCCTGCTGGACACCTGACGCCCGATCGCGGCGCACGGATGCGTTCTACTCTCACCAACAAGGACAAGACGACATGACGAGACGCTATTTCGGCACCGACGGCATCCGTGGCACGGTGGGCCAGGCGCCCATCACCCCCGACTTCATGCTGCGGCTGGGCCATGCGGTGGGCCGCGTGCTGCGCCGCAGCGGCAGCCGCCCGACGGTGCTGATCGGCAAGGACACCCGCATCTCGGGCTACATGATTGAATCCTCGCTGGAGGCCGGATTGTCGTCGGCGGGGGTCGACACGCTGCTGACCGGCCCGCTGCCCACACCCGGCGTGGCTTACCTCACCCGCGCGTTGCGGCTCGATCTGGGGGTGGTCATCAGCGCCTCGCACAATGCCTACCCCGACAACGGCATCAAGTTCTTTTCGGCCAAGGGTGAAAAGCTGCCCGACGACTGGGAAAGGGCGGTCGAGGCGGCGCTGGATGAAACGCCGCAGTGGGTTGATTCGGCCACACTGGGCAAGGCCCGACGCCTGGAAGACGCGCGCGGGCGCTACATCGAGTTCTGCAAGAGCACGGTCGACAAGGACATGACGCTGCGCGGCCTGAAGATCGTCGTCGACGCGGCGCACGGCGCGGCCTACCACGTGGCGCCCGATGTCTTCCATGAACTCGGCGCCGAGGTGATCGCCATCGGTTGCCAGCCCGACGGCACCAACATCAACGCCGGCTTCGGTGCCACCGCGCCGCAAGCCCTGGTGGCCGCGGTGGCCCAGCATGGCGCCGAATACGGTGTGGCGCTCGATGGTGACGCCGACCGGCTGCAGTTGGTCGATCGTCACGGCCGGCTGTTCAATGGCGACGAACTGCTGTATGCAATGGTCTTGGACCGGCTGGCCCAGGGCCAGGCGGTGCCGGGCGCGGTGGGCACGCTGATGACCAACATGGCGGTCGAACTCGCGCTGCAAGCCCGCGGCATCGCCCTGGTGCGGGCCAAGGTGGGCGATCGCTATGTGCTGGAAGAAATGGCTGCCCGCGGCTGGCTGCTGGGCGGCGAGGGCTCGGGCCACTTGCTGGCGCTGGACAAGCACACCACCGGGGACGGCATCGTCAGCGCATTGCAGGTGCTGCAGGCCACTCAGCGCGCCAAAGCATCGCTGGCCGAGATGCTGGCCGATGTCACGCTGTTTCCGCAAACGCTGCTCAACGTGCGCCTGGCCAGCTTGGCCCACCTGGCCAGTTGGCAGGACAACACCTGTCTGGCGGCCGAAACCCGGGTGGTCGAGGCTGAACTGGCCGGCCAGGGTCGGGTGTTGATCCGCGCCTCGGGCACCGAGCCGGTGCTGCGGGTGATGGTGGAGTCGCGCGACGCGGCACAGGGCCTTGCACTGGCCGAACGCCTGGCCGCGGCCGCCAAGGGCTGAGGCGGCGCCCTCGGCTGGCGCAAGGCCTGGACCCGGGCCAGAATGGGGTTCGGCGCACATGAGGGCGCGCTGATTGCCGATCTTGTGACGACTCTGGCGGCGATTTGTGACAGTTTGGCCTCGCGCGGTCGAAACATGACAGTCCGTCATCGGACTGTCACGCGGCCTTTCTAGACTTCGACCTGGCGAAGGATTTGCCGACTCGACATGCTGAAAGGTTTCTACCCATGAACTCGATGTTCTTACCTGCGGCCCTGGTGGCCGCTGCCCTGACGCCCGCCCTGGTGGCTGCCCAGGATGTCACAGGCGCTGGCGCCACCTTCCCGGCGCCGCTGTATGCCAAGTGGGCCGACGCCTACAACAAGGCCACCGGTGCACGCATCAACTACCAGTCGGTCGGCTCGGGTGCCGGCATTCGCCAGATCAAGGCGAAGACGGTCGATTTCGGTGCCAGCGACATGCCGCTGACCGACGAGGAGTTGGCCAAGGACGGCCTGGTGCAGTTCCCCACCGTCATCGGCGGCGTGGTGCCGGTGGTCAACATCAAGGGCATTGCCCCGGGCCAGATCAAGCTGACTGGCGCGGTGCTGGGCGACATCTACCTGGGCAAGGTCACCAAGTGGAACGACGCCGCGCTGACCGCGCTGAACCCGGGCGTGCCGCTGCCCGACGCCGAGATCTCGGTGGTGCGCCGTGCCGACGGCTCGGGCACCAGCTTCATCTTCACCAACTACCTTTCGAAGGTCAACGCCGAGTGGAAAGCCAAGGTCGGTGAGGGCACGGCAGTCAACTGGCCGATCGGCGCCGGCGGCAAGGGCAACGAGGGTGTGGCCGCCTTTGTGCAGCGTCTGCCCAACTCGATCGGCTATGTCGAGTACGCCTACGTCAAGCAGAACAAGATGACCTACACCTTGCTCAAGAACAAGGACGGCTTCTTCGTGCCGCCCAGAGACACCAATTTCAAGGCCGCCGCCGACGGTGCCGACTGGAAGAAGACGTTTTTCCAGGTCACCACCGAGCAAGCGGGCAAGGATGCCTGGCCGCTCACCAACCCGACCTATATCCTGATGTACAAGACGCAGGACAAGCCGGTGAATGCCAGCAACGCGCTGAAATTCTTCGAGTGGGCCTACGGCAACGGTGACCAGTCTGCCGACGATCTGGACTACGTGCCGCTGTCCGACAGCGTGAAGGCGCTGGTGCGTCAGCACTGGACCGCCAACATCAAGGACGCAGCGGGCAAGGCGATCGCGTTCAAGTGACGGTGGGCGGGCGCAGCCCCGAGGTCTGCGTCCGCTGTTCATCATCCAGACTCTGGAGACTCCGTGGCCGCGACACTGCCAGCAAACCCCTACCCCAGCGGAGACCGCGTGACACCCACGCCGCCCGCGCCTGATCGCCGCCGAGTCGCGCCCTGGGCCGACGCGCTGTTCTCGTTTCTGGCGCACGGCGCGGCCTGGCTGACGCTGGCGTTGCTGGCGGGCATCATCGTGTCGCTGTTCATCAACGCGGGGCCGGCGATCCAGCAGTTCGGCCTGTCGTTCCTGTGGACGGCCGAGTGGGACCCGGTGCAGGAGAAATTCGGCGGCCTGGTGATGATCTACGGCACGGTGATGACGTCGCTCATCGCGCTGGTGATCGCCGTGCCGGTGAGCTTCGGCATCGCGCTGTTCCTCACCGAGATGTCGCCGGGCTGGCTCAAACGGCCGCTGGGCATCGCGGTCGAACTGCTGGCCGCGGTGCCGTCCATCGTCTACGGGATGTGGGGCCTGCTGGTGTTCAGCCCGATCTTGTCGACCTACATACAGCAACCGCTGCAAAAGGCGTTCAAGGGCGTGCCGGTGCTGGAGACCTTCGTTTCGGGTGCGCCGGTGGGCATCGGCCTGCTGTCGGCTGGCATCATCCTGGCGATCATGGTCATCCCGTACATCGCTGCGGTGATGCGCGATGTGTTCGAGGTCACGCCGCCGATGTTGAAGGAATCGGCCTACGGGCTGGGCGCCACCACCTGGGAGGTGGTTTCCCGCGTCGTGCTGCCCTACACCAAGGCTGGCGTGGTGGGTGGCGTGATGCTGGGGCTGGGCCGGGCGCTGGGCGAGACCATGGCGGTCACCTTCGTGATCGGCAATTTCAACCAGCTGGATTCGTTGTCGCTGTTCGAGGCGGCCAACAGCATCACCTCGGCCCTGGCCAATGAGTTCGCCGAGGCCGGCGAAGGCCTGCACCAGGCCTCGCTCTACTACCTGGGCCTGGTGCTGTTCTTCATCACCTTCGTGGTGCTGTCGCTGTCCAAGCTGTTGCTGGCGCAACTGCGCAAGGGCGAAGGGACCCGTACATGAGCCCGCCCGGCCGCCCGAAGGGCGAATACACCGCAGTGCGCAGCACGGAGGTTTCCAGATGAGCACCTCTTCTCAAGCTTTCACCGCCGCCCAGCAGGTCGGGCGGGTCGCCATGCACCAGCGGCGCAAACGGGTCAACCTGGTGGCGCTGGTGCTGTCACTGGGTGCGATGGCCTTCGGTTTGTTCTGGCTGTTCTGGATCCTGTTCGAGACCGTCCGCCTGGGCTTGGGCGGGCTCAACCTGGCGGTGTTCACCGAGATGACACCGCCGCCGCAGGCCGACACCGGTGGTCTTGCCAATGCGATCTTCGGTTCGCTGATGATGGCCGGGCTGGCCACGCTGCTGGGCACGCCGGTGGGCGTGATGTGCGGCATCTACCTGGCTGAATATGGCCAGAAAACCTGGCTGGGCCACACCACCCGCTTCATCAACGACATCCTGCTGTCGGCGCCGTCGATCGTGATCGGACTGTTCATCTACGCGGCGGTGGTGGCCCGGGTCAAGAGCTTCTCAGGCATTGCGGGCGTGTTGGCGCTGGCGCTGATCGTGCTGCCGGTGGTCATCAACACCACCCAGAACATGCTCAGCCTGATTCCCAACGCGCTGCGCGAAGCGGCCTATGCGCTGGGCACGCCGAAGTGGAAGGTCATCTCGGCGGTGACGCTGAAGGCCGCACGCGCGGGTGTCATCACCGGCGTGTTGCTGGCAGTGGCCCGCATCTCGGGCGAGACCGCACCGCTGCTGTTCACCGCGCTGAGCAACCAGTTCTGGACCAGTGACCTGCGCGAGCCGATGGCCAGCTTGCCGGTGACGATCTTCAAGTTCGCGATGAGCCCCTATGAGAACTGGCAGAAGCTGGCCTGGGCGGGCGTGTTCCTGATCACGCTGAGCGTGCTGGCGCTGAACATCATCGCGCGCGTGCTGTTCCGCAACAAATACTGAGAGGCTGAAAGTTTTTCGATCATGCCCGCTCACCACCCCCAAATGCACCCGCTAGTCTCTGCAAACGCTCGTCATAGACCGGGCTGTGGCTGTGTTTTGCGTCTGGATCAGGCGCGTCTGGGGGCGTCGCTCGGGCACGCTCAAATTCCTCTCGACCTCTGAGCCCGCATCGAATTCGAGGACTTTCCATGGACACCCGCGTGAGCGCTAACGACTCGTCACCCATCACCGAGAAGGCCAAGATCTCGGTGCGTGATCTCAACTTCTACTACGGTGGCTTCCACGCGCTGAAGAAGATCAACCTCGAGCTGCCCGAGCACAAGGTCACCGCCTTCATCGGCCCGTCGGGCTGCGGCAAGAGCACGCTGCTGCGCACCTTCAACCGCATGTTCGAGCTTTATCCCGAGCAGCGCGCCGAAGGCGAGATCCTGCTCGACGGCCAGAACATCCTGAACAAGAAGCTCGACGTCAGCCTGATCCGCGCCAAGATCGGCATGGTGTTCCAGAAGCCGACGCCGTTCCCGATGTCGATCTACGACAACATCGCCTTCGGCGTGAAGCTGTTCGAGACCCTGTCGCGGCCAGAGATGGACGAGCGGGTGGAATGGGCGCTGAAAAAGGCCGCGCTGTGGAACGAGGTCAAGGACAAGCTCGACCAGAGCGGCTCGGGGCTGTCGGGCGGCCAGCAGCAGCGGCTGTGCATCGCGCGCGGCATCGCGATCAAGCCCGAGGTGCTGCTGCTCGACGAGCCCTGCTCGGCGCTCGACCCGATCTCCACCGGCAAGATCGAGGAGTTGATCCACGAGCTGAAAGCCGACTACACCGTGCTGATCGTCACCCACAACATGCAGCAGGCGGCGCGTTGCAGCGATTACACCGCGTACATGTACCTGGGCGACTTGATCGAGTTCGGCGCGACCAATGAAGTCTTCACGCGGCCCAAGCGCAAGGACACCGAGGACTACATCACCGGCCGTTTCGGTTGACCCACAGGAATACGACATGAGTGACAAGCACCTCTCCACCCAGTTTGATGCCGAGTTGTCAGGCATCTCCACCCGTGTGCTCGAGATGGGCGGCATGGTCGAATCGCAGGTGGCGCAGGCGGTCTTCGCGCTGTCCACCTTCAACGCCGACGTGGCCAACACCGTGCTCAAAATCGAGGAGCGCGTCAACGCGATGGAGATGGAGATCGACAGCGACCTGTCGACGATCATCGCCCGCCGCCAGCCAACCGCGCGCGACTTGCGGCTGCTGATCGCGGTCTCCAAGACCATCGCCAACCTCGAGCGGATTGGCGATGAGGCTGCGCGCATCGCCCGCACGGTGTTGCGCTTGCTGAGCGCGGGCATGTCCAGCCGGCTGCGGCTGCCGGTCGCCGACTTGTCGTTCGAGGCCGAGCTGGCCACCAAGCAGTTGCGCAAGGCGCTGGATGCCTTCGCCCGGCTGGACGTCGAAGCGGCGGTCGACGTGCTGCGCCACGACGACCAGATCGACCAGGAGTTCGACGGCCTGATGCGCAAGCTGATCACCTACATGATGGAGGACCCGCGCACCATCTCGTCGTCGATCGACCTGGTGTTCGTCGCCAAGGCGATCGAGCGGGTGGGTGATCACGCCAAGAACCTGGCCGAGCAGATCATCTACATCGTCAAGGGCACCGACGTGCGCCACAACCCGGTCGACACGGTCCAGGACCTGGTTCGTTGACAGCCTGAAGAGAGCAACCCCATGAGCCGAATCATCGTGGTCGAAGACGAATCGGCGATCGCCGAACTGATCTCGATCAACCTGCGCCACGCCGGGCACGAGGTGACCATCGCCGCCACCGCCGAACAGGCCCAGCGCGAGATCGATGCCGTGCTGCCGGATCTGGTGGTGCTGGATTGGATGCTGCCCGGTCAGTCGGGCCTGGCGCTGGCGCGCCAGTGGCGGGCTGCCGAGCGCACCCGAGAGCTGCCCATCATCATGCTGACCGCGCGCGGCGAAGAGGCCGACAAGGTGGCCGGGCTGGATGCCGGCGCTGACGATTACCTGAGCAAGCCGTTCTCCACCAACGAGCTGATGGCCCGCATCCGCGCCGTGCTGCGCCGCAAGGCGCCCGAGGCCCTGGAAGACGTGGTCGAGGTGGCGGGCCTGCGCATCGACCCGTCGACCCGGCGCATCAGCCGGCGCCTGGACAGCGGCGAGGTCGACCTGAAGATGGGACCGACCGAGTTTCGCCTGTTGCACTTTTTGATGACCCACCCCGAGCGGGTGCACAGCCGGGCGCAGTTGCTCGACCGGGTGTGGGGCGACCATGTCTTCATCGAGGAGCGCACGGTCGACGTCCATGTCAAGCGCCTGCGCGAGGCGCTGACGCCGGGCCGCGCGGCCGGGATGATCGAGACCGTGCGCGGCGCCGGCTACCGCCTGACCCAGCATGCGCCCGTGCTGCAGGCCTGAGCGCCGACCGCCGCGGTGTCGTTCGGCATGAGCTGGTTGCTGCCGCGTCTGCTGGCTTCGCTGCTGGCGTTGTCGTTGGGCGGGGCGGCGGGTTTCCTGGTGGCGGCCTTGCTGCGGCTGGGCGACCGGGGCATCGCGATCGGCGCGCTGCTGGGCGCGGTGGCCGGGGTGGGCAGCGTCGTGCTGCTGGATGTGCTGCACGCGGCGCGCCTGCTGCGTTGGCTTTGGGGCTCTCAGCAAGTCGATGCGCCGCAAGAGCCCGGCTTGTGGGGCGAGCTGGCCTACCGGATCGAGCGGGCGCTGCGCACGCGCGACACGGCCTTGGTCGCCGAGCAGCGGCGCCTCGGCGAGTTCCTGTCGGCGATCGAAGCGTCGCCCAACGGCGTGTTGCTGCTCGACGCCGGCGACCAGATCGTCTGGTGCAGTGCGGTCGCGGCCGACCACCTGGGGTTGAACGCCCTGCGTGACCTGCAGCAACCGATCACCAACCTGGTGCGGATGCCGGCCTTCGTGGCCTACCTGCAGGACGGCGTGTCCAACGAGCCGATTCACATCACGGCGCCGGGCGGGCAGGGTCACTTGCAGGTGGTCGTGCGCGGCTACGGCGACGGCCAGAAGCTGCTGATCACCCAGGATGTCACCGAGCGCCTGCGCGCCGAGGCGATGCGGCGTGACTTCGTCGCCAATGTCTCGCACGAGATCCGCACGCCGCTGACGGTGCTGGCCGGCTTTGTCGAGACCATGGCCAGCCTGCCGCTGACCGAGGTCGAGCGCGCGCGCGTTCTCAAGCTGATGCAGCAGCAGACCGACCGCATGCAGGTGCTGGTGAGCGATCTGCTGACGCTGGCGCAGCTGGAAGGCGGGCCGCGTCCGCCGGCCGACCGTTGGTTGGCGCTGGGACCGCTGCTGCAGCGGGTGGTCGCCGACGCCCGCAGCTTGTCGGCTGGCCGCCATGTCCTGGTGTTGGCCGATCTGCCGGCCGACGGTGTCGAGCTGGCCGGCCTGGAGGCCGAGCTGCACAGCGCGGTGGCCAACCTGGTCAACAACGCGGTGCGCTACACCCCCGCGGGCGGGCGCATCGCCATCTCCTGGCTGCCGCACACCGACGGCCGCGGCGAGCTGGAGGTGCGCGACAGCGGCATCGGCATCGCGCGTGAACACCTGCCGCGGCTGACCGAACGCTTTTATCGGGTCGACGGCAGCCGCTCACGCGAAACCGGTGGCACCGGGCTGGGGTTGTCGATCGTCAAGCACGTGATGCAACGCCACGGCGGCTCGCTGGAGATCGACAGCGAACCCGGCAAAGGCTCGCGGTTCAGCCTGCAGCTGCCGGCCGGCCGAGTCCGCACCGGGCGTGCGCCCGCCGTGCTCGGTCAACCGGCATCGGTGCCGGTATCGGCGGCCTGACGGTGCGGGCCGGGCCTGGAGGCTAGGGTCGCAAACCGCCCGGGTTGACCGCCGCGTCCGCGCCGCCGCTGTTGGCGCGCGCGCGGCGGTAGACCACCACCACCTCGCTGCGATCGGTGGGCCGGCGCTCACGGGTCACTTCCTGCCAGCCGCGGCTGGTCTGGGCGG
This sequence comes from Burkholderiales bacterium, assembly GCA_038211805.1. Lineage (GTDB taxonomy): Bacteria > Pseudomonadota > Gammaproteobacteria > Burkholderiales > Burkholderiaceae_C > Pseudaquabacterium. Next base: position 2,999 of record JBBQVF010000032.1, on the reverse strand, counting down.
CCACCGCAGCGCTGATGGCCACCTTCGAACCTCTCTGCGCCACCACCAGCATCAACACCGGACATCGGCCCTGGGCTGCCGTGGCCGAGGCGTCTACCCGGCGCGGACCGTGAAATTCGAGCGCCGCCACCAGCGAGGGCGGTGCGCCGGGCGCGGCGATGCAGGCCCCGGCCGGTACCTGGCGCACCAAGCGCTCGACCAGCGGGCGGTTGCTGCGCGCGTAATCCAGCAGCGGCAGGCCCAAGGTCATCAAAAGTAGCCAGCACAGCGCGACGCCGCCGGCGGGCAGCACCAGGCTCTTCCAGATCACCTCACGCTGGCGGCCGGTGCGCCAGCGCACCAGCCACAGCCAGGCGGCAGTGCCCAATAGCGCCAGCACCAGCGCGGGCAGCGACAACTGGCTCTGGAAGCCAGGCGCCAGCTTCAGCATGTTGCGCAGTGCCCAGGCCGGCGCACCGGTCTGCATGGCGGCGTAGAAGATCCAGATCGCGGTGGCGAACACGGTGAAGAAGAAGACCGAGAACCAGTCGATCGCTGCCGTGCTGCCGCGGTGCAGCGTGGGCAGCGCAAACGCCGCCAACACCGCGATGGCGGGCACGCCCAGCATCAGCGCGCGGTCGGAGCCGCCCATCGCCAGGCAGGCGCCCAACGACACGGCCCAACCCAGCAGCGGGATCGCGATGTGGCGGCGCATCAACTGGCGGCGCCATTGCCACAGCGTCCAGACCGCCAGCACCCAGGCCGGCCACAAGAACCAGAGCAGCAACCGGGCCATGCCCGCGGCATCCATGCGCGGTGCCAGCCGCCAGGCCCAGCTGTGCGTCGGCCAGGCCAGCAGCGCGGCCAGGCCCAGGGCGCCCAGCAACCAGGGTGCCAGTGCCTTCAGACCGGCATCCTGGCTGCGCAGGCAGATCACCAAGCCGCCCGCGCCCAGCACCATCGCCATCGTCGGCGCACCGCAGGCGGCCAGCACCGGCAAGGCCAGCAGCACGCCGGCACGGGCCTGCCAGCCGCGATGCGCGGCGGCGGCCATCGCCCACTGCAGGCAGGCCACGGCGGCCAGCTGGGCCAGTTCGGGCGTGGTTTCGTGGCCCAGTTGCAGCAGGCCCAGCGTGGCGATCAGCGCCAGCAGCGCACCGTCGGCAATCGCCCGTGCGTAGTCGATCGGCGAGGCCTCGCCGCCGAAGGCCAGTGGCAAGGGCTGGGCAGCGTCGCTGCGGGCCAGGTGGAAGGCGGCGTACCAGACGGCGGTGAGCGTCAACACCAGCAGCAGCGCGAACGGCAGCCGCGCGGCCAGCGCCGGATCGATGCCCAGCGGCTGGCCGATCAGGATCGCCAGCGCGCCGATCCAGTGCGGCAACAGGGCGGCGTCGGTGATCACGCCGCCCAGGGCCGGCAGCAGCCAGGGCGTGCGGCCCTCGGCGATGGCCAGCATCTGGCCGAAGGCGTTGAGGTCGGCGCCGCGCCAGGGATCGCGGCCGAACAGCCCCGGCAGCACGTAGGCGGCACAGAACAGCAGCAGCGCCAGCCGTGGCAGGCGGCGGGCGGCGTCCTGGGTCACCAGGGCGGGGTTGGGCGTCGAGCTCACCGGTTGATCATAGTGGGGGCCTCGGCGGCGCCTTCACCACCGTCGCCGCCCTGGGTCGGGTCCCGACGCGCTGTGCGACCGGGCGCTGGGGGACGAAAAAAAAGGCAGCCTGGGCTGCCTTTGGATGGTCACGCGCGACCTGCGGCCGGCGCGACGGGAAGTGGCTGTCAGGCCGACTTCTTGTTGAGCCCGAGGCTCGCGAACTTGTTGCGGAACTTCTCGACCCGGCCACCCAGGCTGTCGATGCTCTTCTGCGTGCCGGTGTAGAACGGGTGGGTTTCACTCGTGGTTTCCAGCTTGATCAGCGGCATTTCGCGGCCGTCGTCCATCGTGATCTTCTCTTTCGAGTTCACCGTCGAGCGGGTCACGAACTTGAAGCCGTTGGACAAGTCCACGAAGCACACTTCGCGGTAGTTGGGGTGAATGCCGTCTTTCATGGGAAACCTTTGTTCGCTGAGTTGTCGGAAGCCACGTGGCACCGCGCCGCGCACTTTCCGCAAGCGGAAAACCGCAGATTATAAGGTGTGGCGGGAGGTGTGGCGGGTGGTGCGCCGGGGCCTCAGCCGCCGCGCCGCATCATGTCGAAGAAGTCGAGGTTGTTCTTGGTCGACTTCATCTTGTCGAGCACGAACTCCATCGCCTCGATCTCGTCCATGTTGTAGAGCAGCTTGCGCAGGATCCAGGTCTTTTGCAGGATCTCGGGCTTGAGCAGCAGTTCTTCGCGCCGGGTGCCGGTCTTGTTGATCAGGATCGACGGGTAGACACGCTTTTCGGCCATCCTGCGGTCGAGGTGGATCTCGCAGTTGCCGGTGCCCTTGAACTCTTCGTAGATGACCTCGTCCATGCGCGAGCCGGTGTCGATCAGCGCGGTGCCGATGATCGTCAGCGAGCCGCCTTCTTCGACGTTGCGCGCGGCACCGAAGAAACGTTTAGGCCGCTGCAGTGCATTGGCGTCGACGCCACCGGTCAGCACCTTGCCGCTGGACGGCAGCACATTGTTGTAGGCCCGCGCCAGCCGGGTGATCGAGTCGAGCAGGATCACCACGTCCTTTTTCATCTCGACCAGACGCTTGGCGCGCTCGATCACCATTTCGGCCACCTGCACGTGGCGTGCGGCGGGCTCGTCAAAGGTGGAGCTGATGACCTCGCCGCGCACGGTGCGGATCATCTCGGTCACTTCTTCGGGCCGCTCGTCGACCAGCAGCACGATCAGGTAGCACTCGGGGTGGTTGGTCTCGATCGACTTGGCGATGTTCTGCAGCATCACCGTCTTGCCCACCCGCGGCGGGGCGGTGATCAGGCAGCGCTGGCCCTTGCCGATGGGCGCCACGATGTCGACGATGCGGCCCGTGCGGTCCTTCACCGTGGGGTCGGGCAGCTCCATCTTCAGCCGCTCGTCCGGATAGAGCGG
>JBBQVF010000031.1:0-37285 GCA_038211805.1 Burkholderiales bacterium | reverse complement strand
GATCGCCGAATACTTGCCAGCACCTATGATCCATAGGATTGCCACTACGTGATCTTCTGTCGCTAGCGCCAAGTCCTTGATTTCATTGAGTACGTCACCGAAAATTCTTGCGAAAACAGTGGTTGGTGTCGAACTCGGGTGCACCGGGTGCTGCGCATGCGCTTGAAGGCCAGCCAGCGCGAGGAGTCGCCTGCGACGCTGCTGGCGCGACTGCGGCGCATCCACCATCAGACCGCGCAGACGCCAAACGGTCATGTGCTGCGCGGGCTCACCGAGCTGGGTGCGCCGCAGAAGGATTTGTTCGCCGCGGTGGCGCTGCCGATGCCGACGCCGGCCGAGATGTGCGCGCCAGCGGGAGATTCGCCGACGGCCGGCGTGTAGTCTGCGGATTCACTTGCCGTCCTAGATAAATCAACAACTTACGCTCGGCAACTGTCGAACTTGGGCAGCCTGATCCACGCCGCAAACTGGCGCCCGCAGGTGAATGGGCTGCGTTGCCGACCATCGCCACGATCGCCGTCGCGGTGGTCTCGCCCACGCCCATCAACTGCATGAGTTGCTGCGCTGCGGCACAGTCGCGCGCCATGGTGCGGATGTGGACGTCTTACCGCCGGTCATGGGGCGGCGGTGAGACCGCCATGGCACCGTCTTCCATCGGCGGCTTGGCGCTACAGCAGCCGCAGCGCGTCGGGCCGCAAGGCCTGCAGCGCCCGCTGCAACGCCGGGTCGTCACGTCCGAAGGTGAAATCGGCAAAGTCGAAGCCCGGGCCCACAGTGGCGCCGACGTAGGCGAAGCCGGACTCGTCGGCTCCTTCGGCACCAGTGGCTGCCAGTTGCGTGGCGGCGATCAGGGGCTCGGCCGCCTGCCACCACATCGCCGGCACCACATGGCGGGGCCGCCGGCCCAGCCCATCGACCGGCGCCAGGTCGACATGCACCACCTCGCCGAGGTCGGGCGCTACCAGCCACAGCCGCAACGGCCCGCCTTCCAGCAGGTGCCAGGCCTCGTCGGCCGCCACACGGTGCCAGGCCGAACATTGGCCGGTCAGCAGCAGGAAGTCGATGCTGGTCAGCGTGTGGCGGACGGGACGCGTGACGTCGATCGAGTCTTCGACCGCATTGACCGGCCTCACCTGGCCCGCGCCGCGGAAGATTTCGCGGTACCAACCGCCCTCGGGATGTGGCGACAGCGCCAGCCCGTCGATCAGCGCCTGGGCACGGCCGTTGGAGCGTTCGGTGGTGCGCCGGCCGGTCATGCCTGGTCGCGGTTGCGCTGGCGTACCGTTTCGCGCCGCTGCTCCACGTCGCCGGCGCTGACCTGGCTGTTGAAGGCCCGGGCGCGGGACTTCTCCAGCGCCATGGCGTCGCCGAAGGCCAGCGCGAAGCCGTCGTTGACGATCGCCTTGTAGCGCACCAGCATCTCGGGCAGCGTGCCCAGCATGTCCAGCGCCAGCGCGCGAGCGGCGGGCAGCAACTCGTCGGGCGCCACGACGCGGTTGACGAAGCCCCATGCGGCGGCCTGCTCGGCGCTGACCCAGTTGCCGGTGAACGAGACCTCGCGCGCCCGGTACGGCCCGATCGCGCGGCTGAGCTTTTGCGACAGGCCCCAGCCTGGCGCGACGCCGATGCGGGCATGGGTGTCGGCGAAGCGGGCGTTGCTGGATGCCAGCAGCACGTCGCAGGCCAGCGCCAGCTCGAAGCCGCCGGTCACCGCCGCGCCGTTGATGGCGCCGATCACCGGCTTGGCGCAGCGGCCGATGGCGGCCACCGGGTCGCCCATGGGTTGGCCGGTTGCGGTGCGGGCCGGTTGGGCTTCGGGGCCGCCCAGGCTGCCCTGGCCGGCGCCGATCTCCTTGAGGTCGAGCCCGGCGGTGAAGGCGCGGCCGGCACCGGTGAGGATCAGCACCCGCACGCCGGGGTCGGCAGCGGCGGCGTCCACCGCGTCGGCGACGGCGGTCATCAGGGCCTTGCTCAGCGCGTTCATCGCCTGCGGGCGGTTGAGCGTCAGCACGGCGTAGCCGGAGGGGTGGATCTCGGTGATCACCAGGTCGTTGGAGGCGGAAGCGGTCATGGTGGCGCGCCGGCTGGCGGCGCGGGTCTCAAAAGCGGTGATGCTGCCACGCGGGGCCGTGGCTGGCCTGTCGCCGGTGCGGCAGGGCGTGTGCAGGGGGGGGTGGCGGGCCGAGGGCGGCAGGGGGTGGGGCGGTGCCGCGGTCTGGTGCGTCGGGCGCCGGCGCATCAACCGCTTATTGCAGGATCTCGACCCGGTTGCGGCCGTTGCGCTTGGCCTGGTAGAGCGCCGAATCGGCACTGTGCACCAGCGACGCCGAGCCGCCGCCGGCCAGCGCCACGGTGGCGGCCACGCCGATGCTGACCGACAGCGGGTAGCCACCCTCGACAATGCCGCGGGTGTCGGCAGCGGCCACCGCGCGGCGGATGACCTCGGCGATCTCCAGGGCGCCGGCCGCGCCGGTGCCGGGCAGCACGACGGCAAATTCCTCGCCGCCGTAGCGCGCGGCCATGTCGCTGGCGCGGCGCACGTTGTCGCGGATCACCTGGCCGACGCAGGCCAGGAAGCGGTCGCCCACCGGGTGGCCGAAGCGGTCGTTCAGCGGCTTGAAGCGGTCGACGTCGATCATCAGCAGGCCCAGCGGTGTGGCATCGCGCAGCGCGCGGTACCACTCCTTGTGCAGGGTGGCGTCGAACTGGCGCCGGTTGGGCAGGCCGGTCAGCGCATCGGTCGAGGCCAGCGTGGACAACTCGGCGTTCATGCGGCTGAGGGTTTCCTCGGCGCGGCGGCGCTGGTCGGCATCGCGGAAGGTCACCAGGTAGTCGCCCAAGCCGTTGCCCGGCGGCAACGAGGCCACCCGGGCCTCGACCCACAGCGTGCGGCCGTCACGCCGCAGCGCCCGGAACAGGTCGGGCACGACGCCGCGCTGGGCGGTCTTGGTGAAGTGGCGGGTGATGAAGGCGGCGCGGTCCTCGGGCGCCAGCAGTTCGGCCAGTGTGTGGCCGTGCAGGTCGTTGGGTGCGCAGCCCAGCAGAGTCGCGGTGGCCGGTGAGGCGTAGCGGATCGCCAGGTCGGCATCGACCGCGACGATCAGGTCGATCGAATGCTCGGCCAGCAACCGGAAGCGCATGTCGGCGGTGTCGGCACCGGCGCGGCGCTCGGCGACGAAGGGCGACGGTGCCGCGGCCCGCGGCGGCACGGCGGCGGCGGCGGTGGCGGTCGGCGCAGCCGGGACGCCGGCCGACACCCGATGCTCGCGGCCCGAGACCACCAGCCGCCGGCCATCGGCCACGACCATCGAGGCCAGGCGCGGCGCACCGCCGTTGGGGGCCAAGCCGGTGGCCAGCGGCTGCACCCGCCGGTCGTCGCCGGCGATGCCCAGCGAGACGCCGAAACCTTCCAGCAAGGTGGCCAATGCCCGCAGATCGGCCTCGCTCAAACCCTGGGTCAAACCCTCACTCCCTGTCGTCACCGCCGCGCACCAGCCGGTCATGCCGGGCCAGAGCGGGAAACCACCGCACCCACGCCGCCACCACCACCACCACCAGCGCCACCACCACCGTACCGATTCCGCCTGCAACCACTGATGCTACAGGCCCGAACAGGGCCGCCGTGGCGCCATATTCGAATTCTCCCAGCGGGTTGCTGGCGCCGATGAACACGCCGTTGACCGCGCTGACACGGCCGCGCATCGCGTCGGGCGTGGCCAGTTGCACCAGGGACTGGCGGACGACCACGCTGACCATGTCGGCCGCACCCGAGCACGCCAGTATGGCGATCGACAGCGCGAGGTTTCGTGACAGGCCGAAGGCCACCATCGTGACGCCGAACACCGCCAACGCGCCCAGCAGCCAGGCGCAGCTGCGCCGCTGCGCCGCTGCACCGGCCACCTCGCCAGTGCCAGCGCCATCGGCAGCGGGCCCGGTGCCAGCGACATCGGCAGCGCGCCCGCTGCCGGCGCGGCGCGCAGCAGGCCCAGGCCCCAAGGCCCGGTGAGCAAGATGTCGCGGGCAAAGATCGGCAGCAGCGGTGGCGCGGCCCGGCAGCGCCGCAAACAAGTCCAGCGCCACGGCGCCCAGCACCACCGGCCGCTGGCCGCTGAAGCGCAGCCCGACGGCCAGCGAGGCCACCGACATCGGCTCGCGCAGGCCGGGAACCGGGCGCGGCCGCAACCGCAGCACGGCCGCCATCGACAGTGCGAAGCCCAGCGTCGACACGGCGTGGACCAGCGCGGCACCCGCGGCGGCCGCGCCGGCCACGTCGCTGACACCCATCGTGCTGACCGTGCCGGTGGTTCCGACCGCACCGCTCGCGGCGCCCGGGTCGACCATCGCCGCCAGCAGCGCCGGTGCCAGCGCATACAGCGCGCCGCCCAGCGCCGGCCTGCCGATGATGGCCCCCTGCAACGCGGTGGCCGACAGCGCCAGCGCCTGCGGCAGGCGGTCGAACGGCACCAGCTGCGGCAGCAGGGCCTGCGAGGCCGGCATCTGGAAAGCCCGCAGGGCGCCCACGCTTCCAGCGCCACCGACATGGCCAGCAGCCCGCCGCGCCCCAGCCAGCCCGCACCCGAGCCGATGGCCAGCGCGGTGGCCAGCGCCACCTGCACGGCCATCACCAGCGCCAGAACCCGGCGCCGGGCGTGGCGGTCGACGGTGTGGCCTGCCGGCAAGGCCAGCAGCAAGGCCGGCAGAAACTGCGCCAGCCCGACCAGGCCCCCGGGCCGAGCAGGCGCGGCTGGGGACGGCTGCCGGGCGGGTTCGCTTCGGGCTGGCTGTCGAGCGGTCCCGGCTCAGTGCCGGCCATCGGTGGTGGCGCCGCGGGGGCGATCGGGCGCGGCCTCGCGATCCATCTCGTCCTCGACCTCGTCCTCGTCGGCCAGCTGCTGCAACTGCACCAGCCGCTGGTAGATGCCGCCGTCGATCGCCATCAGCGCGGCGTGCGTGCCATGTTCGGCGATGCGGCCATGGTTGAGCACGACGATGTCGTCGGCCTCGCGGATGGTCGACAGGCGGTGGGCGATGGCCAGCACGGTGACCTGCCCGCGCAGCGCGGTCAGCGCCTGCTGCACCGCGCCCTCGGTCTCGCTGTCGATGTGGGCGGTGGCCTCGTCCAGCAGCAGGATGCGCGGGCGGCCGGCCAGTGCGCGGGCCATCGCGATCAGCTGCTTTTCGCCCACCGACAGCCGCGCGCCGCCTTCGCCCAGCGGCGTGTCATAGCCCTGCTCCAGCCGGCTGATGAAACCGTGGGCATGGGCGGCGCGGGCGGCGGCCTCCACCTCGGCATCGCTGAGTGGGCGGCCCATCGCGATGTTCTCGCGGGCGGTGGCCGCCATCAAGAACGGGTCTTGCGGCACCAGGCCGACCTGGCGGCGGAAGTCGGCGTCGGCGATGGCTTCGATCGGCTGGCCATCGAGCCGCAGCGTGCCGGCCGGCGCCGGGTAGAAGCGCAGCAGCAGCGACAGCAGCGTGCTCTTGCCGCTGCCGGTGTGGCCGACGATGCCGACGAAGGCACCGGGCGCCACGTCGAGGTTCAAGCCATGCAGCACCGGGTGGCCGGCCTGGTAGGCAAAGTGCAGGTCGTGCACCGCCAGCCGGCCCTCGCCGACGCTGCCGGCGCCGGTGGCCGTCGCCGCCAACGGCTCTTTCAGCAGCGTGTTGACCCGCGCCGCCGCCACCACCGACTGCTGCAACTGCGAGAACTGCATGGTGATCTGGATCAACGGCTCCACCACCCGGCCGATGTAGCCGACGAAGGCGTAGAGCACACCCACCTCCAGCGCGCTGAGGCCCGCGCCCGCTGCCGCGCCGATCGCGGCGGCGTCCTTCAGCCCGTAGACGGCGATCACCGCGGCCAGCATCGCCACGTTGAGGAAGTCGAGCGCCGGGCGCAGCAGCCAGGCGTTGGCGCGCAGCTCTTGCCGGCGCGAGCCGTAGTGCGCCCAGTTGGTGTCGGCGAAGCGCTGGGCGAAGCGATCACCCGCGCCGCTGGCCTGGATCACCGCCATGCCGGCGATCGATTCAGCGGCCTGGGCGTTCAAGTCGCTGCGCAGCGCGCGGCTGCGGGCGACCGCCGGCGCCGACAGCCGCTGGTACAGCCAGACGATGCCGACCACCGCCGGCACCAGCAGCGCCACGATGGCCATCAGCCGCCAGTTCAGCAGCGCCATCGTCAGCATCATCGTGCTCAGCATGATCACGCTGTCGAGCATCACGAACAGCAGCTGCACGTACAGCGCCTTGACCGCCTCGGTGTCGTTGGTGACGCGGCTGACCAGGGCGCCGGTGATGGCGCGGTCGAAGAACGCCATCGGCAGCCGCAGCACATGACCGTAGACCTGCTCGCGCAGCCGCTGCACCGAGCGCATCGCCACGCCGGCCAGCCGCACCAGTTGCCAGTAGCGCAGCGCGTTGGCGATCCAGCCGGCCACCAGCGCGCCGCCCAGCAGCCCGGCGATGGCGACCAGGTTGCCGTCGCGCGGCAGCAGGTGGCGGTCGATGAAGGTCTTGCCCAGCAGCGGGCCCAGCGCCTCCAGCGCGGCGGCCAGCACCAGCCAGAGCACCGCGCCGCGCAGCACCGGGGTGTCGGGCCGGGCGCTGTGCACCAGCAGCGCGACGGCCTGGCGGCGGTCTTGCGCGTCGGGGGTGGCCTTTTCGGGGGTCATCGCGCGGCGGCCTCGTCACGACGGCCATCGGCATCGGCATCGCCGTCGTCCTCGCCGTCCACACCGCCATTGCCGTCCAGCAACGAGACCTCGATTTGTTGAACCCGCCACTGCGCCGCATACCAACCCAGGTGGCCGTCGGCATGCGTCAGCGCGGCCAGCTCGTCGTGGCGGCCGTGCTCGGTGATGCGGCCGTGCCGCAGCACCACGATCTGGTCGGCGTCCATCACCGTGGCCAGCCGGTGGCTGACCAGGATCACCGTGCGGCCCTGGCCATGCCGGCGCAGGCTGGCCAGGATGCGGGCGGCGGTGCCGGTGTCCACCGCAGACAAGGCGTCGTCGAGCAGCAGCAAGGGGGCGTCGGCCAGCAAGGCGCGGGCGATCGCCACCCGCTGGCGCTGGCCGCCCGACAGCGTGATGCCACGTTCGCCCACCGGCGTGTCGTAGCCCTGCGGCAGGCGCGCGATGTCGTCGTGCACCGCGGCATCGGCCGCGGCGGCCTCGATCTGCGCACGGGTGGCGTCGGGTCGGGCCAGCGCGATGTTCTCGGCCACTGTGGCCGAGAACAGGAACGGCTCTTGCGGCACCCAGGCGATGCCGGCCCGCAGCGCGGCCAGCGTGTAGTCGGCCAGGTCATGTGGCGGATCGTGCGGTTGTTCTGCTGAACCGCCCCAGCTGATGCGTCCCTGCTGCGGCGCCCATTGCCGCAGCAGCAGCTTGACCAGGGTGCTTTTGCCCGCACCGGTGGGACCCACCAGGCCCAGCGTCTGGCCGGCCGGCAGCGTGAAGCCCACGCCGCTCAGCGCCGGCTGCGGGCTTCCGGGGTAGGCAAAGCGCAGGCCCTCGGCCTGCAGCGTGCCGGGCTGCACGGCGGCGATGGTGCCGTGGTCGTCCACCGTCAGCGGCTGTTCCAGCACCGGCGCAAGCCGCAACCAGGCGGCGCTGCCACGCTCGAACAGGCTGAGCACCCAGCCGGCGGCGAACATCGGCCAGATCAGCTGGCCCAGGTAGAGGCCGAAGCTGGTCAGCTGGCCCAGCGTCATCTCGCCGTGCCACACCAGCCAGCCGCCATAGCCCAGCGACAGCGCCATCGCGGTGGTCAGCGACAGCCCCACCGCCGGCTCGTAGGCGGCCTCCCAGCGCTGGGCGCGCAGGCCGTGTGCCGCAGCGCGGCCGGCCAACGCCGAGAACTGCGCACCGTGCTGCGCCTCCAGCCCCATCGCGCGCAGCGTGCGCACGCCGGTGAAGGTTTCCTGCACCTGGTCGTTCAGCGCGCCGAAGGCGTCCAGCGCCTCGCGGGCGGCCGCGTGCAGGTGGCGCGAGATCCACCAGAAGGCCAGGCCCATCAGCGGAAACGGCAGCAGCACCACCAGCGCCAGCCGCCAGTCGACGCCCAGCGTCATCGTGGCCACCACCAGCACGAGGGTCAGCGTGCCGTCGAAGCCGGCCAGCAGGGCCTCGCCGGCGGCCATCTCCACCGCGTCGACGTCGTTGGTGGCCAGCGCCATCAGGTCGCCGGTGCGCCGTGTCTGGTAGAAGCGCGGGCCTTGCAGCGCCAGGCGTTGGTACAGGCGGATGCGCAGTTGCACGCCCATCCGGTAGGCGGTGGCGTACAGCTGCAGCCGCCAGGCCACCCGCAGGCCGTAGATGCCGGCCCCGGCCGCCAGCAGCGCGCCGATCTCGGGCCACAGCGCGGGGCCGCGCAGCGCCCCCGAGACCATGCCGTCGACGATGTGGCCCACCTGGCGCGGCAGCCACACGCCCAGCACCGCGACACCGGCCAGCATCAGCCCGGCCGACCCATAGGCCTGCCAGTGCTGGCGCACGAAGCCGGCGATCAGGCGTGACAGGCTGAGCACCGGCGCGGCGATGGCGGCCGAGGCAGGCGGGTTCGTGGCGGGCAGGGCGGTCGACAAGGCGCCGTTCGTTTCGGTTCGGTTCTGGAAGCTGGGCTTGGCGCCGACGATGACGCTGGCGCCTGGGTCACCCGGGGTGCGCCGCGGAGCCGGTTTCGCCGGGCCGATGGCGGCGCCCCCTGGAGGGAGAGCGCCGCAGGCGCTGCGCAGTGGGGTTCTATTCCCGGATATCGGCAATCACCTCGCGGCCGAAATCGGCGCGGTTCAGCCGCGCCAGCAATTGCCGTGCACAGTCGGCCGGGCTCATCAACTGGCCCTGGGCGTGCAGCTGGGCGAAACGCGCCCGCTCGGGGAATTGCGTCGCATCGGCGCCGCGCAACTCGGCCTGCATGTCGGTGTCGATCACGCCCGGCGCCATCGAGACCACGCGCGCGCCGGGTTGTCCAGCGGGCCGGGCCGCTTCTTCCAGCGCGACGGCGCGGCTGAAGTGGTCCATGCCGGCCTTGGCCGCGCAGTAGGCCGCGCTGCCGGCCATCGCCCGCCGGCCCAGGCCCGAGCTGATGTTGAGCACGCGGCGGTCGGTGGTGCGCCAGTCACCGGTGGCGGCCAGGAAGCTGGCGGTCAACAGCAGCGCGGCCTCCAGGCCGACGCGGCTGGCCCGGGCCAGTTCGGCCAGCGGCACCTGGCCCAGCGGCGCCGGCAGGCCGACCACGCCGGCGTTGTTGATCAGCGTGGCGCTGCGCAACCGCGCGGGGTCGAAGCCGGCCAGCCAGTCGGCCAGCCGCTCGGCGCTCTGCAGCGGCTCGGCCAGGTCGACCGACCACTGCGTCAGCGCCGCGCCGGCGGCCGCGGCCTGCGCCTGCAGGCCCTCGTGCTGGCGGCGGGCCAGGCCCAGCACGGCATGGCCGGGCTGCAGCAATTGCGCCACCAGCGCGGCGCCCAGGCCGCGCGACGAGCCGGTGACGATGAAGAGGTGTTCGGGGTGCGCCGGAGCGGGGGTAGGGGCCATGGCGCGAGAGCATAAACGCTGGCGTGTCGGCCACTGCGGCAGGGACGCGAACGACCGCACCGCGACAATGCAGCGATGAAAAAACCCTGGGTGCTGGCGCTGGCCGCCGGCCTGATCGTGCTGCTGGTGGCATTTGCGCTGCCGTTGTGGCGCATGGCCACCGTCGGTGGCGGTGGCGGTGGCGGTGGCGCTGCGGCTGCGGCCAGCGGCCTGCCCTGGCAGGTGACGCTGCTGCAGGCCGCCGATGCCGGCCGTGCCGAGGTGTTCGGCCTGGTGCCGGGCCGCGACACGCTGGCCGACGCCGAAACCCTGCTGCAGGACCGGCTGCAGGTGGCGCTGGTCGCCCGGCTGGGCGAGGTCGGCGTGCTGGAGGCGCTGGTCGAGCCCTATGTCGCCGGATTCGTCGCCGGCCGGCTGGTACTGGCCTTTGAGGCCGACGCTGGCCAGCGGACGCGCTGGCGCGACCAGGCCGGCAGCTCGCAGCCGATGGAAGGCGGTGTGCGCCGTTTCACCCTGCGCCATGCCGACCACAACGAGGCCCGCCGCGCGCGGCTGGTGGGCCTGAGCTTCCTGCCCACGGTGCGCCTGAGCGAGGCCGACGTGCGCCAGCGCTTCGGCCCGCCGGCCGAGGTGCTGGCCCAGCCCGGCGGCAGCCAGGCGCTGCTGTACCCGGGCCTGGGGCTGGTGGCCACCGTGGCCGAGGGTCAGCGCGGCGTGCTGCAGTACGTGGCGCCGATGGACTTCGCGCTCCGTTTGCGCGCGCCGCTGGTCGCCGCCGCGCCGCCCGCAACGCCCGCAATTCCTGCAATTCCTGCAACTCCTGCAGCTCCCGCCACACCCGCCGCACCCGCCACACCCGCCACACCCGCCATACCCGCCACACCCGCCACACCCGCGCCGCCGGTCAAGCCCTGACCACCGCGGACCGAGGCCGCCCACCATGCAAGCCTTGCTCGACACCATCGCCAGGCTCGACCTGCCGGTGGCGGCCCAGCGGGTGTTCCATGGCCGCGGCGGGCTGTACCCGGGCTGCGAACAGTGGTCGCTGGACGCCTTTCCGCCGGTCTGGCTGCTGACCAGCTTCCAGCCGGCCACCGACGATGGGCTGGCCGCGGTGCACGCCGCCTTGTCCGAACGCTGGCAGCAACTGGCGCCCGGGACGCCGCTGAGCTGGGTTTTCCAATGCCGCCACGACGGCCGCACCGAGACCCGGCTGATGGCCGGCAGCGTGCCCGACCCGCATGTCGTCACCGAAGCCGGCACCCGCTACCGGGTGCATCTGCTCAAGGGCCAGAACCACGGCCTGTTTCTCGACATGGCCGAGGGCCGGCGCTGGGTGCGCGCCTGGGCAGCGGCCCGCCCGGGTGGACGGGTGCTGAACCTGTTTGCCTACACCTGTGCGTTCTCGGTGGTGGCGCGCCAAGCCGGTGCCGGGCCGGTGGTCAACCTCGACATGAGCCACGGCGCGCTGGCCATCGGGCAGCAGAACCACCAGCTCAACGGGCTGATGGCCGGCGCCAGCTTCCTGGCGCACGACCTGTTCAGCAGCTGGGGCAAGGTCACGCGCGCCGGGCCCTATGGCCTGGTCATCGTCGATCCGCCCAGCTACCAGCGGGGCAGCTTCGTGGCCACCAAGGACTACGCCCGCCTGCTGCGCCGCCTGCCGGATCTGGTGGTGCCTGGCGGTCACGCGCTGCTGTGCCTGAACGCGCCCGAACTGGGCCCCACCTTCCTGCAGGACGCGATGCAGGCGCTGGCGCCCGATTGGATTTTCGAGCAGCGGCTGGCCAATCCGCCGGCGTTTGCCGACCTGTCGGCCGAGCGATCACTCAAGGTGCTGGTCTACCGCGCGCCGGGCTGAGCGGCCAGCGCAGCCCGGCCGCCGGCTCACCCTGGCGTCACCACCTTGTCCTGGGTCTTGGTGTCGAAGTCGCTGGCCTCGTGGCGTTCGTGCAACTGGCTGGATGGCTCGCCCCAGGTGCGGTTGACCATGCGGCCGCGCTGGACCGCGGGCCGTTCGGCGATCTGGTCGGCCCAGCGCAGGAGGTTGCAGTAGTCCTGCACCTGCAGGAATTCACCCGCCTCGTAGAGCACACCCTTGGCCAGGCTGCCATACCAGGGCCAGACGGCGATGTCGGCGATGCTGTAGTCGTCGCCGGCCAGGAAGGCGGTCTCGCCCAGGCGACGATCCAGCACGTCGAGCTGGCGTTTGACCTCCATCGCGAAGCGGTCGATCGGGTATTCCATCTTGGTCGGCGCGTAGGCGTAGAAGTGGCCGAAGCCGCCGCCCAGGTAGGGCGCGCTGCCCATCTGCCAGAACAGCCACGAGAGGCACTCGGCCCGCAGCGCCGCGTCGGTGGGCAGGAAGGCGCCGAACTTCTCGGCCAGGTGCAGCAGGATCGCGCCGGACTCGAACACCCGCACCGGCGCCGGGCCGCTGTGGTCCATCAGCGCCGGGATCTTGGAATTGGGGTTCACCGCCACGAAGCCGCTGCCGAACTGCTGGCCCTCGCTGATCTTGATCAGCCAGGCGTCGTATTCGGCGCCGGCATGGCCCAGCGCCAGCAGCTCTTCCAGCATCACCGTCACCTTCACGCCATTGGGCGTGGCCAGCGAATAGAGCTGCATCGGGTGGCGGCCCACCGGCAGGGCCTGGTCGTGCGTGGCCCCCGCGATCGGGCGGTTGATGCTGGCGAACTGGCCGCCATTGGCCTTGTTCCAGGTCCAGACCTTGGGCGGTGTGTAGGGCGACGAATCGGTCATGCGGGAAGCTCCAGGGGTGTTTCGGGTGCAGGCTGGGTGGGTACGACCCGCCGAGGGCGGCGTGGCTGGGCGATTCTGCGCCGCCCGACCCGGCCCGATCAGAAAGGGGTCGGGCTGCTCAGCGTCAACGCCGGCGCCCACGTCGAAGCGCCAGCCAGCGCGGGCAGCTCCAGCGCGCAGGCGTGCAACAGCAGCCGCGGTGCCGCCGTGGCCCAGCACAGCGGCGCATACAGCGCATCGCCGACGATCGCGTGGCCGATCGCCGCCAGGTGCACCCGC
This sequence comes from Burkholderiales bacterium, assembly GCA_038211805.1. Lineage (GTDB taxonomy): Bacteria > Pseudomonadota > Gammaproteobacteria > Burkholderiales > Burkholderiaceae_C > Pseudaquabacterium. The sequence continues at coordinate 24,707 of JBBQVF010000031.1, read as the reverse complement.
AGCTGGTGCGTGCGGCCGGTGACGGGTGTCAGCGCCAGCCGCGTCGTGCCCAGCACTTCGTTGCGCACCAGCACCTGCCAGCGTGTCAGCGAGGGCTTGCCGGTGGCGTGGTCGACTTGCTGGCGCGGCCGGTTCGGCCAGTCGGCGGCCAGCGGCAGGCTGATATCGCCGGCGTCGTCGGTGAACAACCCGGCCACCACCGCCTCGTAGCGCTTGTGCACCAGGCGGTCGGCAAAGGCGATCGACAAGGCGCGCTGCACGGCCGCACCGCGGCCGAACACCACCAGTCCCGAGGTCGCCATGTCGAGCCGGTGCACCACCAGCGCATCCGGCCAGCGCGCCTGCACCCGCGCGGCCAGGCAATCGGCGCGCTCGGGCCCGCGGCCGGGCACGCACAGCAGGCCGGCAGGCTTGTCGGCCACCACCACGTTGCCGTCAACATGGACCAGGCTCAGCTGGGGTTCGCTGTCGATCGACGAATCGATGGAGGGGTCGGTGGGCGGGCTCAAGCCGCGCAGCATAGCCAGTCCGGTCGACAAGAAACGATACACGCCGATACCGCAACGACAGGACTCGGCTGCTGCCGGCCGCCACCATCGAGGCCTGTTCAATCCCCTTGCTGGAGTGCCCCATGACTTTCTGGAAAAATCGCTGGATCCGCCGCAGCCTGATCGCCCTGACCGCCGTCACCGTGCTGGCGGGCGGCCTGGCCGCCTGTTCGCACCGTCACGGCCCGGGCAGCATGAGCGAGGCCGACATCGGCCAGATGCGCGAACGCGTGATCGCCAGGGTCGAGCGCGAGCTGTCGCTGGAGCCCGCGCAGAAGGCCAAGCTGGTGCTGCTGGCCGACGCCTTGCAGGCCCAGCGCGGCGCGCTGATGGCCGGCGGTGCACAACCCCGTGCCGAACTGCAGGCGCTGGTGGCGGGCGCCACCTTCGACCGCACCCGCGCCCAGGCCCTGGTCGAGGCCAAGACCGGCGCGGTGCGCGACAAAGCGCCGGCGGTGGTCAACGCGATGGCCGACTTCTACGACAGCCTGCAGCCGGCGCAGCAGCAGAAGCTGCGCGAGTTCATGGACCGGGGCCGCGGTTGGCGTCACGCGGGCTGATCGGGCCATGCCCGTGCTGCCATCGTCAGCCGCCGCACCCGGCCCTGCAGCCAGGCCGGGCATCGGCCCGGCCGTGCGAGCATCACGCCCATGCACCGCCTGCTGCTGATCGACGACGACGAGCACCTGGCCCCGCCCCTGGCGGCCTACCTGCGGCGTTTCGACTTCGAGTTGCAGGCGGCGACCCGGCCCAGCGACGGCCTGGCGCTGCTGGAGCGCGGCGGCTTCGACGCGGTGATCCTCGACGTGATGCTGCCCGAGATCGACGGTTTCGAGGTCTGCCGCCGCATCCGCCAAATGGCGGGCAGCGCCGCTGCCATCCCGGTGCTGATGCTCACCGCCCGTGGCGAGCTCAGCGACCGGGTCGTCGGGCTGGAGCTGGGCGCCGACGATTACCTGCCCAAGCCGTTCGAGCCGCGCGAGCTGGCGGCCCGGCTGCAGACCATCCTGCGGCGGGTGCGGCCGGAGCGGTCTGCTGCAACGGCGCTGTCGGCGAGGGCAGCGGCCGGCACCACGGTGGGTGCGCCGGCCCTGCCGGCGTTCGAGCCCCGCTGGCTGCGCTTCGACGGCCTGCAGATCGACACCGAGCGCCGCGAGGTGCAGCGGGGTGGTGAGGCGGTCGAGCTGACCAGCGCCGAGTTCGAGCTGCTGTCGCTGCTGGCGCGCGAGCCGCAGCGGGTGTTCACCCGCGACGAGATCCTCAACCGCCTGCGCGGCCGCGATGCCGACCTGTACACCCGCGCGGTCGACCTGCTGGTCAGCCGGCTGCGCCGCAAGCTGGCGCCGCTGGACGCCATCAAGACCCTGCGCAACGCCGGTTACACACTGGCGCTGGCGCGGGCCGCCGGATGAACACGGCCGTCCCCACCGCAGTGCCCGCAGCCGCCATGCCGCCGGGCTGGCGCCAGCGGCTGCGGCGCGCGTTGGGCCACACCCTGAGGGCGCGGCTGGTGGCGGTGTTCCTGGCGCTGGCACTGGGCACCACCGCGGTGTTCTTCGTCGGCAGCCGGGTCTGGTTCTCGTCGGGCTGGCGCGAGCTGGCGCGACCGTTGCTGGCCGATTACATCGACCGCCTGGCGGTCGAGATCGGCAGTCCGCCCGACCTGGCGCGGGCGCAGGCGCTGGTGCAGCGGCTGCCGGTGGCCATCCGCATCGACGGCCCGCAGCTGCAGTGGAATTCACACCCCGGGCGACTCGACCACCGCGCGCACGGCCCGCACGACGCCGACTGGCGCGGCCTGCTGGAGCGCCGCACCGCTGACGGCCACCGCATCCGCTTCGGCATCGGCGACTGGCCCGGCGACGAGCGCCCGCGCGGTTTCGGCTGGCTCACGCTGGGTGCCTTGCTGGCGTTGACTGCCGGCGCCTACGCCTATGCGCGGCGTCTGCTGCGGCCGGTCGAGGACATCCACGCCGGCGCGTTGCGCTATGGTGCCGGCGATTTTTCGCAACCCATCCCGCTGCGCCGGACCGACGAACTGGGCGAGCTGGCGACCCAGGTCAACACCATGGCGGCCAGCCTGCAGCGCATGCTGGAAGGCCAGCGCGGCCTGCTGCTGGCCATCAGCCACGAACTGCGCTCGCCACTGACCCGCGCCCGGCTGCATGCCGAACTGCTGGCCGAGGGCCCCGAGCGGCTGGCGCTGCTGCGTGACCTGGGCCAGATGCGCGACCTGATCAGCGACCTGCTGGAAGGCCAGCGCCTGGCCACCGGTGCGGCGGTGCTGCAGCGTGAGCCCACCGACCTGAACGCGCTGGTGCGCGAACACCTGGCTGCCGACCACGCCGATCACGCCGTTGATGCCGACCACGCCGTTGATGCCGTTGACGCCGCTGTCAACGCGCACGCCGCGCACGACGCGCACGCCAGCCGCGACATCCGCCTGGCGCTGGCCGACGGCCTGCCGCTGCTGGCGCTGGACCGATCCCGCCTGCACCTGCTGCTGCGCAACCTGCTGGACAACGCGTTGCGCCACGGCGCGGGCGGGCCGGTGGAGGTGCAGACACTGGCGGCGGACGACGAGGTCTGGCTGACGGTGCGCGACCATGGCCCCGGGGTCGACGCGGCGCAGCTGGGCCGCCTGGGCGAGCCGTTCTACCGGCCCGATGCGGCGCGTCTGCGGTCGGCCGGCGGCGTCGGGCTGGGGCTGTACCTGTGCCGGCTGGTAGCCAGCTCGCATGGCGGCCGGCTGCTGCTGCGCAATGCCGCGCCGGGGCTGGCGGTCAGCCTGTGCCTGCCGACGGGGCCCGAGGCGCCGTCGGTGGCGAGGCAGCCCGCGCCGAGGTCGACGCCAGCGTGATGTCGCCGTACCAGGCTTCGAGGTCGATCTTCAGCGCGTCGGCGTCGGTCAGCACGCCCACGCCGACAATGTGGCCGGGCGCCTCGCCGAACACCCGCTGGTAGTCGGCCACCACGTCGCGCTCGTAGTGCAGCCAGCGGCCGGCGCCTTGCGTGCCCGACTCGACCGTCAGGTACTGGATGCGGGCGGTGCGGTGATTGCGGTGGACCGACTCGGGCGGGTGCTCGCCGCCGTCCCACACGTACATCAGCGTGGCGAACGGCAGCCGCTGGCCGGTGAACAGTTCGACCTGCTCGTAGAACAGCCGGTCGCGCAGCGGCAGCCGGGTGTCGTCGCCGGCAAAGGCCACGATGATCCGCGCCGGGCAGTCGTCATGTTCGGCAGCGGCCACGTTGGCCTGGCTCGGCACGTGGTGCACCCGCCAGCTGAACTGCAGATGGCCAAACGCAGCAGGATCGATGTCGACCGCGCAGCGCAGCCCGGTGGCCGACGCTGCGGCGCGGGCATTGAGCACCCGCTGGTTGCCGTCGCGCACCACGGCATAGCGGGTGCGGGTCACGTCCCGGCGCACCGCGTACGGCAGCCAGCCTTGGGGGGCGGTACCCAGGTCGCCGGTCGAAAACGGCAGCACCCGGACAGCCGGCGCCGGCGCCAGCGCCTCGGTGGTCGCCAAGGGCGCGGCGGCTGACGCGGCGGGATTGGCGGCTGGCGGGCGCAGGGCGCAGCCCGACAAGCCCAGGCCTGCCCACCCGGCACCCACACCCAACGCGCCGGCCAGCCAGGCGCGGCGGGATGCTGGCTCGGGCGCGCGCGGCAAGCCCGGCTCAGCCGCGGCGTGGTTTCGCAACAGTTTCAGGTCCGCACGCGTCATGCCGTCGCCCCCGGACGCGAAGCGCCCAAGAAATGCCAAAAACGGCAATGCTAGCGGCCGACCAGGGCCTTGCGAAGCCCCTGTTTACCAGGGCGTGACAGCATCCCCAAGGCCGCCGCCTTGCTGCGACCGCCCCCCCGAGGGGGAGGAGAAACACTTGGGGCGGCCCGGCGTTTGTTTCTCAAGAACCCATGCACGCCGGCTTGCGCCAGCGGTCAAGTCAGCGGCTTTGCGGTGCCGGCGTCTCGACGTCGGCGCGCAGCGCGGCGGCACGCAGGTCGGCGGCGAAACCGGGTTCGCTGTGCTCGATGCGGTCGGCCCAGGCCAGGACTTCTCCGGCGGTGCGCGGCTCTTCGCGCTGCCGGCTCAGCTGCCAGCGGTCGAGGCGACGCAGGCCGTCGATCAGCAGCGATGCGCCAGCCGCCAGCCAGGCCGAGCCGCGGGGGATGACCAGTCGCTCGGGGCGACCGAAGGTCATGGAAGGATTGGTCATGGTGGTGACTCCGTCAGCTTCACGGCACCCGAATTGGGTTCGTGTTGCGGTGCAGTATAGGGTTTTCCCTAGATTGCTGCCGAGCCGGGTTTTGTCTCTGGAGCACGCCCGTGCGCTGCGTCACACTGCTTGACGCTCGGCCGACCGACGGCCACACTGGCGGCCCCGATCCACCGACTTCAAGGAGAGCGACATGACCTGCCTCAACCCCGCCTCCTGGTCGGACCGCACGCACTGATCCCGCGTTGCCGGGTGCCTGGTCGGCATCCTGTTGCGGGCTGGGGCTGCCGGGCTTGCGCCCACTGCCCCTGTCCCTGTCCCCTGGCTTGACGAGCTTCGCAGCGTCGTCGTCCGCGTCCCGACCGCCTGAACCGCCTTTGCAGTGCGCCGTTGCCGGCGCCGCTGCATCCGGGCAGCGCTGCCGCCAGGTGGCGCTGCCGATGGCCGGTCCGGTCGCCGCAGCAGGGCTGCCGCGCGACCGACCGGCCGATGTTGGGACGACACCATGATCGAGACCGTCAACTTCGAGGCCCTGCGGGCCATTGGGCTGGGCGAGGCCATGCGCCGCCAGTTCGACCACGGCGTGGCCGACCCGCGGCTGCGCCCGATGCGGGTCATCGGCGTGCAGCGCGCCGAGTGGCGGCTGCACGACGGCTTGGCCGAGCGCCGGGCGGGCTGCCTGCCCTCGCTGGCCCGAGAGCTGGCGGCTGCCGATGACGCACTGGCCGTTGGCGACTGGGTGCTGGCGCGTGCCGACGGTGGCGACAGCGCTGCGCCGTGCACCATCACCTGCCGGCTGCTGCCGCACAGCCGCATCACCCGCCGCACCAGCGACGGTGGCCGCTGCCGCGACCAGCGCGGCCGCACGCAGCGCCAGGTGCTGGTCAGCAATGTCGACACCGCGGTGCTGGTGATGGGGCTGGACCATGACTTCCAGCTGCGCCGGCTGGAGCGCTACCTGGCGCTGGCGCAGTTGTCGGGCGTGGCGGCCGTGCTGGTGCTCAGCAAGGCCGACACCGTGGCACCCGAACTGGCGGCGCAACGCCTGGCGCAGGTGGCCGACCTGCTGCCGCAGCGCTTGCCGGCGCTGGCGCTGGATCTGCGCGACGAGCGATCCGCCGCCGCGCTGGCGCCCTGGCTGCAGCCCGGCCAGACGCTGGTGCTGCTGGGCAGCAGCGGCGTCGGCAAGAGCACGCTGGTCAACACGCTGGCCCGCTCGTTGGCCGGTTCGCCGGCCCGCTGGTCGACCCCTGGCGGCGCCGCCGCGGCCTCCAGCGCCGATCAGGCCACCGGCGCGGTGCGGCCCGACGACAGCCGCGGCCGCCACACCACCACGTCGCGCAGCTTGCTGCCACTGCCCGGCGGCGCCTGCATCATCGACACCCCCGGCCTGCGCGCGCTGCGGCTGGACGTTGCCGATGCCGACCAACTGGCCGACGCCTTCGGCGACGTGGCCCGCCTGGCGCCGATGTGTCGGTTTCGCGATTGTCGGCATCAGCAGGAGCCGGGTTGTGCCGTGCGTGACACCGTGGCCGAACCGCGCCTGCTGAACTTTCAGAAGCTGCTGCGCGAGGCCGGCCGAGACAGCCTGACGGCGTTGCAGCGGCGGGCCCAACGGGCCCAGTGGAAGGCCCGTGGCCGCGCCAGCCAGGCCCGCCTGCGGATCAAGCAGGGAGGAGGCGGCAGCCCGGCCTGACCCTGCCATGGCTTCGGCCGCAACGCCGGCTTTGCCAGCGGCCTGGGTTCAGTAGTTCAGCCCCATCGCCTCGCGCACGTCTTTCATGGTCTGGCGGGCCACCGTGCGGGCCCGCTCGGTGCCCATCTCGACGATCCAGTGCACCTGCTTCGGATTGCTGAGGTAAGTCTCGGCCCGGTCGCGCCAGGGCTGCTGCTCTTTCAGGATCGCGTCGATCACCGGTTGCTTGCAGTCGAGGCAGCCGATGCCGGCGCTGGTGCAGCCCTTGACCACCCAGTCGCGGGTGTCGGCGTCGGAGTACAGCTGGTGGAACTGCCACACGGTGCAACGCTCCGGATCGCCGGGGTCGGTGCGGCGCACCCGCTGCGGGTCGGTGGGCATGCGCCGGATCTTCTGCGTCACGTCGGCCGGCGTGTCGCGCATGGCGATGGTGTTGCCGCGGCTCTTGCTCATCTTGTCGCCGTCCAGGCCCGGCAGCTTGCTGGTCTCGGTCAGCAGCACACCGGGTTCGGTCAGCACGCTCTTGCCGCTGCCCTTCAGGTGGCCCAGCAGCAGTTCGGCCTCGTTGTGGTCCAGCCCGCCGGCGGCCAGTGCCCGCTTGACGATGGCCTCGCCCTTGGCCAGCGCCTCGGTGCTGCCGTCCTGGCCGTAGGCCTTGCGCTGGCGCTCGACGTAACGGCTGTCGTCCTTGCCCAGCCTGGCCAGCGCCGCCTCGACCAGCGCGGCATGGTTGGTGGCGCGTCCGTACAGGTGGTTGAAGCGTCGCGCCACCTCGCGGGTGATCTCGACGTGCGGCGCCTGGTCTTCGCCCACCGGCACGTAGCTGGCCTTGTAGATCAGGATGTCGGCGGCCTGCAGCAGCGGATAGCCCAGGAAGCCGTAGGTCGCCAGGTCCTTGTCCTTCAACTTCTCGATCTGGTCCTTGAACGTCGGCATGCGCTCCAGCCAGGCCAGCGGCGTGCCCATGGCCAACAGCGTGAACAGCTCGGCATGCTCGGGCAGGCGGCTCTGGATGAAGATCGTGGCCTTTTCGGGGTCGATCCCGGCCGCCAGCCAGTCGATCACCATGTCGTAGACCGAATGCTCGATGATCGCGCGGTCTTCGTAGTGGGTGGTCAGCGCGTGCCAGTCGGCCACGAAGTAGAAGCAGTCGTAGTCGTTCTGCAGCCGCACCCAGTTCTTGAGCGCGCCGTGGTAATGGCCGAGGTGCAGCGCGCCGGTGGGGCGCATGCCTGAGAGTACGCGGGGTCGCATGGAAACGTCCTTCGAAGAAGCGGCGGATTCTCTCAGACCGGCCTACACTGCCGCCCCTTCATGAAGCGCATCGTCATCCTGGTCTCCGGTCGCGGCAGCAATGCCCAGGCCATCGTGCAGCGTTGTGCAGCTGAAGGCTGGCCGGCCCGGGTGGTGGCGCTGGTGGGCAACCGGCCGGGTGCGGTGGCCTTCGATCTGGCGGCGCAGCACGGCATCGCCACCGCGCTGGTCGACCACACCCGGTTCAGCAGCCGCGGGTCGTTCGATGCCGCACTGGCACAAGCGATCGACGGTTTTGCGCCCGACCTGGTGGTGCTGGCCGGCTTCATGCGCATTCTGGGCGACGGCTTCGTCGCCCATTACGCCGGTCGGTTGCTCAACATCCATCCCTCGCTGCTGCCGGCCTTCGCCGGGCTGCACACCCACCGACGGGCGATCGAGGCCGGCTGCAAGGCCGCCGGCGCCACGGTGCACTTCGTCACCCCCACGCTGGACCACGGCCCCATCGTCGCCCAGGCGGTGGTGCCGGTGCTGCCCGACGACACACCCGAAACCTTGTCTCAGCGGGTGCTGGAGGCCGAACATCGGCTCTACCCGCTGGCGGTGCGCTGGTTCGTCGAAGGCCAGTTGCAGGTCGAGTGCGGGGTGGTGCGCCACCGCGGCGCGGCGTCTCAGCTGCTGGTGGCCGGCGCCTGATCGGCGGTGTCTGCGAGCCGCGCAAAGCGGGGTTGCTCGATGCCGTCGACGGTCACCGTCTCAAAGAACATCGCGTAGGGCCGCACCCACAGCGTGCCGTCACCGCCCAGCGGGCGGTACAAGGCCAGCGGTTCCAGTGTTTCGCTGTGCCGCACGGCGCCGACCAGGACGTACAGGTTGCCCTTGTGGTGGCGGTAGCGTCCGACCGGAACCTCGGGCAGGGGTGGCAGGTCGGGCATGGGTGTGAGGCTGTGCGGGTGGTTGGCGGGCCGTGGGCCGGCCGTTGGCGGGTCGTTGACGGGACAGGGGGCCGCGTTTGCGGGCGGCGGTCGGTCAGGTGCAAAAAACGAGAGCCAGGGATAATACTGAGATGCATCCTACCGCCCTGCTGGACCTCGCCACCGAGCTGATCCGCAACATCCTCAAGCTCGACGCACCAGCCGATAGCATCGTCTCGACGTTTTTTCGCCACCACCGCACGCTGGGTCCGCGCGAGCGCCATGCCCTGGCCGAGACGGCCTACACCGTGCTGCGGCGCCGCCCGATGCTGCAGCACCTGGCTCAAAGCGGCACCGGCGCGCTGGAGCGCCGATTGGCCATCCTGGCCTGGTCGGGCGACGCCAACCTGCTGAAGGGCGCGCTGGGCCCCAACGAGACCACCTGGCGCCAGCAGGTCAAGGCGATCGACCCGGCCGGATTCTCCGACAAGTTGCGCCACAACCTGCCCGACTGGCTGGCGTCGGCCCTGCGCAGCCAGTTGGGCGAAGAGGCCTTCTGGCCGCTGATCGCCGCGCTGGACGAGCAGGCGCCGCTGGATTTGCGCGTCAACGTGCTCAAAGCCAAGCGCGAAGATCTGCTGTCGGTGCTGAACCAGGCTGGCCTGCGCGCCGCGCCCACGCCGTTCTCGCCGTGGGGCATCCGCGTGCCGGGCAAGCCGGCGCTGCAGAAGTTCGATGCCTTCGTGCGTGGCGACATCGAGGTGCAGGACGAAGGCAGCCAGTTGCTCGCCCTGCTGGTCGACGCCAAACGCGGCGAGATGGTGGTCGATTTCTGCGCCGGGGCTGGGGGCAAGACGCTGGCGTTGGGCGCGGCGATGCGTTCGACCGGCCGCTTGTATGCCTTCGACGTCAACGGCCACCGACTGGTGGCGCTGAAGCCGCGCCTGGCACGCAGCGGCTTGTCCAACGTACACCCGGCGCAGATCGCCCATGAACGCGACGAACGGGTCAAACGCCTGTCCGGCAAGATCGACCGGGTGCTGGTCGACGCACCGTGCTCGGGTCTGGGCACCTTGCGCCGCAACCCCGACCTGAAGTGGCGCCAGTCGCCGCAGTCGGTGCTCGAGCTGCAGGCCAAGCAGACCGCCATCCTGGCCAGCGCCTCGCGGCTGGTGAAGTCGGGCGGTCGGCTGGTCTACGCCACCTGCAGCCTGCTGCGCGATGAAAACGAGGTGGTGGCCGAAGCCTTCGGCGCCGCGCACCCTGATTTCGTGGCACTGGACGCCGCCGAGGTGCTGGCCGCTGCCCATGTCGAGCGCGCCAGCGAACTGGCCGAACAGGGTTATCTGCGGCTCTGGCCGAGCCGCCACGCCACCGACGGCTTCTTCGCTGCCGTCTGGCAGCGCCGCTGAGGCCTCTTTGGAAGACCGTTGATTTCAGCAACATTTATCTGAATTGTCGGCAACGTCTTTGTTCTGACGCGAAACGGCGCGCTTTTGCGCAAGAAGAGATCGACCTCATCTGTCAAGGCAGGGCGCCTGTTGTGCCCAGTTCGCCGGCCCGGGCGTGGCACCCGCTCGTTTACAATGACCAATTCGCCTGCTCATGGGCGTTCAAGGTTCCAAGATGAATTTGTTCTCCTCGCTGGGCGATGGTTTGCTCGACTGGTTGGCCCACGGGCTGTGGGCCAGTGCCAGTTGGTGGCAGGTGTTGATCGTGACCTTGGTCATGACCCACTTCACCATCTTGGGTGTCACGATCTTCCTGCACCGGGCCCAGGCGCACCGTGCACTCGACCTGCATGCCATTCCGGCGCATTTTTTCCGCTTCTGGCTGTGGCTGACCACCGGAATGGTGACGAAGGAATTTGTCGCTGTGCACCGCAAGCACCATGCCAAGTGCGAGACCGAAGAAGACCCGCACAGCCCGCAGACCCGCGGCCTCAAGGCTTTGCTGCTGACCGGCGTGGAGCTTTACCGCACCGAATCCAAGATCCCCGAGACCATCCGCAAGTACGGCACCGGCACGCCGGACGACTGGATCGAGCGCAATCTCTACACCCGTTTCAGCTGGCAGGGCGTTGGTGTGATGCTGGTCATCGACTTGCTGCTGTTCGGCGCGATCGGCCTGACGGTGTGGGCGGTGCAGATGGCCTGGATCCCGGTGATGGCCACCGGCATCATCAACGGCATCGGCCACTACTGGGGCTACCGCAACTTCGAGGCGGCTGACGCGTCGACCAACGTGTCGCCCTGGGGCATCGTGATCGGCGGCGAAGAGCTGCACAACAACCATCACACCTACCCGACGTCGGCCAAGTTCTCGGTCAAGCCGTTCGAGTTCGACATCGGCTGGGGCTACATCCGCGCGATGGAGATGATCGGCTGGGCCAAGGTGCGCAAGACCGCGCCACAGCTGAAGCTGGGAGCCATCAAGCCGCAGGCCGACGCCAAGACGCTCGAGGCGATCATCGCCAACCGCTACGAGGTGATGGCGAAATATGCGCTGGAGTTGCGCGCCGCCGTGGCCGCCGAGCTCGACCGGGTCAAGCAGCAGGGCGCCAAGAGCGCCACCGTGGCTGAGTTGCAAACCGCCAAGCGCTGGCTGCACCGCGATGCCGACCGGATTCCCAGCGACGTGATGCCACTACTGGCCAGCGCGCTGAACGACAGCCCCAAGCTGGCCAAGCTGGTGACCATGCGCGAAGAGTTGCGCCAGTTGTGGACCCGCACCAATGTGTCGGCCGAGCAGCTGGTGGTCGACCTGCAGGCCTGGTGCAAGAAGGCCGAGAGCAGCGGCATCGTGGCGCTGGAGCAGTTCTCGATGAAGCTGCGGGCGGCTCACGCCTGACGTCTTCACGCCATGACGACGGGCCCTTCGGGGCCCGTTTTTTTTGGTCAGCGCCAGCCCGGGCAGGCCCCTTGTCGGATGTGGATTGCGACCAGACGACAAAAAGCCCGCCGAAGCGGGCTTTCTGGTGTGCCGGTGGCTCAGCCGATCACTTCAGCTTGATTTCCTTGAACAGCACGTGCTTGCGCGCCTTCGGGTCGAATTTCATGAATTCGAGCTTCTGGGGCGTGGTCTTCTTGTTCTTGTTGGTGGTGTAGAAGAAGCCGGTACCCGCAGTGGATTCCAGCTTGATCTTTTCACGTCCGCCTTTGGATGCCATGGGGTGCTCCGGGTTTGCGTTGGTCTATGACTATGACTAGGACTAGGGCGAGATCAGAGCGCGTGCTTGGCGCGCAGATCGGCCACGATCTGGTCGATGCCGACCTTGTCGATCAGGCGCAGCGCTGCGTTGGTGATGCGCAGACGCACCCAACGGTTTTCGCTCTCGACCCAGAAACGACGGTAGTGCAGGTTGGGCAACCAACGACGCTTGGTCTTGTTGTTGGCGTGGGAAACGCTGTTTCCCACCATCGGGCGCTTACCCGTGACTTGACAGACGCGTGCCATGACGCTTCTCCAAAGGCTTGACTGTTGCGGGCACGGCAACCAGAGCACGGCGGCAGGGGTGACCCTCGCGCCTTGGTGGCTGCCCTTCATGGACCCCTGACTTTCAGGATCCTCTTTTTTGTTCCAGGGGCCCCGGGGGGCCCCTGCCTGATCCGTGATTGGATCTACTTGCGCCAAAAAGGCCCCCGACGTCGCATGCAACGCACAGGCCTTTTTCGGCAAAGACCACGATTATAGCCAGAAACAGTCGCGATCCACGGGTCAGCCCTGCTGTTCCAGGAACCGCTGCGCATCCAGCGCCGCCATGCAGCCGGTGCCGGCCGAGGTGATGGCCTGGCGATAAACATGGTCCTGCACGTCGCCGGCGGCAAACACGCCCGGCACGCTGGTCATCGTGGCAAAGCCGTCGAGCCCGGTGCGGGTGACGATGTAGCCGCCCTTCATCTCCAGCTGGCCCTTGAAGATGTCGGTGTTGGGCTGGTGGCCGATGGCGATGAAGCAGCCCTTGAGCGTCAGGTCCTCGGTGCCGCCGGTCTGTTGGTTCTTCAGCCGCACGCCGGTGACACCGCTGGCGTCGCCCAGCACTTCGTCGAGCGTCGAATACAGGTGGAACTCGATCTTGCCGGCCGCCACCTTCTCGTGCAGCTTGTCGATCAGGATGGCCTCGGCGCGGAACTTGTCGCGCCGGTGCACCAGGTGCACCTTGCTGGCGATGTTGCTGAGGTACAGCGCCTCCTCGACCGCGGTGTTGCCGCCGCCGATCACCGCCACCACGTCACCGCGGTAGAAGAAACCGTCACAGGTGGCGCAGCCCGACACGCCGCGGCCCATGAAGGCCTCTTCCGACGGCAACCCCAGGTACTTGGCGCTGGCGCCGGTGGCAATGACCAATGCGTCGCAGGTGTAGCTGCCGCTGTCGCCGGTGAGGGTGAACGGACGCTTCGAGAAGTCGACCGTGTGCACCTGGTCGAACACGATCTGCGTGTTGAAGCGCTCGGCGTGCTTGAGGAAACGCTCCATCAGCTCGGGCCCCTGCACGCCCATCACGTCGGCGGGCCAGTTGTCGACCTCGGTGGTGGTCATCAATTGGCCGCCCTGGGCCATGCCGGTGACCAGCATGGGTTTCAAGTTGGCGCGGGCCGCGTAGATCGCGGCGGTGTAGCCGGCGGGGCCGGAACCCAGTATCAGCACTTGAGCGTGCACGGAATGGGCGGGAGTGGCAGGCATGGAAGGTTCCGCATCAAAGGTGGTGGCCGCTGGCGCGGGTGGGTGGCCAGCGGTCGATCCGGAATTGTCACATGGGGGTGCCTCCGGCTCATCCCCGCCTGTCAATCGGCACAATAGGAAAACAATGTGCGAATCACACGCACTTCGCACGCAATTGAGGCAATTTACACAGCTTGCTTCGGGCTTTGGCGGGGTCGGCTCAAGAACACACTTAGAAACAGGAAGGGAATCCACCATGTCCATGCTGACCAATCTAGACCTGATCCGACGCGTCCCGCTGTTTTCCATGCTCACCAACGACCAGGCGCAGGCGATCGCCGACAGCGTGGTCAAGCGGCGGTTCCGCCGTGGCGAACTGGTGGTGGAGCAGGGCCGCAAGAGCAATGCGCTGTTCATCCTGCTGAACGGCCGCGCCCGCGTGCTGACTGCCGACACCCGCGGCCGCGAGGTGATCCTGGCGGTGCTCGAATCGGGTGACTATGTCGGCGAAATGAGCCTGATCGACAACGAGGCCCATTCGGCCACGGTGCGCTGTGAAATCCAGACCGACATGCTGATCCTGGGCCGGCCCGATTTTGCCCGCTGCCTGCCGGAGCATTCGTCGCTGAGCTACGCCATCCTGCGTGGCCTGGTGCGCCGCCTGCGCCATGCCGACCGGCAGATCGAATCGTTGGCGCTGCTGGACGTCTACGGCCGCGTTGCCCGCACGCTGCTGGAGATGTCCGAAGAGGTCAACGGCATCAAGATCATCCGCAACAAGGTCTCGCGCCAGGACATGGCCAAAGTGGTCGGCGCCTCGCGCGAGATGGTCAGCCGGGTCATGAAGGACCTGGAAGAGCGCGGCGTGATCGAGACCCAGGAGAACGGCTCGGTGGTCATCAAGGACAAGGCGCCCGCGCCCGAATGATGGCGTGACGGGGGAGTGGCGCGCGGACTGGTGCGCCTGGAAGGCCCGGGCGCCTGATGCGCCACAATCCCTTGCATGACTTTTCCGCTTGGATCGCTGCGTGGCGACGGTGCCGGCACCTTGGCTACCGGGCGCGCCGCGCCGTCGGCTGAAGCCCTGCGCTGGCGTCGCCAGTTGCTGCTGCTGGGTGGTGGTGTGTTGTGGTTGTTGATGCTGCTGGCGCTGGCCACGCACCAGGACAGCGACCCCGGCTTCTCGACCTCGGGCACCGGCGCGGCGGTGGCCAACCACGCCGGCCTGGCCGGCGCCTGGGCGTCCGACCTGGCGCTGTTCCTGTTCGGCTATTCGATCTGGTGGCTGATGTTGGTCGGCCTGCGCACCTGGCTGGCCACCCTGGCGCTGTCGCTGCGCGGTGCGCTGCCCGTCGATGACACGCCCGCGGCGCCGGCCTGGTGGTTCTGGGCCGGGCTGGCGCTGCTGATGACCGCCAGCTGCGGCCTCGAATGGACCCGCCTCTACCGCCTGGATGGCGCCTTGCCCGGTGGCCAGGCCGGCGGTGTGCTGGGTGCGGTGGCGGGCGGCCTGTCGATGAAATGGCTGGGCTTTGCCGGCTCGGGCGTGTTGTGGATCGCCGGTCTGGTGCTGGGCCTGTCGCTGGCGCTGCGGTTTTCCTGGTCGCGCACGGCCGATGGCCTGGGCCGCTGGATCGAGGGCCTCTGGCACGCCCAGGCCGACAAGCGCGAGGTGAAGGAAGACCTGCGCATCGCCGAGGTGCTGACCCGCGAGCGGGAACATGTGGTCGAGGCCGAACGAGCCGTGGTCGAGGACCATGGGCCCATCGTCATCGAAGAGACGATGGTCGAGGTGCCCAAGAGCAGCCGCGTGGCCAAGGAGCGGCAGAAGCCGCTGTTCACCGAACTGGCCGACACCAAGCTGCCGCAGGTCGACCTGCTGGACGCCGCGCCGGCGGTGCGGGTCGATTCGGTGACTCCCGAGTCGCTGGAGATGACTTCGCGGATGATCGAGAAGAAGCTGCGCGACTTCGGCGTCGAGGTGCGGGTGGTGGCGGCGTCGCCCGGCCCGGTGATCACCCGCTACGAGATCGAGCCGGCCACCGGCGTCAAAGGCTCGCAGGTGGTGGGGCTGGCCAAGGACCTGGCGCGCTCGCTGTCGCTGGTCAGCATCCGCGTGGTCGAGACCATCCCCGGCCGCACGACGATGGCACTTGAGTTGCCCAATGCCAAGAGGCAAATGATCCGGCTGGCCGAGATCCTGGGCTCGCAGATCTACCACGACGCACAATCGCAGCTGACCATGGGCCTGGGCAAGGACATCGTCGGCGCGCCGATGGTGGCCGATCTGGCCAAGATGCCGCACTGCCTGGTGGCCGGCACCACCGGCTCGGGCAAGTCGGTCGGCATCAACGCGATGATCCTGAGCCTGCTGTACAAGGCCGAGGCGCGCGACCTGCGGCTGGTGCTGATCGACCCGAAGATGCTGGAGATGAGCGTCTACGAAGGCATCCCGCACCTGCTGTGCCCGGTGGTCACCGACATGAAGCAGGCTGCCAACGCGCTGAACTGGTGCGTCGGCGAGATGGAGCGCCGCTACAAGCTGCTGTCCAAGATGGGCGTGCGCAACCTGGCCGGCTACAACAAGAAGCTCGACGACGCCCGGGCCCGCGGCGAGCTGATCCCCAACCCCTTCAGCCTGACGCCCGAAGCGCCCGAGCCGCTCGATCGCCTGCCCTTCGTGGTGATCGTGATCGACGAGCTGGCCGACCTGATGATGGTCATCGGCAAGAAGATCGAGGAGCTGATCGCCCGCCTGGCGCAGAAGGCGCGCGCCGCCGGCATCCACCTGATCCTGGCCACCCAGCGGCCCAGCGTCGACGTGATCACCGGCCTGATCAAGGCCAACATCCCGACGCGGCTGTCGTTCCAGGTCAGCAGCAAGATCGACAGCCGCACCATCCTCGACCAGATGGGCGCCGAGGCGCTGCTGGGCCAGGGCGACATGCTCTACCTCACGCCCGGCGGCGGCTTGCCGGTGCGGGTGCACGGTGCCTTCGTCTCCGATGAAGAAGTGCACCGCGTCGTCGAATACCTCAAGAGCCAGGGCGCGCCGAACTACATCGAGGGCATCCTCGAAGGCGGCACACTCGATGGCGATGCCGAGGGCGGGCCGGGCGGGGCGGGCGGCGGTGACGCCGAGGCCGACCCGATGTACGACCAGGCGGTGGCCATCGTGCTGCAGAACAAGAAGGCCTCGATCTCGCTGGTGCAGCGCCACTTGCGCATCGGCTACAACCGCGCCGCGCGGCTGCTCGAGCAGATGGAGAAGTCGGGCCTGGTGTCGGCCCTGTCGTCCAGTGGCAACCGCGACCTGCTGGTGCCCCGGCGTGATGAATGATCGGCACTCGATGACACGCTTCAAAATCCTGCGGACCGCGCTGAAGGTCGGGCTGCTGACCGGCTGGCTGGCTGGGCTTCTGACCGCGACCAGCGTCCACGCCGACCCGGTGGACACACTGCGCGCGTTTGCCCGCGACGTGAAGAGCGGCCGCGCCAACTTCACCCAGACCGTCAGCTCGCCCGATGGCGCGAAGAAGAAGACGTCGAGCGGCAGCTTCGAGTTCAGCCGCCCAAACCGCTTCCGCTTTGCCTACAGCAAGCCGTTCGAGCAGTTGATCGTCAGCGACGGCCAGAAGGTGTGGCTGCACGATGTCGACCTCAACCAGGTCAGCGTGCGCCTGCTAGACCAGGCGCTGGGCAGCACGCCAGCGGCGCTGCTGTCTGGCGGCACGCTGGAGCGCGATTTCGAGCTGAGCGCGCTGCCGGCCCGCGACGGCATCGATTGGGTGCAGGCCAAGCCGCGGGCCAAGGACGGCACGGTGTCGGAATTGCGGGTGGGTTTCCGCGGCCAGGATCTGGCTGCGCTGGAGATCGTCGACGCCTTCGGCCAGCGCTCGGTGCTGCAGTTCAGCGCGGTGCAGCAGGGCGTGGCGGTGCCGGCAGATCGCTTCCGCTTCGTACCACCGGCCGGCGCCGACGTGATCGGGCCCTGAGCGGGGCCAGCCGCCCGGTGGCCGAGTTCCCGGGTGGCCACGCCGAACAGCCGGCCGCCCCCTGGTTGCAGCCGTCTCCTGCGACGTTGCAGCGCCAGATCGAATGGGCCAGCGCAACACCGGTGGCGTCCTCTGTGGCCGCTATCAGCAGGGACTTGCCGCTCAGCCCGGCCAGCGGGTCGGAGGCGCCGTCGGCCCGGGCGGCGGCAAGGATCAGGCCCCTCTGGCGGTGGCCGCCCCAGCCGCAGGACACCACGGCGTCCAACACCGTTTGCGATGGGGCGTTGCGCTCGCGCCATGGGCCGGCCGCCGCCTCCAGTTCGCGGTCGCCGGCGCCGATGACGCCGCGGTCTCGCTGATCAGCGGCCGGCCGGCCCTGGCATCGCCGGCGCTCCAGGCAAGCGCCAAGGCCAGCAACAGTGGCATCAGCAGGCGATACGGCAGGGCAGGGTGGTGGGCGATCGCCATCGTGGGCGTTCGGCAATCAGTGGGTGAGCTTGTCCATCAGCCCCATGTCGGCACTGCCGAGCACCTGCTCGATGTCGAGCAGGATCAGCATGCGTTCGGCAGTTCCGGATGTCACGGTGCCCGGCCCGATGATGTAGTCTGGCGCGATGCTGCCGTTGAAATCAGGCGCGGGCGCAGCCGCATGACGGCGATCGGCACGATCACGCCGCGCAGGTTGACCACGCCCCTCATGAAGCCGGTGGACTGGTTGAGCGGGGCCTGCACGGTGGCGGGATGGCCGGGCATCGGCGTGCCAGCCTCGCCGGATGGCCTGTTCAGCATCTGCCATCGGGCCGTCGGCCGATGTGCTGATCAGCCGGGTGGCGGCGTTGCCATTCAGCCGGTCCGAGCCCCACCGCAGGCGCGACCCCGGGCACGGCCATGACACGGACCGGGGCGCTGCGACAATCCCGGCGATGAGCCCGCAGGAGTCGCTTTTTGCTGCCGAGCCGGCGCGTGCACCGGCTGCCGCCACCCCGCCGGCCGTGGCCGACGACGCGCCGCTGGCCGAGCGCCTGCGCCCGCGCACCTTGGACGAGGTCATCGGCCAGGTCCACCTGCTCGGTCCGGGCAAGCCGCTGCGCGTGGCCTTCGAGACCGGTCGGCTGCACTCGATGATCCTGTGGGGGCCGCCGGGCGTGGGCAAGACCACGCTGGCGCGCTTGATGGCGGATGCGGGTCAGCCGGGTGGCGGCGCCCATTTCATCGTCTTGTCGGCCGTGCTGGCCGGGGTGAAGGACATCCGCGAGGCCGTGGATCAGGCACGGGCCTCGCGCGCCCGGTCGGGCCATGGCACCGTGGTCTTCGTCGACGAGGTGCACCGCTTCAACAAGTCACAGCAGGATGCGTTCTTGCCGCATGTCGAGTCGGGCCTGTTCACCTTCATCGGCGCGACCACCGAGAACCCCAGCTTCGAAGTCAACTCCGCCTTGCTGTCGCGGGCCACGGTGCATGTGCTGAAGGCGCTGGACGACGCCGACCTGAGCCTGCTGATCGAGCGTGCCCGCGGCGCGATGGCCGCGCCGCCGCTGACCGACGCCGCCCGGCTGCGCTTGATCGGCCATGCCGACGGCGATGCCCGGCGGCTGCTCAACGCCTACCAGAACCTGGCGGAGCTGGTGGGCCTGCGTGGCGCCGACGCGCCGGCCGAGATCGACGAGTCGCTGCTGGAGCAGGCGCTGGGCGAGTTGCTGCGCCGCTACGACAAGGGCGGCGACCAGTTCTACGACGCCATCAGCGCGCTGCACAAGAGCGTGCGCGGGTCCGACCCCGACGCCGCGCTGTACTGGCTGGCGCGCATGCTCGACGGTGGCGTCGACCCGCGCTACGTGGCGCGCCGCGTCATCCGCATGGCCAGCGAGGACATCGGCCTCGCCGATCCGCGCGGCCAGCAACTGGCGCTGCAGGCGGCCGACATCTACGAGCGGCTGGGCTCGCCCGAGGGCGAACTGGCGCTGGCCCAGGCCGTCGTCTACCTGGCCGTGGCGCCCAAGAGCAACGCGGTCTACACCGCCTGGAACGCGGTGCGCGCGCTGGTCAAGCAGGACGTGACCCGGCCGGTGCCGATGCACCTGCGCAACGCGCCGACCAAGCTGATGAAGGGCCTGGGCCACGGCAGTGGTTACCGCTACGCGCACGACGAAGGCGATGGTTTTGCGGCCGGCGAGCAGTACCTGCCAGACGGCCTGGTCGGCCAGACCTTCTACCAACCGGTGCCGCGCGGCCTGGAGGCGCGCATCGCCGAACGGCTGGCCGAACTGCGGCGGCTGAACGACCAGGCCCGCGAGCGGCCCGGGGCAGCTCGCGCTGCAACGGCGCCGCCCGACGGGCCCACCGAACACCTGGGATAACCCGGGCGGCCAAACAAAGCGCGGCCGAGGCCCTGTTCTTCCGACAGACGTTCGGCCGGCAGGCGGGAATCTCCCCCCGTTTGCAGCGAGACCCCCCACCTAGAATCCGCGCCAGTTGGCAGGCACGGCATGGGCCGGCTTCTTGCTAGCCAGTACACATTGCCCGGCCGCAACGGCCACCGGGTCATCGGATCGGAGACACCCCGTCATGGATATCTTGTTGCAACAGGTCATCAACGGTCTGGTGCTGGGCAGCATGTACGCGCTCGTGGCACTGGGCTACACGATGGTCTACGGCATCATCAACCTGATCAATTTCGCCCACGGCGAGGTGCTGATGGTCGGTGCCCTGACCAGCTGGACGGTGCTGCGCATGCTGGCCGATTCGGGCCTGCCCGGCTGGCTGATGCTGCTGATCGCGCTGATCGCCGCCATCGTCGTCTGCTCGGCGCTGAACTACCTGATCGAGAAGATCGCCTACCGGCCGCTGCGCAACGCGCCGCGGCTGGCGCCGCTGATCACCGCGATGGGCATGAGCCTGCTGCTGCAGACGCTGGCCATGATCATCTGGCAGCCCAGCACCAAGCCCTACCCGATCCTGCTGCCCAACGAGCCGATCTTCATCGGCGGCGCGGTCATCAACGTCACCCAGATCCTGATCCTGGGCACCACGGTGGTCACGCTGCTGGCGCTGATGTACCTGGTCAACCGTACCAAGCTGGGCCGGGCGATGCGCGCCACCGCCGAGAACCCGCGCGTGGCCGCGCTGATGGGCGTGCGCCCCGACCACGTGATTTCGGCCACCTTCATCATCGGTGCGGCGCTGGCCGCGCTGGCCGGCGTGATGTACGCGGCCAACTACGGCACGGTGCAGCACACCATGGGCTTCCTGCCGGGGCTGAAGGCTTTCACCGCAGCAGTGTTCGGCGGCATCGGCAACCTGGGTGGCGCGGTGCTCGGCGGCGTGCTGTTGGGCGTGATCGAGGCGCTGGGCTCGGGCTACATCGGCATGCTCACCGGCGGTGTGCTGGGCAGCCAGTACAGCGACATCTTCGCCTTCCTGGTGCTGATCCTGGTGCTGACCGTGCGGCCGCAAGGCCTGCTGGGCGAGCGGGTGGCCGACCGAGCCTGATCAAGGAGCCAACACCATGAAGAACAAACTGATCGTCTTCCTGATCGCTGCCGTCGCCTTGCTGATCTTGCCGCTGATCGCCCAATCGGTCGGCAACTTCTGGGTCCGCATGCTCGACTTCGCGCTGCTCTACGTGCTGCTGGCGCTGGGTCTGAACATCGTGGTCGGCTACGCCGGCCTGCTCGACCTGGGCTACGTGGCCTTTTACGCGGTGGGCGCCTACATGTTCGGCCTGATGGCGTCGCCGCACCTGGCGGACAACTTCGCCATGTTCAAGGCCGCCTTCCCGAACGGACTGCACACCCCCATCTGGCTGGTGATCCCGTTGGGGGCCGGGCTGGCCGGCCTGGCCGGCATGCTGCTGGGCGCACCCACGCTCAAATTGCGCGGCGATTACCTGGCCATCGTCACGCTGGGCTTCGGCGAGATCGTGCGGGTGTTCATGAACAACCTCGACCGACCGGTCAACATCACCAACGGCCCCAAGGGCTTGTCGCAGATCGACAGCATCAAGTTCTTCGGCCTGGATTTCGGCAAGACCGGCGAGTTGTTCGGCTACCAGATCTCGTCGGTCACCAAGTACTACTACCTGTTCCTGCTGCTGGTGGTCATCAGCGTGGTGATCTGCTACCGGCTGGAGCAAAGCCGCATCGGCCGCGCGTGGATGGCGATCCGCGAAGACGAGACGGCCGCCAAAGCCATGGGCATCAACACCCGCAACTTGAAGCTGCTGGCCTTCGGCATGGGCGCCACCTTTGGCGGCGTGTCGGGCGTGATGTTTGCCAGCTTCCAGGGCTTCGTCTCGCCCGAGTCGTTCTCGCTGCAGGAGAGCGTGATGATCGTGGCCATGGTGGTGCTGGGTGGCATCGGCCACATCCCCGGCGTGGTGCTGGGCGCCGTTTTGTTGGCAGCCCTGCCCGAGGCGCTGCGCTGGGTGGCCGGTGAGCTCGACCTGCAACGCCTGACCGATGGCCGCATCGACGCCGCCATCCTGCGCCAGTTGATGATCGCGCTGGCGATGATTGCGATCATGCTTCTCCGCCCGCGCGGCCTGTGGCCATCGCCTGAACACGGCAAAGCCGCGCCCGCGCCGGTGCCGGCCAATCGCTGAACGAGGACGCACCATGACCGATGTTGTGCTCGAAGTGAAGTGCGTGTCCAAGCGCTTTGGCGGCCTGCAGGCCTTGTCCGACGTAGGCATCACGATCCGCCGCGGCCAGGTGTATGGGCTGATCGGCCCCAACGGCGCCGGCAAGACCACCTTCTTCAATGTGATCACCGGGTTGTACACGCCCGACGCGGGCAGCTTCGACCTGGGCGGCGCGCCGTACAGGCCCACCGCCGTGCACGAGGTGGCCAAGGCCGGCATCGCGCGCACCTTCCAGAACATCCGGCTGTTCGCCGAGATGACGGCGCTCGAGAACGTGATGGTCGGGCGCCATGTGCGCTCGAACTCGGGCCTGATCGGTGCGATCTTCCGCACGCCGGGCTTCAAGGCGGAAGAGGCCGCGATTGCGCAGCGCGCCCAGGAGTTGCTGGACTATGTGGGCATCGGCCGCTATGCCGAATACAAGGCCCGCACGCTGAGCTATGGCGACCAGCGGCGGCTGGAAATCGCCCGCGCACTGGCCACCGACCCCAAGCTGATCGCACTCGACGAACCCGCCGCCGGCATGAACGCGACCGAGAAGGTGGTGCTGCGTGAGCTGATCGACCGCATCCGCCAGGACGGCCGCACCATCCTGCTGATCGAGCACGACGTCAAGCTGGTGATGGGCCTGTGCGACCGTGTCACCGTGCTCGACTACGGCAAGCAGATCGCCGAGGGCACGCCTTACGACGTGCAGCGC
Source organism: Burkholderiales bacterium (assembly GCA_038211805.1). Lineage (GTDB taxonomy): Bacteria > Pseudomonadota > Gammaproteobacteria > Burkholderiales > Burkholderiaceae_C > Pseudaquabacterium. The sequence continues at coordinate 2,075 of JBBQVF010000031.1, read as the reverse complement.
AACGACAAGGTGATCGAGGCCTACTTGGGCGCCGGGCACAAGGCACATTGATCATGTCAAACCACAACGACATACTGCTCGAAGTCAGCGGCCTCAAGGTGGCCTACGGCGGCATCCAGGCCGTCAAGGGCGCGAGCTTCCAGGTCCGCCAGGGCGAGCTGGTCTCGCTGATCGGCGCCAACGGCGCGGGCAAGACCACCACGCTGAAGGCCATCACCGGAACCCAGCCGGTGGCCGATGGCGAGATCCGCTTCATGGGCCAATCCATCAAGGGCCAGGGCCCCTGGGATCTGGTCAAGCAAGGCCTGGTGATGGTGCCCGAGGGCCGCGGCGTCTTCAGCCGCATGACCATCACCGAGAACCTGCTGATGGGCGCCTACATCCGCGAAGACACCGAGGTGCAGACCGACATCGACAAGGTGTTCGCGATCTTTCCGCGGCTCAAGGAGCGGGCCGAACAACTGGCCGGCACCATGAGCGGCGGCGAGCAGCAGATGCTGGCGATGGGCCGCGCGCTGATGGCCCGGCCCCAGGTGCTGCTGCTCGACGAGCCTTCGATGGGGCTGTCGCCGATCATGGTCGACAAGATTTTCGAGGTGGTCGCCGACATCCACGGCCGCGGCACCACCGTGCTGCTGGTCGAGCAGAACGCCAGCCGCGCGCTGGGCCTGGCCAATCGTGGCTACGTGATGGAATCGGGCGAGGTCACGATGAGCGGCGACGCCAAGGCGCTGCTGAACGACCCGAAGGTGCGCGCGGCTTACCTGGGCGAGTAGGGCTTTCAGCCACCAAAGAGGCAGTGCTCCGGCGAACCGTCGACCGCCTGTCAGCCAGGCGACAGGCGGGGCGCGACTGGCACTGAAACATCCGACAACCTGACATTACGGAGTTCCGCCGATGCCGTTGCTGACCACACCCCCAGAAGCCGGGACATCGGCCGCCATGCCGGCCGGCCCGTCGCGCCGCCAGCTGGTGCTGGGCGCTGCCGCCGCCGCTGCCAGCGCGGTGCTGCCCACCCCAGCCCTGGCCCAGGCGGCCTGGCCCAACCGGCCGGTGCGGGTGATCGTGCCGTTTCCGCCGGGCGGGCTGACCGACGCCTATGCCCGCATGTACTGCGAACAGCTGTCGCGCAAGTTCGGCCAGCCCTTCAACATCGAGAACAAGACCGGCGCCGGCGGCACGCTGGGCGCGGGCGAGGTGGCCAAGGCCGCGCCCGACGGCTACACCCTGTTGATCAGCACCAGCACGCCGACCTGGCAGGCCAAGGTGCTGTACAAAAAATTGCCCTACACGCCGGTGAAGGATTTCGACCCGGTGGCGCTGTTCCCCAGCGGCGCGCTGCTGGTGGCCGTCAACGCCAACGTGCCGGCCAAGAACCTGCGCGAGCTGGTCACCTTCGCCAAGGCCAACCCGACCGCCTGGGGCACCTACGGCGCAGGCTCGTGGGCCCACATGCTGGGCGATGTGCTGAACAAGAGCGAGAAGCTCAACATGGTGGTGGCGCATTACCGCGGCGAAGCACCGATGCTGACCGACCTGATCGGCGGCCAGATCCAGGTGGGGGTGGGCAGTGTGCAGGGCGTCCTGCCGCACATCCAGACCGGCAAGCTGCGCGCCATCGGCGCCACCGGCCAGGTGCGCACGCCGCGCCTGCCCGATCTGCCCACCCTGGTCGAGCAAGGCTTCACCGCACCGGTGTTCGGCCTGGAAGGATTCTTGCCATTCGCCGCGCCGGCCGGCACGCCGCGCGACATCCTCGACAAGCTCTCGGCCGCGGTGCGCGAGGCCTCGGCCACGCCGCAGCTCAAGGCCCTGCGTGAGCAGTTCGGCATCCCCGGCCTGCCGATGACCGACGCCGCCGAACTGCGCAGGACCTGGGCCGAGGATTCGGCTGAATGGACGGCACTGGCCACCGACCTGGGCATCACCCTCGACTAGGAGCGTCCCAAGCGCCTGGCGGCGCCCGTTGTTCGCGGAGAAACGATCATGCGCTACAAGGTGAACGGCAGCGCCGAAATGACCGAACACGCATTGGTGCGAGCGTCGCAGCGGTCTCAGCCGCTGTGGTTCGAGCC
>JBBQVF010000030.1:0-37783 GCA_038211805.1 Burkholderiales bacterium | reverse complement strand
GCTGCTGGGCTTCGGCCCCAGCCGCCGGCTGCTGGGCCGGCTGGCGCTGCCACAGCCCGGCCAGGGCCCCAGCGCGCGTCAGCGCGAGACCGGCAGCTACGACCTGCTGTTCATCGGCCAGACCACCGACGGGCGCACGCTGCGCGCCACGGTGCACGGCGACTGCGACCCGGGCTACGGCTCGACCTCGAAGATGATCGTCGAGGCGGCGCTGTGCCTGGCGCAGGATCTGGACCGTGACCACACCCCCGGCGGTGTCTGGACGGCCGGCGCCGCGATGGGCCTGGCGCTGGTGCGCCGGCTCGTTGACCATGCCGGGCTGACTTTCAAATTGATCGACTGACCATGGCCAAGCCCGTTCCCCGCCTGAACCCCGAAGAGATCCAGCGCGTGATCGCCACCGCCTGGGACGACAAGCCGCCGTTCGACGCGGTGCTGCGCCAGCACGGCCTGAACCACGGCCAGGTGGTGCAATTGCTCAAGCGCGAGTTGACGCCCAACGCCTACAAGGTGTGGGTTGCCCGCACCAAGGGCGGCGCGGCGCCGGCCGCACCGCGCAGGGCGCCCGGCAGAATGGGCGGCTGAGGGCTGCACCGGCGGGCCGCCCGGCACCGGGGGATCGGCATGGCGGGCAGGGCGGGAAAGTGGTGGGCGCTGGCGCTGCGGGCCGGCCTGGTCGTCGCGGCCGTCACGGGTCCGATGACGGCGCGGGCCGCGGGCGTGGCCAGCGTCAGCCCGCAGGGCGAAGTGGCCCTGGTGCGGCAGGTGGTGGTGCGGTTCGACGCGGCGGTGGTGGCTTTCGGTGAGCCGCGCCTGCCCGATCCGATGGTGGTGGCTTGCGAAGTCGTCACGCCGCCCGGCAACGGCCGCTGGATCGATGCGCGCACCTGGGTGCATGACTTCGTGCGGCCGCTGCCGCCCGGCAGCCGCTGCAGCGTCCAGCCGCGGGCCGGCTGGCAGCCGCTGGGCGGTGCACTGACCGGCACCTCCCCGTACCGCTTCAGCACCGGGGGCCCGGCGGTGGTCCGGGTCTGGCCGCACGAGGGCAGCCAGGTCGACGAAGACCAGCATTTCCTGCTGGGGCTGACCGGGCCGGTGGTCGAGGCCAGCCTGGCCGGCCATGCCGGTTGCGAGGTCGAGGGCCTGGGCGAGCGCATCCCCGTGCGGGTGGTCGGCGGCGCGCCGCGCGATGCGGTGATCAAGGCCCGCGGCCTGGTCAAGCAGGCCGACCGCCTGCTGCTGCTGGCCTGCCAGCGGCCGTTGCCCAACGGCGCGGCGGTGCGGCTGGTGTGGGGCGCGGGCATCGCCGCGGCCGCCAACCCGACCGTGCTGACCAGCGCGGTCAAGACCTTCGGCTACACCGTGCGGCCGGCCTTCACCGCCGAGTTCAGCTGCGAGCGCGAGCGTGCCAACGCGCCATGCCTGCCGGTGCGGGCCTTGTCGCTGCGATTTTCAGAGCCAGTGGCCCGGGCGCTGGCGCAGCAGGTGCGCCTGAAGCCGGCCACCGGTGCCGCGCTGGCGCCGGTGTTCGACAAGGACGACCGGGCCACCGAAGTGTCGGCCGTCATCTTCCCGAAGCCGCTGGCCGACAACGCCCGCTTCACGATCGAACTGCCGGCGGGCTTGATCGACGGCGCCGGCCGCCCGCTGGCCAATGCGGCGAGCTTTCCGCTGGCGGTGGCCACCGGTGAGGCGCCGCCCGTCGCCAAGTTTTCAGCCGCGCCGTTCGGCGTGATCGAGTGGGGCGAACAAGCCGTGCTGCCGGTCACCCTGCGCCACGTGCAGGGCGACTTGCGCCCCGCTGCGCCCGATGGCCAGGTGCGTCTGCGCCGGCTGGACGCGCCGGCCGACATCCTGGCCTGGCTGGGGCGGCTGCAGCGCTTTCATGAAAGCCGCCTCAGCGCCCGCGAAGCCGGCCTGCCCGAGGCCGACTGGACGGTGGCCGAGCCCTACACCGATGCCCAGGGCCGGCCGCGCCAGCGCCGCATCGAGCGCACGGTGGCCACCCGCGAGCTGTCGCTGCTGAAGGCCGACCCGGCCGCCCGGCGGCTGGACCTGCCCGTGCTGCAAGGCGGCGACCCGCGGCCCTTCGAGGTGGTCGGCATCCCGCTGGCCGAGCCCGGCTACCACGTGGTCGAGATCGAATCGCGCCGGCTCGGCCAGTCGCTGCTGGCCAAGCCGCAACCGATGTACGTGCGCACCGGGGTGCTGGTCACCAACCTGGGCCTGCACTTCAAGCACGGCCGCGAGAGCAGCCTGGCCTGGGTGACCACGCTGGATCACGGCCGCCCGGTGGCCAATGCCCAGGTGGTGGTGCACGATTGCCGCGGCCTGCCGCTGTGGCGGGGCCAGACCGATGCCGGCGGTCAGGCGCGCATCCTGCAAGCGCTGGACGAGGGCGGCGCGGGCGGCGCGGGCGGGGCGGGCGGGGGGTACGGCGCAGGCGGCGCAGCCGGCGGTCGCGAAGGTGGCGGTGCAGCCGGCGGCGCACGCTGCATCGCCGAGCCCGGCCTGTTCGTCACCGCGCGGGTCGAGGCCGACGCCGGCGGCAGCCGATCACCCGCCGACCAGGCCTTCGTCTTCAGCAGCTGGCAGAAGGGCATCGAAGGCTGGCGTTTCAACCTGCCCACCGACCACCAGCCGGCCGCCGGGCTGCGCGCCCACACGGTGATGGACCGCACGCTGCTGCGGGTGGGCGAGACGGTGTCGATGAAGCACTTCGTGCGCAACGAGACCGCGCTGGGGCTGGCCGCCGTGCCGCCGGCGGGCCTGCCGACCACGCTGAAGATCGTGCATGCCGGCAGCGGCCAGGCCTTCAGCCAGCCGCTGCAGTGGCCGGGCGGGCGCAGTGCCACGTCGAGCTGGGCCATCCCGGCGGCGGCCAGGCTGGGCCTCTACCGGGTGCTGCTGCAGCGCGAGGGCGGCGATGCCAACCAGCGCAACGAATGGGACAGCGGCGAGTTCCGGGTCGAAGCCTTCCGCCTGCCGCTGGTCGATGCGCGCATCCTGGCGCCCAAGGCCGCCGCGGTGGCAGTGGCACCCAGGGACGTGGCGCTGGACGTGCGCATGGCCTGGTTGTCGGGCGGCGCGATGGCGCAATGGCCGCTCACCGGCAGCGCGCTGCTGAAACCACGCGAGCTGCAGTTTGCCGGTTACGAGCGCTTCAGCTTCGCGCCGCCGCAGCCGGTCGATGACCCGGCGGGGGCGTCCAGCGCGTCCAGCGCGTCGAGCGCTTCGGACGAGGCCACCGACCGCGATGCCTCCAGCCGCGACAACGGCCGCCTGGTGGCCGACCAGCTGGCGCTGACCACCGACCGCGACGGTGCTGCCAGGCTGTTGATCAAGGGCCTGCCGAAGATCAGCCGCGCCAGCGCGCTGACCGCCGAGGTCCGCTTCAACGACCCCAATGGCGAAGTGCAGACGGTCGCCACCACCGTGCCGCTGTGGCCCAGCGCGGTGGTGCTGGGCGTGCGCACCGCCGGCTGGGCCAGTCGGCGTGGCGCGGTCGATGTCGAGCTGCTGGCGCTGGACACCCGCGGCCAGCCGGTCCGCGGCCAGGCGGTGGAACTGCAGGGCCGGCAGACCCGGACCCTCAGCACCCGCAAGCGCCTGGTGGGCGGCTTCTACGCCTACGACAACCGCATCGAGCGCCAGGACTTGGGGCTGCTGTGCAGCGGCACCACCGATGCCCGCGGCCTGCTGGCCTGCAAGGCCACGCTGGACACGGCCGGCCAGGTCGAACTGGTGGCCCGCGCCCGGGACGCCGCCGGCAATGCCAGCGAGGCCGCGGCCAGCGTCTGGGTGACCAGGCAGGGCGAGCTGTGGTTTGCCCAGGACAACGACGACCGCATCGACCTGCTGCCCGAGAAGCGCCGCTACGAGCCCGGTGAAACCGCCCGGCTGCAGGTGCGCATGCCCTTCCGCCAGGCCACTGCGCTGGTCACGGTCGAGCGCGAGGGCGTGATCGACAGCCGGGTGGTGACGCTGCGCGGCGACGACCCGACCATCGAGTTGAAGGTCGACAAGGCCTGGGGGCCCAACGTCTACATCAGCGTGCTGGCGGTGCGCGGACGCATCCGCGCGCTGCCCTGGTATTCATTCTTCCAGTGGGGCTGGCAAGCGCCGCTGGGCTGGGCCCGCAGCTTCTGGTACGACGGCGCCCAGTACCAGGCGCCCACCGCGATGGTCGACCTGGCCAAGCCGTCGTTCAAGCTGGGCGTGGCGGCGATCCAGGTCGGCCTGGCCGCGCACCAGTTGGACGTGGCAGTCAGCACCGACCGGCCGCAGTACGCCATCCGCCAGCAGGTCCAGGCCCGCATCCGCGTCACGCAGGCTGGCCAGCCGGTGGCCGGTGCCGAGGTGGCGTTCGCGGCGGTCGACGAAGGCCTGCTGGCGCTGCGCGGCAATGACTCATGGGACTTGCTGAACGCGATGCTGCGCGAACGTGCCTGGGGCGTGCAGACCAGCACCGCGCAGGGCGAGATCATTGGCCGCCGCCATTTCGGCCGCAAGGCGGTGGCCGCGGGCGGTGGCGGGGGTGCGGGCGGCACCCGCGAGCTGTTCGACACCCTGCTGCTGTGGCAGCCGCGGGTGCGACTGGATGCCAACGGCGAGGCCACGGTGGCCGTGCCGCTGAACGATTCGTTGACCCGCTTCCGGCTGGTGGCGGTGGCCGATGCCGGGGTGCAGACCTTCGGCACCGGCAGCGCCAGCATCCGCGTCACGCAAGACCTGCAACTGCTGGCCGGCCTGCCGCCGCTGGTGCGCGAGGGCGACCGCTTCCAGGCGATGGTGACGCTGCGCAACACCACGCCGCGCGAGATGAGGCTGCGGGCCAGCCTGACCGGCACGGTGAGCGTCGCCGCGGGCGCCGCGCCGGTGCCGCCACTGCTGCTGCCGCCGCAAGACCTGGTGCTGGCCGCCGGCGCGGCGCGCGAGATCGGCTGGCCGGTCGACGTGCCGGCGCTGGCCGAACGCATCCAGTGGGCAGCGGCGGTGGTGGAGACGGGCGCCGGCGGCGCCGGCGGCACCGGCGGTAACGGTGGTGCGGGTGGCCAAGGAAGCGCCAGCGACCGCGTGACGATCACCCAGGCGGTGGCGGCTGCCGTGCCGCTGCGCGTGCTGCAGGCCACGCTGCAGCCGCTGGACGGCCGCTTCTCGATGCCGGTGGCGGCACCGGCCGATGCGCTGCGGCTGCAGGGCCGACTGCCGGGCCTGCCGGGCCTGCCGGGCCTGCCGGGGGCGGGCCAGCGCAGCGTGCAGGGCGCAGTGCAGGATGGCCCCCAGGGCCTCCACCGCGGTGGCCTGCTGGTGGCGGTGCAGCCCCGGCTGACCGGCGAGCTGCCCGGCATCCGCCGCTACTTCGAGCGCTACCCGTTCAGCAGCCTGGAGCAGCAGGTGTCCAAGGCGCTGGGTCTGCACGACGCTGCGCTGTGGGCGGCAGTGGCCAGTAGCTTGCCCACCTACCTGGACGCCGACGGTCTGGCCGGCTACTTTCCGCCTTCCCCGGGCGAGGCCGCCAACGGCAGCGACCGGCTCACCGCCTACCTGCTGGCCGCCAGCCACGAGGCGGGCATGGCGTTGCCGGTGGCCGCGCGCGACGCCATGCTCGACGGCCTGGCGGCCTTCGTGCAGGGCCGCATCCAGCGCAACTTCTGGTCGCCGCGGCCCGATCTCGACGTGCGCAAGCTGGCTGCGCTGGCCGCCCTGACCCGCCACGGCCGGGCCCAGCCGCGTTGGCTGGGCAGCCTGAACCTGGCACCCGACCAGTGGCCCACCGCCGCGCTGATCGATTGGCTGACCATCCTGCAGCGCGTGGACGGCGTGCCCGACCGGGCCAGGCGCCTGGCCGCGGCGCAGCAGGTGCTGCGCAGCCGGCTGACCTGGGCCGGCACCACGCTGAACTTCAGCAACGAGGCCGACGACCACTGGTGGTGGCTGATGGACAACGCCGATGCCAACGCCGCGCGCCTGATCCTGGCCGTGCTGGACGACCCGGCCTGGCGCGCCGACCTGCCGCGCCTGGTGGTCGGCAGCCTGGGCCGGCAGCGCCAGGGCGCCTGGTCCACCACCCCCGCCAACCTGTGGGGCGTGCTGGCGCTGGACAAGTTCTCGGCCCGTTTCGAATCGGCCGCGGTGACCGGCCGCAGCGTGGCCGCGGTGGTGGCGCCGTCGGGCAACGCGGCCAGGCCCGCTGCATCGGCCGCGGACCTCGGCACTGGCGCTGGCGCTGGCGCTGGCGCTGGCGGTGGCGGTGGCGGTGGCGGTGGCGGTAGCGGTAGCGGTGGCGGTGGCAGTGGCAGTGGCAGTGGCAGTGGCGCCGGTGCCGGCGCCGGGCAAGCGATCGACTGGGCGGCCACGCCGCAAGGCGGCCGCCTGATGCTGCCCTGGCCCGACAGCGCCGGCACGCTGGACGTCCGCCAGCAAGGCAGCGGCAAGCCCTGGCTGACCGTGCAGAGCCTGGCGGCGATCCCGCTGGCCGCGCCGATCCGCGCCGGTTACACCATCAGCCGCAGCGTCAGCGCCGTGCAGCGCAAGAACCCGGCGGCCTGGTCGCGCGGCGACGTGCTGCGGGTGCGGCTGCAGATCGACGCGCAGGCCGACATGACCTGGGTGGTGGTCAGCGACCCGGTGCCAGCCGGCGCCACGATCCTGGGCTCGGGCGGGGGCCGCGATTCGGCCCTTGCCGCACGGGGTGAACGGCCCTCGGGCAGCGCCTGGCCGGCCTTCGAGGAGCGCGGCTTCGATGCGATGCGCCAGTACTTCGCCTTCATGCCGCGCGGTGTGCAGGTCATCGAGTACACCCTGCGCCTGAACAATCCCGGCCGCTTCGGGCTGCCGCCCAGCCGGGTCGAGGCGGTGTACGCGCCCGAACAGTTCGGCGAATCGCCCAACGCGCCGCTCGAGGTGCAGCCGTGACCGGCAGGCCGGCGCGCAGCGCGGCCCGGCCGCGGCTCAGCGGCCGGGCGCCTGAGCCGACGCGGGCCCCGATGTGGCGACCGATGTGGCGGCCGATGTTCCGACTGAGGTGGTGGCTGATGTGGTGGCTGATGCTGGGGCCGATCGCCGCCTTGCACGCTGCCGCTGCACTGCCCAGCTTCGACCAGGTCAAGGCGTCTCACCGCCCGTCCGACCTGACTCTGCTCGACCGCCACGGCACGCCGCTGCAGACGCTGCGGGTCGACGCCAGCGTGCGTCGCCTGCCCTGGGTGGCCATCGCCGACCTGTCGCCGGCCTTGCTGCAGGCCATCGTGCTGAGCGAAGACCGGCGCTTCTGGCAGCACAGCGGCGTCGACTGGCCGGCGGTGGCGCGCAGTGCCTGGGCCAACGCGCTGAACACCCGCACCCAAGGCGCATCCACCCTCACGATGCAGCTCGCCGGCCTGGTCGACGCCGGCCTGGCGCGACCGGCGGGCGGCCGCGGCCTGGTACAGAAGATCGACCAGGCGGTCATCGCCACCCAGTTGGAAGCGCGCTGGACCAAGCACCAGATCCTGGAGGCCTACCTCAACGCCGTGCCCTTCCGCGGCGAGCTGGTCGGCATCAACGCGCTGTCGCAAACCCTGTTCGGCAAGCACCCCGGCGGGCTGGATGCGCTGGAGGCGGCCATCGCCGCCGCCCTGCTGCGCAGCCCGAACGCCAGCCCCGAGCGGGTGGCCGAGCGGGCCTGCGGCGTCTTGACCCTGCAGCAGCTCGATTGCACGGGTGTCACCGGCCTGACCACCACCGCCTTGCAACGCCGCGGCGGCATGCCGCTGGGTGAACAGCTGGCGCCACACTTTGCGCGCCAGGTGCTGCAGGGGCAGCTGAGCGCGGGCGGTGCAAAGGCCGATGCGCCGAGCGCGGGCGGCCCTCCGCCCGTGCCGACCGTCCTGCGCAGCACGCTGGACGCGCCGCTGCAGCGCGTGGCGCTGGCCGCGCTGCGCCAGCAGCTGGTCGAGCTGGCCGGCCGCAACGTGGAGGACGGCGCCATCGTGGTGCTGGACAACGCCAGCGGCGAGGTGCGGGCCTGGGTGGGATCGAGCGGGGCCTTCAGCGATGCACCGGCGGTCGACGGCGTGCTGGCGCGCCGCCAGCCGGGTTCGACCCTCAAGCCCTTGGTCTACGGGCTGGCCTTCGAGCAGCGGCTGATCACGCCGGCCAGCCTGCTGAACGACAGCCCGGCGCAGATTGCCACCGCCGCCGGCCTGTACCTGCCGCAGAACTACGACCGGCGCTTCCGCGGCTGGGTCAGTGCCCGCACCGCGTTGGGCGCCAGCCTCAACGTGCCGGCAGTGCGGGTGGCCGGGCTGCTGGGGCCCGACGCGCTGGTGCAGCGCCTCAACGACTTCGGCCTGGCCCTGCCCGAGCCGGGCGGCTTCTACGGCCACGCGCTGGCGCTGGGCGGCGCCGATGTGAGCTTGCTGGCGCTGACCAATGCCTACCGGGCGCTGGCCAACGGCGGGCTGTGGTCGCCGGTGGCGGGCCTGGTTGCCTCCGGCTTGGCCCGGTCCGGCCAAGGCGGGCCGGAAACAGGCAAGCCCGGCCCTGGCAAGCCCGGCCCTGACAAGCCCGACCCAGCCGAGCCCGCGCCGCGTCGTGTGGCCGATGCCGCCGCGGTGCACCTGGTCAATCACATCCTGGCCGACAACAACGCACGGGCCGGCACCTTCGGGCTCGACAGCGCGCTGGCCACGCGCGGCTTCGCGGCGGTGAAGACCGGCACCAGCAAGGACCTGCGCGACAACTGGTGCATCGGCTTCACCGACCGCTACACCGTGGGCGTGTGGGTGGGCAATGCCAGCGGCGCGGCGATGCATGCGGTCAGCGGCAGCAGCGGCGCTGCGCCGGTCTGGCGTGCGCTGGTGCAGCAGCTGCATGCGGATCGGCCGTCGCGGCCACCGCCGCCGCCGCCCGGTGTCGAGGTCCTGGCCATCCGCTTCGAGGGCGCGACCGAACCGCCCCGCAGCGAGCGTTTTCTCGCCGGCACCGGGCAGGCGGTGCAGCGCGCCAGCAGCGAGATCCGGCCACTGGCCGGCACGGCGCAGGCCCACGACACCAGCCAGGCCTACGGCATCACCAGCCCGCGCGACGGCAGCGTGTTCGCGCTGGACCCCGACATCCCGCCGGCGGCCCAGCGCATCACCTTCGAGGGCGCGGCCGGCAGTTGGTGGCTGGACGGCCGGCTGGTCGGCCGGGGCAGCCAGGTCAGCTGGGCGCCCTGGCCGGGGCCGCACCGGCTGGAGCTGCGCCGGGGTGACGGCCAGCCGCTGCAGGCGGTGCGCTTCGAGGTGCGGGGTGCGTCGGTCAAGCGGCTGGCGCAAGGGCTTGGCGTGCCGCCGCGATGAACCTGCTGCCCGACACAGTGGCAGCGCCACGGCACCAAGCTGGCCGCCAACGCTCTGGACCGGGACCGCCATTGGGCTCTTCGACACGCCAACGGCGGCGGCTGCTTCCGCAGCTGCGCCTGATGCCGCCGTTGCCGCCGCGGGTCAGCGACACCGGAGTCGACATGGACGCCGCCACGCAAGTGCGGGTGGTCCAGCCGTTCTTCACCACCCAGCCGGTCGGCCAAGGCACCGGCCTGGGCCTGTCGGGGGTGCACGGCATCCTGGCGATGCACCGCGGCGTGATCACCGTCGACAGCGCGCCGCTCGGTGACCTGCCATCGCCGGTCAGCGGCTTCGGGCGGCGGCTGCATCCACCCGCAGGCCCAGCGCGGCTGCCTCGCCGCGCAGCACCGCGTACAGCACCATGTCGCACAGCTGACCGTAGCGGTCACGTTCATGGTGGCGCATCACGCCCTCGAAGCGCAGGCCGAGCGACAAGGCGAAGTGAAGGGCGCGGTGGTTGCGCGCATCGCTCATCGCCTCCAGCCGCTCGAAGCCGAGCGTGAAGCACAGCGCCATCACCGCGCGCACCGCCTCGCGCATCAGCCCGCGGCCGGCGCGGCGCTGGTCGCCCACGTAGCCGATCTCGCCGCGCGCCGCGGCGAAGTCGATGCTGTGCACGTCGATGCGGCCGGCCCAGCCGTGGTCGGCCCGCTCGAAGACATGGAAGGTCAGGTCTTCACCGGCCGCCCGGCTGCGTGCGTCGTCTTCGCAGAAGCGGCGGGCCCAGGCCACGTCGCGTGGCCGCAGGCCCCAGTTGACGAAGCCCAGGCTGGGCATGTTCGCGGCCACGCCTTCGGCAAAGGCCACTGCATGGGCATCGGGCCGGGGTGATTCAAGCCGCAGCCGCGCGGTCTGCAACGTGGCCGGCGCGCTGGTGATGTCGAGACGTGGCGCGGCCATGTCGGCTTCGTTCCCGGTGGCTCAGATCACCAGGTCGCGCCGCAGCGTGGCCAATTCGTCGGCGCTGTAGCCCAGGCTGGTCAGCACTTCGTCGGTGTGCTCGCCCAGCGTGGGCGGGCGCTGGCGCGGCACGGCGTGGGTCTCGGTCATCCACAGCGGCACGGCGGCGATCGGGGCGGGCGACGGCAGGCCGGGGTAGTCGGTGTCCTGCAGCAGGCCCAGCGCCTGCACCTGCGGGTGGTCCAGCACCTGCTGCGGCGACAACACCGGCGCGCAGGGGATCATTGCCGCGCCCAGCAGGTCGACGATCTCCTGCGTGCTGCGCTCGGCGCACCAGCGTGCCATGCGCTCGCTGATGATCGGCCCATGGCGGCCGCGGTCGTCGTCGTCCTGGAAGCGCGGGTCGTCCAGCCACTGCGGATCGCCCGGCGTCTGGCCCATCAGCCTGGCCCAGCGCTTGAACAGCGGGTTGCCGGTGACGGCCACCTGCACCTTGCCGTCCAGTGTGCGGTAGACGTCCATCGGCCCCGAGGTCTGGCCGCGGTTGCCGGTGGCCACGCGGTTGACCTGGGTGATCGCCTGCTCGATCAGGGTGGCATTGGTGAAGGTGACGGCGGTGGCCAACAGCGCACCGGTGACCATCTGGCCGCGGCCGGTCTTTTGCCGCTCCATCAGCGCGGCCAGGGTGCCGAAGGCGCAGTGCAGCGCGGTGCCGAAATCAACCCAGGTGACGGCGGCGCGGTAGGGCTCGTCGGGCTGGCCGGTCATGTACATCGCGCCCGACATGGCCTGCGCCACGCCATCGAAGCCGACATGGCCGCTCATCGGGCCGACCGGGCCGTAGGCGGTGTTGGTGACGAAGATGATGTCCTCGCGGTAGCCGCGCAAGGTTTCGTAATCGAGCCCGGCGGCTTTCAGCGTGGTGGCGGGCATGTTGGCGATCACCACGTCGGCGCTGCGCACCAGCCGGGCCACCACTTCGCGGCCGGCGGGCGAGGCCGGGTCGAGCGTGATCGAGCGCTTGTTGCGGTTGATCAGCAGGAACAGCGCACCCACCCCGCCGCCCACCTGGGCCGGAAAGCGGTCTTCGCTGCCGCCGCGTTTCTCGACCCGGATCACGTCGGCGCCGTACTCGGCCAACAGCGTGGCGCAATAGGGCCCGGCGATGTAGCGGCCGAAGTCCAGTACCCGAACACCTTGCAGCAATGCAGTCATCGACAATCCGTCCTGGTCAAAGTTGAGTGGCAATATGGCATGCCCGGTGATTTCAGACCATCGGGTATGCGACAGCCCCGGCACCGCCCGAGCTGGTCGCCGTCCACCCCACGAACCGACAAGAAACCTGGAAACCCGATGACCGTGAACCCCGAATCGCTGGGCATGTGCTCGCAACGCCTGGCCCGCATCGACCGCTTCCTCCACGACCAGTACATCGCGCCGGGCAAGTTGCCGGGCGCGCAGCTGCTGGTGGCGCGGCAAGGCCAGGTGGTGCACCAGTCGGTGCTGGGCCACGCGTCGCTGGAAGACGGCACGCCGATGCGCGATGACACGATCGTGCGCATCTACTCGATGACCAAGCCGATCACCAGCGTGGCCTTCATGATGCTGGTCGAAGAGGGCCTGGTGGCGCTGGACGACCCGGTGCACCGCTTCATCCCGGCCTGGAAGGACCTGGGCGTCTACGTCGCCGGCCAGCCGGGCGCGTACCAAACCAAGCCCTGCGATGCGCCGATGCGCATGATCGACCTGCTGCGCCACACCGCCGGCCTGACCTACGGCTTCCAGTTGCGCACCACGGTGGATGCGGCCTACCGCAAGGCGCGGCTCGAGCCCTTCGAGCAGACCGGCGGCCTGCAGGGCTTCGTCGATGCACTGGCCCAGGTGCCGCTGGAGTTTTCGCCCGGCACGGCCTGGAACTACTCGGTGGCCACCGACGTGCTGGGCTACCTGGTCGGCAAGATCTCGGGCCTGCCCTTCGAGCAGTTCCTGCAGCAGCGCATCCTGGGCCCGCTGGGCATGGTCGACACCGCCTTCCATGTCGACGATGACAAGGCCGCGCGCTTCGCCCAGTGCTACCTGCAGGGTGCCGAAGGCAAGCTGACCCCGCTGACCACCGGGCGCAACTTCCGCCAGCCCACCACCTGCGCCTCCGGCGGCGGCGGCCTGGTGTCGACCGCGGCCGACTACCTGCGCTTTTGCGAGGCGTTGCGCTGCGGCGGCACACTGGGCATCGGCGCGGAGCAGGTCCGCCTGCTCGGCCCCAAGACGGTGGCGCTGATGCGCGCCAACCACCTGCCTGGCGGCCGCGACCTGGCCGACCTGTCGGTGTCGATGTTCTCCGAGGCCACCTACCGCGGTGTCGGCTTCGGCCTGGGCTTTGCGATGACCACCGACGTGGCGCGCACCGGCCTCGCCGGGTCGCTGGGCGAATACTGGTGGGGCGGCGCCGCATCGACCGCGTTCTGGATCGACCCGGTCGAGGACCTGAGCGTGGTCTTCCTGACCCAGTTCATGCCGTCCAGCCTGTACCCGATCCGGCGCGAATTGCGCACCATGGTCAACGCGGCAGTGCTGGATTCCAGGGCCTGAAACGAAACGGGCCCGCTACGGTGTCGCACCGCGCGGGCCCGTCGAGCAACGGCCGATCAGGGGCGGATGGCGATCTCGTTCTTCACCGCTTTGACGCCGGTGGTCTTCCAGGCCAGGCTTTCGGCCACGCTGCGTTCATTGGCGTTCTTGGCGAAGCCCGACAGCATCACGGTGCCCTTCATCGTCTCGACGCTGATGGCAGCGGCGTCGACGTTCGGGTTGTCGACCATGCGGCCCTTGACCGAGGCGGTGATGGCGCTGTCGTCGATGTAGGTGCCCACCGATTGCTGGTCGCGGGTGACGGCGCAGCCGGTGATGGTCAGCAGGGCGATGGTGGTGACGACGGCGGCGAAGGTGTTGCGGATGATCATGGTGATGCTCCAGTCAGTTGAAATGTGTGCTTGTGGTAAGCGGTGGGTAGCGGGCTGCGGGCAGCGGCCACAGGGCCGCTGCTCGAACGGAAATCGGCTCAGCGGCGCTGCTTCACCGGTTGGTCGTTCTCGGCGATGTAGACCTCGACCCGGCGGTTGAGCGCACGGTTGGTGTCGGTGGTGTTGTCGGCGATCGGATAGTCCTCGCCGTAGCCCACGGCGGAGGCGCGCTGGGCGGCCATGCCCATCGCGACCAGCGCGTTGTCCACGGCGTCGGCACGGCGGCGCGACAAGCTGTTGTTGGCGGCGGCCGAACCGACGCTGTCAGTGTGGCCCTCGATCAGGATCTTGCGCGACGGGTTCTTCTGCAGAAAGTCGGCCAGCTTGCGCAGCGACGCCTGAGCGCCCGGCTTGACCTCGGCCCGGTTGTTCTCGAACAGCACGTCGCCCAGCGTCACCAGCATGCCGCGGTCGGTCTGCTTGGCTTGCAGGTCGGCCAGTTGCTGCTTCGCGTCGGCGGCGCTGGCCAGGGCAGCGGTGGCCTGCGTCTCGGCGCTCAGCGCACGCTGCTCGGCATTGGCGGTCTGCTGGCGCGCCACGGTGGTCTGGGCTTGCGCGGTGGCCGCCTGGGCCTGCGCGGTGGTGGCCTGCGCGTTGGCGCGCTGGGCCTCGCCGGTGCGGGCATCGGCGCGGGTGCGCTCGCGCTCCACCTCGGCGCCGGCGATCGCGCCGTCGTTGGCCTTGGCCTGGCCGATGGCGATGGCGGTCTTCGCCTGCTGGCTGGCGATGTAGGCCGCGCTGTTGATGGCGGTCAGCGCCTCACCCTTGTCCTGCAGCTGGTTGGCGCGGGTCAGCGAGGCGCTGGCCTTCTTCAACTCGAGCGGGGCATGGGTCAGGACGGCGGGATCGAGCTCGGCCTGGCGCAGGGTGGTGCGGGCGTCCAGCAGCGCTTGCGGCGGCGCCTGGGTGGTGGCGCAGGCGCCGAGCAGCAGGCTGGTCAGCAGCGCGCCGGTGGTCAGGGTTCGGTTCATCTTCAAGGTCTCCAACAGGGTGGACGCGGCCAGGGGGTGACGCACGTTGTTCAAGGGTGCGCCGCTCACTTGCGGGCCGTTTCGTCGCGCAGCATGCGAATGCCGTCACGCACCTCGGCCAGCGCGCGGGCCGACCGCACCGTGCGCGATTGCGCCTCGGCCAGCGTGGCATCGGCTTCGGCCTCGTTGGCCAACTGCTTGGCCAGCGCGTAATCTTTCTTGTCGTAGGCCGCGGTGGCCCGCGTCAGCTTGTCCCGGGCGGCTGCCAGTTCGACCGGGGCTTCGGCGGCGGCCGGGCCGGTGGCGCGTTCGACCGAGGCGCGGCTGACGGCCATGTCTTCCTTGGGCGGCGTGCCGGCGCAAGCCGACAGCAGGGCCAGGCAGGCGATGGCCAGCACGGGGATCAGCGGGGCATTGCCAGCGGGCAGGTGGGTTGTTTTCATCGGGTGTCTTTGAAGGAAGAGAGAACGGTTGTCAGATGGCGGCTGCAGTCAGCGCCGCAAGCCGAACAGCAGGCTGGCCACGGCCAGCACGGCGAAGACGACGAACAGGATCTTGGCGATGCCCACTGCGCTGGCGGCGATGCCGCCGAAGCCGAATGCGGCGGCGATCAGTGCGATGACAAAAAAGACGACTGCGTAATGCAGCATGGCGGGGCTCCTGGAGGATGCGGGTGGAGGAGTCCACCGCGGCGCGACGCTGGGTGTGGCCCAGTTGCCGTATGACTGCAGCGAGTGTGGTCGCCGGCGGTGGCGCTGGCGATAGGGCCGGCGGCCCTTGCGTCGTCAGGCGACGCGGCGGCCGGCTGTAGGACGCCGCCCACAGCGGCTCAGTCGGCCGTCGCAGGTGCCCTGCCGGGCGGCTGCGCACCGCGCAGCGCCCCGGTCATCGCGGCGTCACTCAGGTCGGGCTGGATGCCGTCGAGGAGCCGGACAAGGTACCGGCTGAGGGTCCGGACAAGGAGCCGTGTGAGGCTCCGGACGCCGGCAGCCCCACCCGCAGGGTCGTGCCCTGGCCCGGGGCCGACGACACCTGCAGCGTGCCGCCTTCGGATTCGACCCGATAGCGCATGCCCAGCAGGCCGTAGGCGGAGGTCGGTTCGACCGACGTGTCGAAGCCCACGCCATCGTCGCGCACCGACACCGTGACCAGGCCGTCTTGCGAGCCCAGGTCCAGCCACACCTGGTGGGCCTGGGCGTATTTGCTGATGTTGGTGATGGCCTCCTGCACCAGGCGGTAGACCATCAGTTCAGCGCTGGCATCGAGCGCCACCGGCGACAGCTTGCAGACCACTTGCACGTTCGAGCGCTCGGCGAACTCGCGCGCCAGGATCTCCAGCGTCACCACCAGGCCCAGGTTGCTCAAGGTGGACGGTCGCAAGTCCTCGATGATGCTGCGTCCCAGCGCGATGCTCTGGTTCAGCGTCTCCACCAGATGGGCCAGGCGTTCAAGCGCTTCGGGTGCAGTGCCGGCCAGCCGCGACTTGATGCGCGCCGCGTCCAGCTTGGCCGAGGTCAGCAGTGCGCCCAGTTCGTCGTGCAGGTTGCGCGCCAGCCGCAGGCGCTCGTCTTCGCGCGCCGTCTGCAGGTGGTGGGCCAGTTCGGTCAACTGGGCGGTGCGACGCTTGATTTCGGCCTCCAGCCGGTCACGCTCTGCCTGCACGGTTTGTTTCAGCGTCAGCTGCTGCGCCTTCAGCGCGGCCGTTTGCTGCAGATACAGGTACAGCGCCAGCAGGCACATGGCGCTGAGCGTGGCCACGCCGATGCGGCTGATCATCAGCGTGCGCTGGAGATCGTTCTGGCCTTCCTCGACGCGCTGCGCCTCATGTTCGAGCAACTCGGACGCCAGCGCGCGGATGGCGTACAACTGTTGGCGGTCGATGTCGGTCACCACCAGATCGCCCAGCCCGCGCGCGCCGCTGCCGCGCCGGCTGATCGACTGTGCCAGCTCCGACAGCTTGGCCATCGTCAGGGTGTGCAACTTGTCGAGCACCGCCGCCGATCGAGGCTGGGCGCTGTAGTAGGCGTCCAGCAAGGCGAAACCGGACGCGATGTCCTGCAGTGCCTCGCGGTACGGCGCCAGTTGCTCGGCGCGGCCGGTCAGCAGGTAGCCGCGCTGCCCCGTCTCCGCATCGAGGATGCTCTGCTGCAGGCCCTGCACGCCCGCGCTGGCCGTGGCCATGGCGCCCAGCCGTTTCAGCGTGGCGACCGATCGCCAGTGCGAGCCTTCGCTGATGACCACCATGCCGACCGCGGCCAGGCAGGCCAGCGGGAAGACGAACTGGGTGCGAATCAGGCGCTGGGCGGCTTCCATCTTCAACTCTCGGCCACAAACATGGGATCATGCAAGGAAGGAAGCGACTGCACACCATGATTCGAATCGCCATCGTCGACGACCACGCCATGGTCCGCGCAGGTTTGCGCCAGTTCTTCGCCGACCAGGTCGACTTTGTCGTGGTTGCCGAGGCCAGCAATGGTCGCGACGCCCTCGACCTGGTGCGCAAGGGCGGCATCGACGTGGTGCTGATGGACATCTCGATGCCCGACCAGAGCGGGGTCGATGCGCTGGCCGCTATCAAGGCGCGCCAGCCCGACCTGCCGGTGTTGATCCTCAGCGGCTTTGCAGAGGCGCATTACGCCACCACCCTGCTGCGCCAGGGCGCCAGCGGCTACCTCAACAAGGACTGCGACCCGGAAGAGATCGTCAAGGCCATCCGCACAGTGGCCCGTGGGCGCAAGTACATCACCGCCGGCGTTGCCGAGATGCTGGCCGACGGTCTGGGCGGCGGCGGCGACCGGCCGCTGCACGAGCAACTGTCCGAGCGCGAACTGCAGGTTTTCCTGCGCCTGGCCCAGGGCGAAACCATCGGCCACATGGCCGAAAGCCTGTCGCTGAGCGTGAAGACCGTCAGCACCTACCGCACCCGGGTGATGGAGAAGATGCAGTTGGCCTCCAACAGCGACCTGACCTATTACGCGTTGAAGAACGGGCTGATCCAGTAGGCCGCGCGAGGCTGCCAGCCCGCCGGGGGCCGTCGGCCCCGCGGAAGCCTTCACGCCGAACTGTCTGCGGCGGTCTTGCCCAAGGCCTGCTCGCCGCAGAACTCGATCAAGCCATCCAGGTCATGCGATTTGTCGAACACCCGCGCAGCCCCCAGCGCCAGGCACTGGCGCCGCATGTCAGGGGTGACGTAGTTGCTCAGCACCACCATCACGTGGCGCCGAGCCATCGACAGTGCGGCCCGCAGCACGCCCAGCCCCGACCCGCCCTTCAGGAACAGGTCGACGATCACCAAGTCTACAGCCTGGCCCGGCACGGCCAGCCACTGCACCGCCGTGTTCTCGTCGGCCGCCGTGCCCACCACCTGGACGGGTGCCAGTTCTTCAAGCGTGGCGATCAGGCTCTCCCGGATGACCGGGCTGTCTTCGACGAGGTAGATCTTGATCGGTTGCATGGGCGGGGTGTGTGCGGGGCATGCTCGACTGCGGCGGCGGCGCTGGATGCAGAGGCGACCCAGTGAATCGTGCGGGACACCGCGCTTGAACAGGAACGCCACCGACCGCAGTGTGCCTGCTGCTGCGACAGTTTGCATCCGGCGGTGCACCAGCATCGCGGTAGGACATCCCCTACACGGCGGGTCGTGGCGGCGGGTGGCTGTGCAGCGCTCTGCAGCGGCGTAGGACAGCGACTACCCGGCTGGGGGCTGCCGTCCGCTGTGCAGTGGCCGACCGCACCACGATGATCGTTTTTTCAGTCACCGGTTGCACACCATGAACGCTGTCAAGTTGCTCGCCATCGCATTGATCGTTGCCGGCGTCCTGGGCTTGGCCTACGGTACTTTCAGTTTCACCAAGGCGACCCACCAGGCCTCGTTGGGACCGCTGACGATGTCGGTGCAGGAAAAGCAGACGGTGAACGTACCGGCCTGGGCCGGTATTGCCGCGATCGCCATCGGTGCGGCGGTGCTGGTGTTCGGCAAGCGCGGTTAGGCAGACGCCGTGAACCGATTGTCGGCAGTTCGGGCCGCTGCCCTGCGCGGCACCTTGTGGCCCGCTGTGCTCGCGGCGCTGGTGGGCATCGGGCTTCTGGTGGCCTTCCACCAGGTGGTGCAAGGCGCTGTCGACCAGGCGGTGCAGCGCCGTCAGGCGGCGGCCCTGCTTGCCGATACCGACTGGCGTTGTCGGCCTGCCATTCATTCGGTGCGGCGTGTCGCCTTTGCAGCGGCAGCCCCGGCCGCCGAGGGCCGCCAGGGCTGCCCGCCAACACCGTGATTTGTTCACGTAGAAGCCCGCTACCGGATTGCCGGCCCTGCCCAGTTCACCCCCACAACGAGCGAGTTCACGTCATGAAGATCCTGGCCAGCCTGACCCTTGCCGCCGCCCTGCTGCCGGCCCATGCGGTCACCAACATCGGTGTGTCCATCGGCATCAACGCACCCGGCCAGTACGGCCGCATCGACATCAACAACTACCCGCAGCCGTTGTTGGTGGTGCCGCAGCCGATCATCTACAGCGTCACCCCGCAAGCGGTCTACCAGCGGCCGATCTACCTGTACGTGCCGTCGGCGCACAGCGCTAATTGGGGCCGCTACTGCGGCAGCTACCGCGCCTGTGGCCAGCCGGTCTACTTTGTGCAGGAAAACTGGGTGCGTGACGAGTACCGGCGCGAACACGCGCAGCGCCAGGCCAACCGGCCGCGCCAGGCCGACGATGACCGCGGCCGGGGTGACGATCGGGGCCACGACCGCAACAAGGGCAAGGGCAATGGCAATGGCAATGGCAAAGGCCACGGCAACGGCAAGCACGGCAACTGACATCGCGCCAGCGGCCGGCGCGTGCCGAGGCCGCCCTGTCGGCCTCAGCGCGGCTGCGGTGCCGGCGTCAGAGCAGGCGCTGCTGCAGGCGCTGCTCGTCGACCGGCGCGCCCCCGACGATCAACGTCTTGACCCGACCGGGCTCAAGCATGAAGCCGACCGCCTGGTAGAAGGCGATCGCACGGGCATTGGCGGCCAGCACCCAAACGGTCATCGCAGTGTGCCGGCGGGCCACCATGTCGTCGCGGCTGGCCTGCCAGAGCCGGCGACCATGGCCTTGCCGCCAGGCCGCCGGGTCGAGGTACAACGCGATCAGCTCGGCCGCACCGGGCGGCGTGTCCTCGTCGCGCGCGGCTGCGCAGCAGCTGAAGCCCAGCGCGCTGCCATCGTCGGCCCGGGCCAGCAGGATGCGGTCGCGGCCTGATTCGATCGACTGGCGCCAGTTGACACTGCGCCGCTCCACCGACAGCCCGGCCAGAAAGTCGGCGGCCATCAGGCCCCGGTAGGCGGCCTGCCAGCCGCGCACGCTGATGCGGGCGATGTCATCGGCATCGTCGGGGGTGGCGGGTAGCACCTGCATGGCGTTGGTAGGTTGGTGTTGGCGGAGACAGCAAAGCGGGTGACTGTATCGGCCGGCTGCGGCTGCCGCTGCAGCCCCCGCGTTCAGCGGTACACCAGCGCGCCGTCGTCCAGGTCGGCCACGGGCAGTTCGTCCTTTTCGGTCCAGTAGTCCTGGCTGTGCAGCCACGGGGCTGCGGTGCCCTGGCGCGGCAGCAGCGCCACGCCACGGGCCAGGTAGCCGGGGTTGAAGTTGTCGGGGTCGACCCAGGGGTTCAGCGCCATGCCCTGGTCTTGCGGGCGCAGTGTCGGCACCACCACCTGGGCGCCATGGGCGTCCATGTGATTCAGCAGCCGGCAGATCAGCTGGCTGAGCAGGTCGGCACGCAGCGTCCAGCTGGCGCGGAAGTAGCCGAACACCCAGGCCAGGTTGGGCAGGCCGGTGAACATCGTGCCGCGCCAGGCCACGCGGTCGCCGAAGTTCAGCGGCTGGCCATCGACCGTGAACCGGATGTCGCCCAGCACGCTCAGCTTGAAGCCGGTGGCGGTGACGACGATGTCGGCGTCCAGCGCGGCGCCCGATGCCAGTTGCAGGCCGGTCTCGGTGAAGGTCTCGATCTGGTCGGTGACCACCGAGGCCTTGCCCGCGCGCACGCTCTTGAACAGGTCGGCATCGGGCACGAAGGCGATGCGCTGCTGCCAGGGCCGGTAGCGCGGGTTGAAGTGCTTGTCGACCTCGGCCTCCAGGCCGGGCCCCAGCGCGGCGCTCACCCCCGCCAGCAGGTCTTTGCGCACGGCCTCGGGCTCGGCCAGGCAGCGGCGGGTGAAGGCGGCCTGGTCGAACAACACCTTGCGGCGCACGATCTCGTGCGTCCAGGCGCTGGGGATGTCGAGCTGGCGCAGCGTGTCGGCCAGCTCATTGGCGTTGCGTCCGGTGATGAAGAAGGTGGGCGAGCGCTGCAGCATCGTGACGTGCGCACATTGCTCGGCGATCGCCGGGATCAGCGTGGCCGCGGTGGCGCCCGAGCCGATCACCACCACGTTCTTGTCCGTCAGATCCAGATCCTCGGGCCAGTTCTGCGGGTGCACCAGCCGGCCCTGGAAGCGGCCCAGGCCCGGCCAGTCGGGCGTGTAGCCCTCGGCATGGCGGTAGTAGCCCTGGCACATCCACAGGAAACCGGCGGTGATCTGCACCGCCTCGGGCTGGCCGTCGGGGCCGGGGCGCCGGGCCTCGACCGTCCAGCAGCGCTGCTCGCTGGACCACGACGCCGATTCGATGCCATGCCGGTAGCGGATGTGCGGCGCCAGCCGGTTCTCGTCGATCACCTCGCCCAGGTAGCGCAGGATCTCGGCGGCCGACGCGATCGGTGCGCCCAGCCAGGGCTTGAAGCCGTAGCCGAAGGTGAACAGGTCGCTGTCGGAGCGCACGCCGGGGTAGCGGTGGGTGCGCCAGGTGCCGCCGAAACCGGCCTGCGATTCCAGCACCACGAAGGATTTGCCGGGGCAATCGTGCTGCAGGTGGTACGCCGCGTCGATGCCCGAGATGCCGGCGCCGACGACCAGCACGTCGAAGTGTTCGGGGCGTGTCGTCGTTTCGGCCATGGTCGGTGCTCCTGCTTACTTGAATTCAGGCTCGTCCCACCAGGGAAAGAAATCCGGCATGTCGCTCGACACCTTGTCGGGGTAGACCGGCGTGCGCTTTTCCAGGAACGAGCTGACACCCTCGCGTGCATCGGCCGATTGGCCGCGCGACTGGATCGCCCGGCTGTCGATCTGGTGGGCCTTCATCGGGTGGTCCTGGCCGGCCATGTGCCACAACATCTGGCGGGTCAGCGCGATCGACACCGGCGCGGTGTTGTCGGCGATCTCGCGGGCCAGCGCACGCGCCGCGGGCAGCAGGTCGGCCGGCGCGTGCAGGCTGCGCACCAGGCCGCGGTCGAGTGCTTCCTGCGCGTTGAACACCCGCCCGGTGAAGCACCATTCCAGCGCGGTCTGCATGCCCACCAGCCGGCCCAGGAACCAGGTGGATGCGGCCTCGGGCGTGATGCCGCGGCGGGCGAACACGAAGCCGAAGCGCGCGTCGGTGCTGGCCATGCGGATGTCCATCGGCAGCTGCATCGTCATGCCGATGCCGACGGCCGCGCCGTTGATGGCGCCGATCACCGGTTTCAGGCTCTTGAAGATGCGCAACGTGGCGATGCCGCCACCGTCGCGGTAGACATCACCCACTTTGTACTTGTCGCGCGCCGATTCACCGCGCGAGGCGTAGTCGAAGGTCTTGCCGCCCGACGACAGGTCGGCACCGGCGCAGAAGGCCCGGCCGGCGCCGGTGATGATGACCACCCGCACGGCATCGTCGGCATCGGTGGCGTCGAACGCAGCCACCAGATCATCACGCATCTGGGTGGTGAAGGCGTTCATCTTCTCGGGCCGGTTCAGCGTCACGGTCGCGATGCCGTCCTCCACGCTGTAGAGCAGGGTTTCGAAGGTCGGCTGGCTCATCAAAAGGTCTCCGGGAAGTGAAGAGGGGGTTTCAGGCGGCGGCCGCAGCGGCCGCAGCGGCCGCAGCGGCCGCATTGGCCGCATTGGCCGCATTGGCCGCATTGGCCGCATTGGCCATTTGCACCGGCTGCCGCAGGTCGGGAGCCAGGCCGGCGCCCATCAGGTCGATGAAGTTGTCGGCGTAGAAGCGCTGCCGGGCCGCTGCGCTGCAGCCCTGCAGCGATTCGTCGAAGCGTTTCAGCGGCGCGCGGCCGCCTTCGACATGCGGGTAGTCGGACGAGAACAGCGCCACCCCGTCACCGGCGTTGGCGATGATCCAGCCGGCGTCCTCGTGCGGGTAGGGTGTGACGCGCAACTGCCGCTGCACGATCTCGCTGGGTCGGGCCGACAGTTGCTGCAGCCGGGTCTCGTTGCGCATGAAGGCGTGGGCGGCCGAGTCCATCGCCCGCATCCAGCCCGGCAGCCAGGCGGCGCCGAGCTCGATCGCGCCCCACTTCACCCGCGCAAAGCGGTCGAACACGCCGTCGAAGATCAAGGTGGCCAGCGTTTGCATCACCGCGTTCGGAATGGGCATGTAGCTGACCGCGGTGAAGTTGTCATCGCCGCCGTGGAAGTCGGGCACCGCGGGCAAGCCGTTGGTCTTGTAGACCGGGTTGATCTTGTCTTCGCCGCCGACATGGAACAGCACCGGGATGCCGGCCTCCTGGGCCTGCGCCCACACCGCATCCAGCGCGACATGGCTGGGGCTGTGGCGCTGCGGGCACTTCGACGGCACCATCAGCGCCTTGGCGCCCAGCCGGATGGCCATTGCGGTGGTGGCCGCGGCGCGGGCGAAGTCCTCCAGCGGCACGTAGGCGGTGGCCAGCAGGCGGCGGTCGACCGCGCAGAAGGTGGTCATCATGCGGTTGTGCGCATCGGCCGCGGCGTAGCACAGCGCCATGTCGTCGCCCTGGTCAAGGCCGAAGTTGCCGAGGCAGAAGGTGGTGAACACCAGCTGGCTGGCGAAGCCCAGCAGATCGAGCGCGTGCGGCCGGTCGGCGGCGATGAAGGCGCCGTGCGCCTCGTAGTTCTTGCGCAGCAGGATGTTGCTGTCGATGCCGGCGCGGAACGCTGCATCGGCGTGCGCCTCGTGCGAGCGGCCCGGCCGCAGGTTGCGCTGCAGCGCGGCGCGGTAGCCGGCCGACGCATGGAACGCGGCCAGGCGGCCGGGCTCGAAGTGATCGTCCAGGCAGTCGTCCAGTTCCATCAGGTGGCTGTCGGCGTCGTGGATCAGGCGGCCATTGGCATAGCTCATTCAGGTCTCCCGGGGTGAAGGCGGGGCGGCAGGGTCGCGCACGGCCAGCGCCGCGCGCAGGCCGGCGATCTGCGCGTCGGTATAACCGGCCTCGCGCAGCAACTCGGCGTTGTGCTGGCCCAGGCCGGGCGCGGGGCCGGGGGCGCGGTGGGCCACGCCAGCCAGGTGGATGGGGCTGGACAGCGTGAGGCCGTCGCGGTGCGCATAGGGCACCAGGGCGCCGGCTTGGTGCATCTGCTGATCATGTGGCATGTCGGCCAGGGTGCCGATGGCGCCGAAGGTGATGCCGGCAGCGTCCAGCACGGCGCGCCAGTGCGCCAGATCCTGGCGGTGGAAGGCGTCGTCGAACAGCGCGATGACCGACCCGAGGTGGGCCTCGCGCCCGGCTGCGGTGGTCACCATCGGGTCGTCGGCCAGGTGCGACAGGCCCAGCGCGGCCAGCAGGCCCGGCAGCTGGCGTGTCTCGTTGAGCACCACCAG
Organism: Burkholderiales bacterium; assembly: GCA_038211805.1. Classification (GTDB taxonomy): domain Bacteria; phylum Pseudomonadota; class Gammaproteobacteria; order Burkholderiales; family Burkholderiaceae_C; genus Pseudaquabacterium. The sequence continues at coordinate 13,874 of JBBQVF010000030.1, read as the reverse complement.
GCTCAGCCAGCGGCCGTCGCGGCAGCGGTACAGGTTGCTCAGCGGGTTGGGCGCATGGCTGCGCGGCGGGCGCGGCGGAAAGGTCTCGCCCGCCAGTTGCGCCTGCACCTGCACGCCGTTGGCCCACAAGCCGTTGGCCATCAGCGAGGTGCTGACCTGGCCGCCACGGCCGCTGCGTTCACGCCGGTACAGCGCGGTGGCGATGGCCGCGAACAGCGTGACGGCGCTGGGGTGGTCGCCCATGCCGGCCACCGGGCGCACGGGCGGCCCGCTGTGGTCGGCCCGCACCAGGTCCATCAAGCCGGTGCGGGCCCAGTAGGCGGTGACGTCGAAACCGGTCTTGGCAGCTTCGGGGCCGGTCTCGCCGTAGGCGGTCATCGAGGCGTAGACCAGCCTCGGGTTCAGTGCCAGCAGCGTGTCGGCGTCGATCGCCAGCCGGCCGCGCACCGGCAACGGCAGGTTGGTGATGAACACGTCGGCCTGCGTCACCAGCCGGTGCAGCACGGCCTGGCCCTCGGCGAGCTTGAGATCGAGCACCAGGCTGCGCTTGCCGCGCGCGCTCAGATCCCAGACGAAGTTGCTGGCCGGCGCGCCCAGGCCCAGCAGCTTGTAGAGGTCGCGGTGCGGGTCGCCACCGGGCGGCTCCAGCTTGATCACGTCGGCGCCCAGGTCGCCCAGGATCACGGCCGCCGCGGGCGCAGCGATGTAGCTGGCGCAGTCGATGACCTTCAGGCCGGCGAAGGGCAGGGCGTCGTCGGCCGGGGAGTCGTGGGGCAGTGCGGTGGTCGTCATGGTGACTGCCGGCCGCGCCGGCCCCGTGCGACGATGCCGGCGAATCCTGGAGACCCTGCATGGCCGTACCCGGCGAATCCCTTCACACCGCCTTCGACGGCGGCTGGCTGCTGCCCGAACCCGCGCCGCGCGAGGCGGTCCACACCCGCAGCATCGTCTGCCGCAGCTTCCGCCGCGACGACGGCCTGCTCGACCTCGACGGCCGCTTCATCGACACCCGGCCGTTCGACTACGACAGCGATTTCCGCGGCCCCTGCCCCGCCGGATCGGCGCTGCACAACATGCAATTGCGGCTGACGATTGCGCGCGACCGCACCATCGCGGCGCTGGTCTCGGCGATGCCCGGCACGCCCTACGCCGGCTGTCCGGGCGTGAACCCCCACTTCCAGCGGCTGGTCGGGCTGTCGATCGCCAAAGGCTTCCGCAAGGCGATGCGCGAGCGGGTGGGCGGCGTGGACGGCTGCACCCACATCACCGCGCTGCTCGATGCGATGGCGGCGGCGGCGGTGCAGGCCTTTGCGTCCAACGCCTACGCGCCCAAGAAGCCGGGCCTGCCCGAGCCGGTGCGCATCTGGACGCTGGACGCGCTGGTCGACACCTGCTGGTCCTACCGCGCCGATGGCGAGGTGATGCGGCAGATGAAGGCCCGCGCCGGATAGCCCGTCGAGGGCTGCGCCGGCCGGCACGCCGCCGGCTGTCACGCCCGCCGCTCCAGCCGCTCCACCGCGGCCTCGGCTTGCGCCAGCGCCAGCAGGATGCCGCGCTTCAGGCCGTCGAGGTCGACGCCCTCGCTGCTCTTCTTGCCTTCCAGGTAGCGGGCGTAGACGCCGTGCACGATGGCCGCTGATTTCCAGCGGTTGAAGCCGATGTAGAAGTCCAGCAGGGCCAGGTCGCGCCCGGTGCGTGCGGCGTAGCGGTCGGCCAGTTGCTGGCGGCTGGGAAAACCCGGCAACGAGGTAGGCGGCACGTTGCGTACCGGCGGCGGATCGCCCGGCTCGGCCCACTGGTTCAGCGCGTAGGCCAGGTCGGCCAGCGGGTCGCCCAGGGTCGAGATCTCCCAGTCGACCACCGCGGCAATCCGGCCGTCGGCGCCGACCAGCGTGTTGTGCAGGCCGTAGTCGCCGTGCACGATGCGCGCCGGCCCTTGTTCGGGCGTGTGGGCCAGAAAGTACTGCTGCAGTGCATGGGCGCGCGGGTCGTCGAGCTGCGCGCCATCGATCGAGGCGTTCCACGAGCGGTACCAGGTCTTGAGCTGGCGGCCGATGTAGTCGTCCTTCTTGCCCAGCTCACCCAGGCCCACCGCGTCGGGGTCGATGGCGTGCAGGTCGGCCAGCACGTCGATGAACGAATGGCCCAGCGTCTGGCGCAGCGGCTCGGGCGCCCAGGCCCGTGCGTCGTCGGCGCTGTAGAGCGGGTGGCCGTCGACATGGCCCATCACATAGAAGTGCGCGCCGGTGACCGTGGGGTCGTCGCAGAAGCCCAACGCGGCCGGCACCGGGACGGCCGTGCCGCCCAGGGCGCTGATCAGCGCCCATTCGCGGCCCATGTCGTGCGCCTTGGGCAGCAACTCGCCCATCGGTGGGCGGCGGATCACGGCCTTCTGGCCGGCTTTGTCTGCTATCAGGTAGGTCAGGTTGGAGTGGCCGCCTTCCAGGCGCAGCCACGTCAGCGGGGTCTGCAACGCCGGCACGTGGGCGGCGATCCAGCTTTCCACCTGGTGCACGTTGTAGCCGACGACCGCGCCGGTGGGCACTTGTGGCGCGGCCACGTCATGCCCCCTTGAAGACGGCGTTGCGGCGCTCCAGAAAGGCCATGCCGCCTTCCCGCGCATCGGCCGAATCACCGGCCATCATCTGGTGGGTGGCCTCCATCGCCAATGCCTCGGCGTAGGTCTGCTCCATGGCGCGGGCGATGCCCTGGCGCATCAAGCCCAGCGCCCGCGTCGGGCCGTTGGCCAGCCGCTCGGCCAGTGCGCTGGCGCAGGCCATCAACTCGGCATCGTCGACCGCCCGGTGGATCAGGCCCCAGGCTTGGGCCTGGTCGGCCGGGATGCGCTCGCCCAGCATCATCATCTCGGTGGCGCGGGCCTTGCCTACCAGGCGGGTCAGCATCCAGGTGGCGCCGCCATCGGGCACCAGGCCGATGTTGACGAAGGCCTCCAGGAAATAGGCCGAGCGCGCGGCGACGACGAAATCGCCCGCCAGCGCCAGCGAGGCACCGATGCCAGCGGCCACGCCATTGACCGCGCAGACCACCGGGATCGTCAGCCGCGACAAGGCCATCATCGTCGGGCTGTAGTGCTCCGTCAGTGCCTGGTAGGCGCTGGCACCGCGCGAGGTGACGCTCTGGCCGGCAGCATCGCTGCTGGCGTTGGCGCGGCCGGCCAGGTCGGCGCCGCTGCAGAAGGCGCGGCCTTCGCCGGTGATCAGCAGTGCGCGTGCGCCCAGGGCCGGCAGCCGTTGCAGCGCGGCATGGAGGTCGATGAACATCTGCGGCGGTGCCGCGTTCAAACGCTGCGGCCGGTTCAGCGTGATCGTGACCACGGCGCCTTGCCTTTCAAGGCGGATGGTCTCGAAGGTGGGCAGCGCAACATCGGTCATCTAGGGTTTCCTCTAGGCAGTCGGGAAGGGATGGTTCGTCGCGGCTCAGCGTAGCGTCGTGCATCGGGCGCCACTGTCACCGGGCGGACTGTCGGGCACGATCGTGGCCCGCCACAATCCCAACGAGTTGCCCCCTTTCCACCGCTGGAGAAAACCCATGACCGACGCCTTGATCATCGACGCCTGCCGCACGCCCCGAGGCATCGGCAAGCAGGGCAAGGGTGCGCTGGCCGACATGCACCCGCAGCACCTGGGCGCCGCGGTGCTGAAGGCGCTGGCCGAGCGCAACCACCTGAACACGGCCGAAGTCGACGACATCCTCTGGGGCACCAGCACGCAGAAGGGCACGCAGGGCAACGACCTGGGCCGCATGTCGGCACTCGACGCCGGCTACGACCAGCGCAGCAGCGGCATCACGATGGACCGTTTCTGCGGCTCGGGCATCTCGGTGGTCAACCTGGCGGCGGCGTCGATCATGGCGGGCATGGAAGACCTGGTGGTCGCCGGCGGCTGCGAGATGATGTCGATGACCGCCACCTTGCGCGCCGAAGGTGGATCAGGCCCCGGCATGATGGACGCCGGCAACCTGCGGCTGCGCGCCAGCCACCCGCAATCGCACCAGGGCATTTGCGCCGACGCGATCGCCACGCTGGAAGGCATCAGCCGCGCCGACCTGGACGCGCTGGCGCTCGAAAGCCAGAAGCGCGCCGCGGTGGCCATCGCCGAAGGCCGCTTCGACAAGAGCCTGATCAAGGTCTACCGGGCCGACGGCACGCTGGCGTTGGACCATGAAGAATTCCCCCGGCCGCAGACCACCGCCGAAGGCCTGGCCGCGCTGAACCCGGCCTTCACCAAGCTGGCCGACGTGGCGCTGGACGAGCAGGGCACCACCTTCCGCAAGCTGATCCTGGCCAAGTACCCCGACCTGGACATCCACTTCGTGCACCACGCCGGCAATTCGTCGGGCGTGGTCGACGGCTCGGGCGCGCTGCTGCTGGCGTCGCCCAGCTACGCCAAGAAACACGGCATGAAGGCGCGTGCGCGCGTGGTGGCCTATGCCAACGTCGGTGATTCGCCCACGCTGATGCTCAACGCCCCGGTGCCGGCGGCGCGCAAGGTGCTGGCCAAGGCCGGCCTGACGGTAGCCGACATCGACCTGTGGGAGATCAACGAAGCCTTCGCGGTGGTGGCCGAGAAGTTCATCCGTGACCTGAAGCTCGACCGCAGCAAGGTCAACGTCAACGGCGGCGCGATGGCGCTGGGCCACCCGATCGGCGCCACCGGCGCGATGCTGATCGGCACCCTGCTCGACGAGCTGGAGCGCCGTGACTTGAAGCGCGGCCTGGTCACCATGTGCGCCGCCGGTGGCATGGCTCCTGCCATCATCATCGAAAGGGTTTAGACCCCCCCGAAGCGCCTGCGGCGCTTCCCCTGATTTTTGACAGAGACAGGGGCGCCGCCAGTGGCCCGGCAAAGCCGGTTCCACGGCGTCTACTTGATGTGCGCAGCGGCTGCGCTTCTCGAACAAAGCTCGGCACGCTCGCGACGGAAATCGCCCAGACGCGCCGTCATCTCCCGGCTTTCACGCCAACTGAAGGATCGATCATGGACTTGAGTTATTCGCCCGAAGAAGAGGCCTTCCGACAGGAGGTGCGCAGTTGGCTGGCCGACAACCTGCCCGCCGACATCCGCGACAAGGTGGTGGGTTACCAGCACCTGTCGAAGGAGGATTTCATACGCTGGCACAAGATCCTGGCGGCCAAGGGCTGGTCGGTGCCGCACTGGCCGGTCGAGACCGGTGGCACCGGCTGGAACATCACGCAGCGCTACATCTACGACGAAGAGTTCGGCCTGGCCGGCGCGCCCGGCCTGCCGCCCTTCGGCCCGGCGATGTGTGCGTCGGTGCTGCACAAGTTCGGCACGCCCGAGCAGCAGGCGCGCTTCCTGCCGCGCATCCGCGAGGGTGATGACTTTTGGGTTCAAGGCTATTCGGAGCCGGGTGCGGGCTCGGACCTGGCGGGGCTGAAGTGCCGGGCGGACAAGCAAGGCGACCAGTACGTCGTCAACGGCCAGAAGATCTGGACCACGCTGGGCCACTACGGCGACTGGATCTTCTGCCTGGTGCGCACCGACAGCAGCTCTGCCAAGCGGCAGGAGGGCATCAGCTTCCTGCTGATCGACATGAAGACGCCGGGCATCACCGTGCGCCCGCTGATCCTGATGGACGGCGGCCACGAGGTGAACGAGATCTTCTTCGACGACGTCAAGGTGCCGGTCGAGAACCTGGTGTTCGAAGAAGGCAAGGGCTGGACCGTGGCCAAGTACCTGCTGGGCCACGAGCGCATGGGCTCGGGCAACGTGGGCGGCAGCAAACGTGAACTGGCCGCCCTGCGCGCCCTGGCCGCGCGTGAGCTGAAGAACGGCCAGCCGCTGCTCGACGATCCGCGTTTTCGCGACCGCTTGTCGCGCACCGAAATCGAACTGGAGGCGCTGGAAATCACCTCGATGCGCTTCCTCGACAAGATGCGCCGCAGCGGCCAACCGCCGGGTGCCGACGTGTCGATGCTGAAGATCCGCGGCAGCGAGCTGCAGCAGGCCATCACCGAGCTGATGATGCAGGCGGTCGGCCCGATGGCCCAGCCCTTCAAGGCGGTGGATGGTGGCGCGATCGACCACTTCACCTCGCGTCTGGCGCCGCGCTACATGAACATGCGCAAGACCAGCATCTACGCCGGATCGAACGAGATCCAGCGCAACATCATCGCCAAGATGAGCTTGGGTTTGTGAGGGGATGACATGAACTTCGACTACAGCGACGAACAGCAGCAACTGGCCGACAGCCTGGGCAAGTACCTGGCCAGCCAGTACGACTTCGAGAAACGCAAGGCCATCATCAACTCGACCAGCGGCGTCAGTGACACGGCCTGGGCCACCTTTGCCGAAATGGGCCTGACAGCGATTGCCGTGCCCGAGGCCGATGGCGGCTTCGGTGGCGGCGCGGTCGACCTGATGGCGGCGATGGAGGCCTGCGGCCAGGCCCTGGTGGTCGAGCCGCTGCTCGACAACATCGGCCTGGCCGGCCGGCTGGTGGCCAAGCTGGGTTCGGCCGCGCAGCGAGCCGCGCTGCTGCCCGGGCTGGTGGACGGCTCGATCCGGCTGGCCTATGCCGGGCTGGAACCCGGCCGGCGTTACGAGTTGATGCCAGGGATCACCACGGCCGTGGCCCATGCCGAAGGCTGGGTGCTGGACGGTGCCAAATGCGTGGTGATGGGTGCGGCTTCGGCGCACCAGCTGATCGTGTCGGCCCGCACCACCGCAGGCGCCAGCTTATTTCTCGTTGACCCGAAATCGCCCGGTGTCAGCTTGAACCCCAGCCGCACGGTCGATGGCCAGCGGGTGGCCGACGTCACGCTGACGGGTGTGACCCTGGCCGCCGACGCCCTGCTGGGCCCGCAAGGCGGCGCGCTGCCGGCGATCGAGGAAGCCACCGACTTCGCCACCGCGCTGCTGTGCGCCGAAGCCATCGGCGCGATGCAGTACGCCAACGAGGCGACGCTGGAGTACCTGAAGACCCGCAAGCAGTTCGGCGCGCCGATCGGTGCCAACCAGGTGCTTCAGCACCGCATGGTCGAGATGGTGATCTTCACCGAACAGGCACGCTCGATGGCCACGTTGGCGGCCAGCAAGGTCGACACCTGCACCGACGCCCGCGAGCGTGGCCGCGCGGTGTCGGCCGCCAAGGTCAAGATCGCCGACGCCGCTCGCCAGGTCAGCCAGGAGGCGGTGCAACTGCACGGCGGCATGGGCATGACCGAGGAGCTGAAGATCTCGCACACCTTCCGCCGCCTGACGATGATCGCGCAGCGCTTCGGCGATGCCGATCACCACCTGGAACGCTACGCCGCGTTGACTTGACCCACCCTCGAAGCGCCTTCGGCGCTCCCCCTCAAGGGGGCCACCCCAGCGGCCCGGCAGAGCCGGTTCCGCGGCGGTGACTTGACCCACCCCCGAAGCGCCTTCGGCGCTCCCCGTCAAGGGGGCCACCCCAGCGGCCCGGCAAAGCCGGTTCCGCGGCGTGTACTTGGAATTCCCGCCGTCTGCGCTTGCATGGCATCGTCAAACAGGAACATGAAAACATGAGCGGAAGACTCGAAGGCAAGGTGGCCATCATCACCGGCGCAGGCTCGGGCATCGGCCGGGCGTCGGCATTGTTGTTTGCCGCTGAAGGTGCCAGGCTGGTGCTCGGCGACAAGAGCGAGGCGGTGCACACCACCGCGCAGGCGGTGCAGGCAGCAGGCGGCAGCGCCACCGCACTGCAGATGGACGCCGGCATCGAGGCCGATGTCGCCGAACTGGTGGCCACGGCGATCTCGAGTTATGGCCAGCTCGACGTGGCCTTTGCCAACGCCGGCATCGCTGGCGGCATGACCGGCATCTTCGACGCCACGCCCGAGTTGTGGACCGAGGTGCTGCGCGTCAACTTGATCGGGCCGTTCCTGATGGTCAAGCATGCCGGCAAGGCCATGGCCGATGCGGGCAAGGGCGGCTCCATCATCTGCACCGCATCGGTGGCGGGCATCCGCTCGGGCGCCGGCGGGCCGGCCTATTCGGCCAGCAAGGCGGGCGTGATCAACCTGGCGATGGTCTCGGCGCAGCAGTTGTGCGAGACCGGCGTGCGGGTCAATGCGATCTGCCCGGGGCTGACCGAAACCGGCATGACCCAACCCACCTTCAACTACGCCCGCGACAAGGGCGTGACGCACAAGCTGGGCCGGCTGAACCCGCTGCGGCGTGCCGCGCAGCCCGAGGAACTGGCGAACGTGGCGCTGTTTTTGGCATCTGACCAGTCGAGCTATGTCAACGGCCAGGCCATCGCGGTCGACGGCGGGCTCAGCAGTTCACACCCGGTGACCCGGCAGTTACCAGGGCAGACGGCGGTTTGATCCACCGCAAGCGCTGGTCCCGTTTTGAACCCACAAGGCGCCTGACGGCGCCAGGAGACCCTCCATGTACAACCCCTTCGACCTGAGCGGCCACGGCGCCGTCATCACCGGTGGCAACGGCGGCATCGGCTTGGGGATGGCCCGGGCGCTGCTGGCGTCGGGCGCCAAGGTGGCGATCTGGGGCTCGAACCCCGACAAGACCGAGCGCGCCCGCCAGCAGTTGGCCGACGAGTGCGGCGACGCCGCACGCGTGTTTGCCTTCGTCTGCGATGTCGGTGACGAAGCCCAGGTCGACGACACCTTCGCCGCGTCGGTGGCGGCGCTGGGCCGGGTCGATTCCTGCTTCGCCAATGCCGGCATCTCCAGCAAGGGCACGGTGATCACCGAGATGAGCCTGGAAGAATTTCGCCGGGTGCAGCGCATCAACGTCGACGGCGTGTTTCTCACCTTCCGTGCCGCCGCGCGCCACATGGCCGGCGATGCCAGCCACCCGGGCCGGGGCGGCTCGCTGGTGGCCACCGCCAGCACCGCGGCGGTGGAGGGCGCGGCGCGCAACAGCCACTACGGTGCGTCCAAGGGTGCGGTCACCGCGATGGTGCGCGCGCTGGCGGTCGAACTGGCGCGGCACAAGATCCGCGTCAATTCCATCCTGCCGGGCTGGATCGTCACCGACATGACGCAGAAGTCGGTCCACAACGAGAAGTTCATCAACGCGGTGATGCCGCGCATCCCGGCGCGGCGCTGGGGCGAGATCGACGACTTCGGCGGCATCGCGGTCTACCTCGCCAGCGCCGCCTCGGGCTACACCACCGGCGAGCAGTTCATCATCGACGGCGGCTACACCAAGTTCTGAATGGCGGCAACCGTGCGCCGCTGCGCCGCAGCGTTTTGCGCTTTGCGTTTTATTGACAGGAGACACTCATGAATCCCGACGACCGCAGTGCGATCGAGCAGCTGACGCAGACCTATTTCGACGGCCTCTATGAAGGGGATGCCGACAAGCTGGCCAGCATCTTCCACGAGACGAGCGCGCTGACCTACGAGCAGGACGGCCTGTTGGTGGTGCTGCCGCTGGCCCAGTGGCTGAAGGCCGTGCGCGAGCGGCCGTCTCCGAAAGCTATGGGCCTGGCGCGCGACGACGCGATCCTGCTGATCGACCAGTCGGGCCCGACCACCGCGCTGGTGAAGGTCAAGTGCCAGATGCCGCCGCGCTTTTTCACCGACTACCTCAACCTGCTGAAGGTCGGTGGGCGCTGGGTGGTGGCGCAGAAGGTCTTCGCCACGGTCGTCAAGCCCTGACCCACACGATCAGGCCCCCGCAGGAGACCGCATGGCCACGCTGGTGCAACGCGAAGATCGTGACGGTCTCGCCCTATTGACCCTCAACCGGCCGGACAAGCTCAACGCGCTGACGGTGGCGATGTTCCAGCAACTGCGCGACCATGTGCTGCAGCTGACCCAGGACACCGAGACCATCGGCCTGGTGCTGCTGCGCGGTGCCGGCACCTGTTTTTCGGCCGGGCATGACCTGGCCGACATCGCGCACGGCGAGCACCCACCCCAGCCGCACTTCCAGGCCGACACCATCGAGTTGCTGGCCGCTCTGCCGCAACCGGTGATCTGCGCGGTGCACGGCCACTGCTACACCGGCGCGCTGGAATTGGCATTGGCCGGCGACCTGATCGTGGCTGCGGCATCGGCCAAGTTTGCCGACACCCATGCGCGCTGGGCGCTGACGCCGGTGTGGGGCATGAGCCAGCGCCTGCCGCGCCGCGTGGGACTGGCCCGCGCGCAGGAGATGACCTACACCGCGCGCACTTACACCGGCGCGCAGGCGCAAGCCATGGGTCTGGTGAACTGGTGTGTGCCCGACGAGACCTTCGACGCCGAACTGGAGCAATTCACGAAGGTGATCCTGGCCAATTCCTGGTTCAGCCTGCGCGCCAACAAGCGGCTGTACCGCGAAACCGACGGCCTGCCGTTGCCGGTGGGCCTGAGCCACGAGATCCACCGCAGCGAAGGCCGCGGCCCCGACATGGACGAGCGCATCGCTCGCTTCATGAACAAGACCAGCAAGTTGTCCTCATCCGGAACTTCGACATGAACGACAAGCTGTACGACAACTGCTCGGTCGGCGACCTGGTCGTCTCGGCAATCGCCCGCGGTGGCGATCGCGTGGCCTTCATCTGCGACGACACCCGTTGGACCTACCGCCAACTGGGCGCCAAGGTCAGCCAGGTGATCCAGGTGCTGCAGGCGCGTGGCCTGCAGCGCGGCGATGCGGTGGCCACCTTGTCGGCCAACCGGCCCGAGGCGTTTTTGATCACCGCCGCGTCCTACGTGATGGGCCTGCGGCTGACCTGGGTGAACCCCACCTCGTCGGAAGACGACCACGCCTACATCCTCGAAGACTCCGGCGTGCAAACGCTGTTCTTCGACCCGCTGCCCTTCGGTGACCGCGCCCGCGTGCTGGCGAAGCGGGTGCCCGGCGTGCGGCGCATGATGAGCTTCGGCCCCAGCGACGGCTTCGGCGAAGACCTGCTGGCCGCCGCCGCGCAGCACACCCCAGCGCGGCTGGTGCCGCAGGCCGAGGCCGACGATGTCTGCGTGCTGATCTACACCGGCGGCACCACCGGCCAACCGAAGGGCGTGGCGCACACCCACCGCGTGCACGTGACGATGATCCTGACGGAGATGGCCGACTGGGACTGGCCGAGCGAGCTGCGTTTCCTGGCGCTGACGCCGATCACCCACGCCTCGGGCGCGATGATCATGCCGGTGCTGCTCAAGAGCGGCACCTACGCGATGACCCAGGGCTTCACGGCCGAAAAGTTCGTGCACCTGGTCGAGACCCACCGCATCACCGCCACCTTCCTGGTGCCGACCATGGTCTACGTGCTGCTCGACAGCCCGGCCCGCCAAAGCGCCGACCTGTCCAGCCTGAAGCTGATCATCTACGGCGCCTCGCCGATGTCGCCGACCCGGCTGATCGAGGGCATGCAGGTGTTCGGCCCGGTGTTCATGCAACTCTACGCGCAGTCGGAAGCGCCCAACACGGTGACCGTGCTGCACCAGCACGAGCATGATCCGGTGCATCACCCCGAGCGCCTGGCCTCCTGCGGAACGCCCTGCGTCGGCACGCAGGTGCGCCTGCTCGACGACGACGGCCACGAGGTGCCCAGCGGCGAAGTCGGCGAGATCTGCGTGCGCGGCCCGCTGGTGATGCAGGGCTACTGGAACAAGCCCGAGGAGACCGCCCAGGCGCTGCGCCACGGCTGGCTCTACACCGGCGACATGGCGCGCCGCGACGCTGACGGCTACCTCTACATCGTCGACCGCTCGAAAGACATGATCATCAGCGGCGGCTTCAACGTCTACCCGCGCGAGGTGGAGGACACGCTGTCGCAACACCCGGCGGTGGCGGCGGCTGCGGTGGTGGGCGTGCCCGACGCCAAGTGGGGCGAGGCGGTGCGGGCGCTGGTGGTGCTGCGCCCGGGCACGCAAGCCGATGTGGTGGCGCTGGAGCGTGAGCTGATGGCCTGGGTGCGCGCGCGCAAGGGCGCGGTGCAGGCCCCCAAGGCCATCGACTTCGTCACGGCGCTGCCGATGACCGGCCTGGGCAAGCTCGACAAGAAGGCGATCCGCGCCCAGTTCTGGCAGGGCCAGCAGCGCGCCGTGCATTGACCACGAGGCAGTGGCGGCCATGCGCTGATCGGGGCACTGCCGTGTGTGCGCGGGGCAGCGCCTAACCCGGTTTCGGCACGTCGCCGACCCACCCGGCGTGCAGTTCAGCCACCAGGTCGCCCAGGCGGGCTTCACCGGCCGCTGTCTGGCCACCGTTGAGCAGAAAGCGCTGCATCGCCGCGCGGCTGGCGGCGTCGCCCAGCGTCGACTGGAAGGCGGCGGCTTCGGCCTGCAGGTCGGCGACCACGTCCTTCTCGGCGCGCAGCACGCTGGCTTTGGCTGCCGCCACGGCATGCGGCGGAAACGACGCGATGCGTGCGGCCAGCCGGTCGACATGGGGCCACAGCTCGGCGGCGGGCAAGGCGCGGTTCACCCAGCCCCAGGCCTCGGCCAGATCGGCCGCAATGTCATCGCAGCCCAGCACCACCTCCAGCGCGCGGCTTCGCCCCAGCAAGCGTGACAGCCGCACCGTGCCCGAACCGCCTGGCAGGATGCCCAATGCCACCTCGGGCTGGTTGAATACCGCCCGTCCGCGCAGCGCGAAGCGCATGTCGCAGCTCAGCGCGATCTCGCTGCCGCCGCCACCGGCGCGGCCCTCGATCACCGCGATGGTGGTCTTGGGCATGGTGCGCAGCGCCTCGCACAGGCGGTGGAAGGGCGACAGCGGCGCCGGTGGCGCGTCGGGTGCGGGGGGCTCGGCCGGAAACTTCAGGATCAGCCCGACATCGAAATGCGCGATGAAGTAATCGGGGTTGGCCGAAGCCAGTACCAGCACCCGCACCGCGTCGTCGGCCGCCAGCTGGTCGACCAGCCGCAGCAGTTCCTTGTACATCGGCTTGTCGAGCAGGTTGACCGCACCGTTGTCCAGCGTGACGCGGGCGATGCCGTTCACCAGGTCGACACGCAGGGTCTTGTAGTCGCTGTAGTCCATGGCAGGCTCCTGGCCGGGTGGCGTCGCCGCCGATGAAGGTTCAGCGGGCAAGGTAACGGGTGGGTCGTTGGTGCGCGGTCTCGTGCGTGACTGCCGCGTGCGCTGGCGCCGCGCACAGTGCAATCACCTTCAACCCACCGTCAACCCTGTCATGGCCATCAACATCACCAAATCCGCGATCGACCTGGGCATCGTCACCACCAACGGCGACGCGATGCTGACCTTCTACCGCGACCTGCTGGGCCTGAAGGTGCAAGGCCAGATGGCGATGCCCGGCGGCAGTGGCACGATGCACCGAATGCTGTGTGGCGACAGCCTGATCAAGCTGGTGGTGATGCCCAGCCTGCCGTCCGCGGCGGCGCCTGGTGGCATTCAGGGTGGCGCCGGATACCGCTACTGGACGATCACCGTGAGCAACCTGACCGAGATGGTGAAGGCCTGCGCCGATGCCGGCGCGCCGGTGGTGTGGTCCGAGCGCGAGATCCGCCCCGGCGTGCGCATCGCGATGGTGTCTGATCCGGACGGCAACTGGGTCGAGTTCCTGCAGATTGGCTGAACCGGACCGCTGTGGCTGCAGTCCGGTCGTTGGTCGGCTGTCGGCTCGTTGCTGTCGTTGCGAGCGGCGGCTTTCTGTCGCTGCGTTTAAACCCGGTTCAGGTCGGTACGAGGCCGTGGCCGCGGGGTGCCCGTATGACTCGGGGTCCCCCGCCGACCCGCTTGCTGGCGCACCCCCGTCGACCCCTCCTTACCCTGCGTCATCCGGACCCCCGACGCCCTCGTCCCGAACGCTGCGGTGGCGGCCTGCGGGCCTGTGAATTCAAGGCAACGACGCCGCGGGGGTGATGGCGCGTCGGGGTGGGCTGGCGTGTTTTGCGCAAGTAAAGGAGGAGCTGTCGGCCGCCAGGCCGGCGGCGGGGGACATGG
>JBBQVF010000029.1:0-37923 GCA_038211805.1 Burkholderiales bacterium | reverse complement strand
GTGATGAATTGTCCCAGCTCGCCCACGGTGCCGAGCCGCTGGCCCGGGCCCGCCGGCTGCTGGCCCGCCTGCGCCTGTTGCCGCGGCGGACCGAGGCGGGTCCGGTGGCGGCGCCGCTGCCGGTGCGTGCCGCTCTGGTGGTGCGCGACAACCTTCGCCAGCGCCGCGCCATCGAGCGCAGCTACATCGAGGCAATTGCCGGCGCCCGCGAGCAGGTCGACATTGCCGTGCCGTATTTCTACCCCGGTCGCGCCTTTCGCCGCAGCCTGCTTCGCGCCGCGCGCCGCGGCGTGCGCGTACGGCTGCTGCTGCAAGGCCAGTTCGACTACCGCATTGCGGCGGTGGCCGCGCGTGCGCTGTACGACGAGATGCGCGCCAACGGCATCCGCATCTTCGAATACACCCCCGCGTTCCTGCACGCCAAGGTGGCGGTGGTCGACGGCGACTGGGCCACGGTGGGCAGTTCGAACATCGACCCGCTGTCGCTGCTGCTGAACCTGGAGGCCAATGTCATCGTGCGCGACGAGGCGTTCGCCGCCGTGCTGGCCTTGCGCCTGGAGTCGGCCTTCCTGGTGTCGCAACCGGTGCTGCGCCCATCGGTGGGCGCCGGCTGGTGGGCGGTGCTGCGGCGCGGCTTCGTCGCCTGGTCGGCCTACTGGTTCCTGCGGCTGGCCGGCATCACCGGAAAATATTGACATGGCCCACCCCCGAAGCGCCTTCGGCGCTTCCCCCTCAAGGGGGCGCCGCCAGTGGCCCGGCGAAGCCGGTTCCACGGCGTCCACTGGCTTTCGCCGGTGCATGCCTGGCAAGGGTTGCGGTCTTGCACGGGTTGCCTGAAGTGCAGGATCTGGTCATCGCCCGCCCGCAGGGCCTGTATTGCCCGCCGGGCGACTTCTACATCGACCCCTGGCGGCCCGTGCACCGTGCGGTGATCACCCACGCCCATGCCGACCATGCCCGTGCCGGCCACGGCCATGTGCTGGCCACCGCCATCAGCGAGGGCGTGCTGCGCAGCCGGCTGGGTGCGTCGCTGCCGTTGCAGGGCCTGGCCTATGGTGAGGCGGTGATCCACAACGGTGTGCGCATCAGCCTGCACCCGGCCGGCCATGTGCTGGGCTCGGCCCAGGTGCGGCTGGCGCATGCCGGCCGGGTCTGGGTGGCCTCGGGCGACTACTACCTGTCGGCCCATGACGAGCGCAACCCCACCTGCGAACCCTTCGAGCCGCTGCGCTGCGACTGCTTCATCACCGAATCGACTTTCGGCTTGCCGATCTACCGCTGGCAGCCCCAGGCCGAGGTGTTTGCCGAGATCGACGCCTGGTGGCGCGCCAACGCCGCGGCCGGCCGGCCCAGCCTGCTGATGGCCTACAGCTTCGGCAAGGCCCAACGCCTGCTGGCTGGGGTGGATGCCGCCATCGGCCCCATCGTCGTGCACGGCGCGGTGGCGCCGCTGAACGCCGCCTACCGCGCCGCCGGCGTGCCCCTTCCAGAGGCCCGCACCCTGGCTGAGTTGCCCGACCCGCGTGCGCTGGCCCACACCCTGGCCGGCGCGCTGGTGGTGGCGCCGCCGTCGGTGCACGCCAGCGCCTGGGCCCGCAAGCTGGGCGACTTCAGCGACGGATTTGCCAGCGGCTGGATGGCGCTGCGCGGCGCCCGCCGCCGCCAGGGCGTGGACCGCGGCTTCGTGCTCAGCGACCATGCCGACTGGCCGGGCCTGCAGCGGGCGATCCACGCCACCGGTGCCGAGCGGGTGATCGTCACCCACGGCCAGGAGGCGGTGATGGTGCGCTGGCTGCGCGAGCAGGGCTTGCAGGCCGACTCGTTCCGCACTGAGTACGGCGTCGAGGGCGGCGACGGCCCAGCCGAGGCCGCCACCGCCGCCGCGACGGCCAATTCGGCCGATTCGGCCAATTCGCCCAATTTGGCCAATTTGGCCAATTTGGCCAATGCGGCCGATGCGGCCGATGCGGCCGGACCGGCCTGATGCACCGCTTCGCCGCGCTCTATGCCGAGCTGGACGCCAGCACGGCCACCGAATCCAAGCTGGCCGCGCTGCAGCGGTACCTGGCCGAAGCCGCGCCTGCCGATGCGGCCTGGGCGCTGTATTTCCTGGCCGGTGGCAAGCCGCGGCAGACCGTGCCCACCGCATTGTTGCGGGCCGAGGCCACGGCCGTGGCCGGCATCCCCGACTGGCTGTTCGAGGCCAGCTACCAGGCCGCCGGCGACCTGGCCGAGACCATTGCGCGGGTGCTGCCGCCGCCGCGCCGTCACAGCGCGCTCGGCCTGGCCGCCTGGCTGGTCGACCGCCTGTTGCCGCTGCGCGGTGCCACGCCCGAGCACCAGGCCGCCTGCCTGCGCCAGTGGTGGGACGAACTCGACGCCGACCAGCGCTTCCTGCTGACCAAGCTGATCGGTGGCGGCCTGCGCGTGGGCGTGAGCAAGTTGCTGGTGCAGCGTGCCATCGCCCGCCATGCCGGGCTCGACCCCAAGCTGGTGGCCCAGCGCATGATGGGCTGGACCGACGCCCGCGCGCTGCCCAGCGCCGAGCGCCTGCAGGCGGTGCTGGCCGCCGACGACGGCACGGCGCCGGCCGCGGGCGAGCCGTACCCGTTCTTCCTGGCCCATGCGCTGGATGCCGCCGGGCACGACCTGACCGCCCGGCTGGGCCCGCCGGGCGACTGGCAGGCGGAGTGGAAGTACGACGGCATCCGCGCCCAGGTGGTGCGCCGCGCCGGGCAGGTGTGGGTCTGGTCGCGTGGCGAAGAACTGGTGACCGACCGCTTCCCGGAGGTGGTTGCCCAGGCCGCAGCCTGGCCCGACGGCACCGTGCTCGACGGTGAACTGCTGGCCTGGCTGCCCGGCGTTACGGCGCCGGCGCCGTTCCAGCTGCTGCAGCAGCGCCTGAACCGCAAGACCCTGGGCCGCAAGCTGCTGGCCGATGTGCCGGTGCGCTTCATCGCCTACGACCTGCTCGAAGCCGACCGGCAAGACCTGCGTGCCCAGCCGCTGCACCAGCGCCGCGCGCGGCTGGAGGCGCTGCTCAGCGCCTGCCCTGGCACGGTGGTGTCGCCCCGCGTGGTGGCCGCCAGCTGGGCCGGCCTGGCCGCGCAGCGGGCTGAGAGCCGGGCCCGCGGCGTCGAAGGCCTGATGCTCAAGCAGCGTGACTCGGCTTATGGCAGCGGGCGCACCAAGGCCGATGGCCTGTGGTGGAAGTGGAAGGTCGACCCGTTCACCGTCGACGCGGTGCTGGTTTACGCCCAGGCCGGCCATGGTCGGCGCGCCGGGCTGTACACCGACTACACCTTCGCGGTCTGGAGCCACTCGCCGATCGATGCCGACGAGGCTGCCGCGGTCGTCGAGGCCATCAGCCAGCGCACCCCCGCGCGGCCTGGTGCGCTGCAGCTGGTCACCTTCGCCAAGGCCTATTCCGGCCTGACCGACGACGAGTTCAAGGCCGTCGACAAGGTGGTCCGCGCCACCACGCTGGAGAAGTTCGGCCCGGTGCGCAGCCTTCGGCCCACGCTGGTGTTCGAGCTGGGCTTCGAGGGCATCGCCCGCAGCCCGCGCCACAAGAGCGGCATCGCGCTGCGGTTTCCGCGCATCCTGCGTCTGCGGCACGACAAGCCGCTGCACGAGGCCGACACATTGGCCACGCTGGAAAGCTTGCTGCCCTCACCGCCCCTGACGCCAGCCTGACGTCGCGCAGGTCTTGCGGCCTGCGGGCGCCATCGAGCTCGGCCGAGCGCAACATTTGGTCTCAACTTTGGCTTTTTGGGTCGTCCTAGACTTCTCAGCGACAACGGCGCCCGCTACCATCAGACCACTTGACGCGCAAACCCGCGCGCCTGATTTCTGGACGGACTACATCTTGCAGACCAGCACGATTTTCGCTGCTTCGCAGCTGTGGCGGGGCGGTGATCGGCGAAAGCCAACGCCCGAGCTGAGCCCCGACGAACTGCCCGATGGTCAAGCCGGTCGTCACCGGTTCAAGATCAAGGCGGCCGAATGCCACGAGCGCCGCGGCCTGATCAATCGCCTGCTGACCAACCGCTACGCCTGGCGCGGCTACCAGCAGGTGAACCTGCCCACCGACCCGTCGGTGAACCGCTTCACGCTGACGGCGCTGCAGGACGACGTGGTGATCGGCACCATCACCGTGGGTTTCGACGGCTCGGAACGTCTGGGTGCCGAAGCTGAATTCAGTGCAGAAATCGGCGCGCTGCGTGAGCAGGGCTTGAAGCTTTGCGAATTCGCGCGGCTAGCAATCGATCCGCATGAGGGCAGCAAGAGAGTCTTGGTAGCGCTGTTCCACGTTGCTTACATCGTGGCGCATCGGTTGCGCGGTCAGGACACCTTGTTGATGGAGGTCAACCCCCGTCACCAGCGTTACTACGAGCGCATGCTGGATTGCCAGGTGATGGGCGAGCAGCGCATGAATCGCAGCGTGAATGCGCCGGCCGTGTTGATGGGTGCGCCGTTCAGTCTCATCCGCGAACGCATCGCACTGCTTGGTGGCCAGCCGACCCTCGCCGCGGCCGAGCGGTCGCTTTACCCGTTCTTCTTCTCGCCCAAGCAAGAAGCGACGATCATGGTGCAGATGCGGGACCGCCAGCAGCTGGTGACACGACGCGTCACCGATACCTGGCATCCTGAAACCAATCCATTCGACTTCAGTTCGGTTGATCTGCTGGCCGACCCGGGTTGACCTGCGCCGGCGCTGAGGCGCCCGGCGTCGGCGGCACCAGCTTGGGCTGCAACGGATCACCGAGATAGTGTGGCGACATGATCTGAACGCCCTGCTCGTTGAAGACATCCTGGATGTTGGCGTGCAGCGTGCTCAGCACCACGGCACGCGGCCTGGGCTCTGAAGGGATGGCCTGGCAGACCAGCCGGTACTCCGGGTAGAAGTCGGAAAGCGCGGTCTGGAAGACCTGCGGCGTCGGATCGGCCAGCACGCCCGGCGTGCGTTGCGCGGCCTCGACCAACATCGCGTGCACCTGCCGCCAGGGGGTGTCGTAGCCGATCGTCACGGTGGTGTCGACCACGAAGCCCGGGCCCTTCACGGCGCGGGAGTAGTTCTTCGTCACCGCCCCCAGCACCAGCGAGTTCGACAGCGTCACCTCCTCGCCCAGCCCGGTGCGCAGGCGGGTGGCGAACACCCCCAGGTCGGTGACGGTGCCCTCGTGGTCGGCGATGCGCACGTACTCGCCGCGGCGGTAGACCCGCGAATAGGTCAGGATCAGGCCACTGCCGGCGTGGCCCACCAGGTTGGACGAGCCGATCGACAGCATCAGCCCGATCAGCACCGACAAGCCCTTGAAGGCTTCGGTGTGCGCGCCGGGCAGGTAGGGGTAGGCCATCGCCAGCGCAAACAACCACAACACGCCCTTGGCGATGCGCCGGGTGGGGCCCACCACGTCGGCTTCCAGCCAGGCCGGCGGCTGCGGGCTGCGGCTCGCCCGATCGAAGAAACCGTCGAGCAGCCCGGCCACGAAGCGGGCGAGGAAGAAGATCACCGTCGCGGTGACCAACCCGGGCACTGCGCCGACGATGCTGGTGCCGATGCCCGCGGCCAGATCGACCAGGAAATCGCGCAGGTTGTTGCCCCACACCCGGGTGTAGGGAAACTGCGCCAGCACCAAACCGATCCAGGTGTAGAGCAGCAGCAGCGCGAACAGGGCGTGCAGCGCCGCGACGACACTGCGGGCCACCCAGGCCAGGCGGTCACGGCGGATCAGTTCGACGCCGCTGACCTTGAGCCGGTCGACATGCGACTCGCTGACGCGCACCAGCCAGCCCACGATGGCCTGCCGGGCGCGCAGCGAGCCCCACAGCAGGCCGACGGTGATGGCCGTCGCAGACAGCGATATGCCCAGTGCGCGCAGCACCGCCCGCAGCTCGCGGCTCTCGCGGGAAGCGGCAATGGCCTCGCGCAGCGCCGCAGCGGCGCGTTCGGCCGCCATCAAATCGGTTTCCTGGCGCAGCACATCGACGTCCTGCTCGGTGACGAAGAACACCGCCGCGTCGTTGATCTGCACGATGACGCCCAACGGGTTGGGCTTCAGCGCCACGCCATGCGGACCCGGCCGGTCGAGTAGCTGCTCGATGCGCTCCAGGGCGCGCTGCACCCGCTCGGCGGGTTGCATGCCCAGCGCGGCCGAGCGGAAGACGAAGACCTCGCGGTTGAAGACCTTCAGCAAGGCTTCATCGGTGGCGCTGCCAGGTATGGCTGCAGGTGAGACCGTCGCCGCAGCCGCTGCGGCGGCCCGACCTGCCGACGGCATCAGCACCAGCACCAGCAGGAGCAGCAGCAGCAGCGGCCTCAACGCGGCCGCCCCGGACCAGCCGGCGGCTTCGGCTCGCCGGTGCTGCAAGCGCGACGGCGCCGCGCGGCGGTGTGCCGGGTGCCCGGGGTGCGGACCGGCGGACAGGTGCAGGGCGTCAAGCATGGCGGGCTCCGGTCATGGGGCGCCCGGAGCGGGCAGGCCCGTGAGCGCGTGTTCGCGCAAGCGCGCGGTTGCGTCGGTGTGCGGCTGCATCTTGCCAGCACGCGGCAGACGGGCGCAGCTCGATCAACGGCCGGTTTCCGGGCCGACCAGGGTCCACTCGCCCTCGGGCTTCTCGCAGAACCGGTAGATCGATTCACCCGTCAGCGAGCCATGTTGAACACCGCCACCTCACCGGCGGCGAACAGTGTCGCGGGCAACAGCGTGACGAGCAGCGTGAGGGCGAGTCGGGTTTCGATGGCAGTGCTCCGGCCAGGGGGGCTGCGAGCGGGGTGGTTCAGGCTGGCCGCGTCTGGGGCGCGCGGTCAGCGTGCCGGGATCGATGCCGGCGGTGAGGCGGTGGCAGCTGGCGCCGAGGCGGCACCCGTCTGCACCACCACGCCGGGGGTCAGCGACAGTTCGCTGGCCAGCGTCACTTTGGTGATGTAGTGGCGGGTCTCGCCGAAGCACGAGGTCGGCAGTCCGACCTTTTCTTCGTAGTGCAGCGACACCCGCTTGCCCATGGCCTGGGTCAGCGCGGCGGCCACGGTGGCGTCGCGCACCGTGAAGTGGAACTTCTCCACCGTGCTGCTGCCCGGCAATGACACCAGCGCCAGTTCGCCCTCCCAGGTCTTGCAGACCCAGCCCTTGTTCGACAACTTCTGGATCCAGCCGGCACGCTCGCCGGTCGAGTAGCTCCAGTTCAGCACCACGGCGGCGTACAGGATCACCAGCAGCGCGACGATCAAGAAGAAGGACAGCAGGCGTTTGAGGGTCATGGCAATGAACGGCGGAAGTTCAAGTGCACCGGGGCGCCCTGGCCGCCCGGAGAGCGCGCCCGTGGGGCCCTGCGGTGAGGCGGTCACAGGCCCGGCCTGGGCAAGGGCAAAGACGAGGGTTCCGTGAGACGACAGGGTGGCAGCGAGACGCGCCTGGTCTGGTGCCTCCGACAGGAATCGAACCTGTATCTAGCGCTTAGGAGGCGCTCGTTCTATCCGTTGAACTACGGTGGCTTGGCGGCGGATTCTCGCACGCACGCAGGCCCGCCCGGTCGGCGGCTCACCAGCGCCAGGTCCAGATCACGTCGAGCGCGTTTTCCTCGCCCGATTGGGCGCGCAGCGTGAAGCGCTGGGCCACCCGGTAGATCACCTGCCAGGTACCGGTGGTGGCGTGCACGCCGCGCTCGTAGCCCACCCACCAGCGCCGCGACAGCTGCTTGCCCAGGCTGACCACGGTGTCGCGGGTGTCGCCCTCGGTCTGCTTGACCGAGAACTCGGTCAGGCCCAGCGCGCTCAGCACCTGGTCGGTGGGCCCGACGCGGTCGCCCGCCAGCAGCGAGAAGGCCGCGCGCTGCAGCAGTGCCGCATCGGCGGTGCCCAGGCCTTCGGAAGCACGTCCCATCACCAGCCACGACAGCTTGTCGTAGTCGGCCATGTCGGGGTTGCTGTAGAGCCGGATGCGCGGGTTGCTGGCGGTGCCGGCGATGCTGACGCCCACCTGCACGTCCAGGTTCGGCCGCAGCGCCAGCACGTCCAGCCGCGGGTTGTCGATGGCGCCGCTGAAGGTGAAGTTGCCGCGCGAGATCTCCAGCTTCTGGCCATACGCCGCGTACAGGCCCTCGTGCGTGCGCACCGTGCCGTTCAGCGCCAGCCGCCCGCCCGGGCTGGTCAGTGCCAGGTCGCCGCGCAGCAGGGTGTCCACGCCCTGGCCGCGCAGCCGCAGGTTCTGGCCCAGGCCGAGTTTGACGTTGACCTGGGCGTTGCGCAGCGGCGCGGGCGCAGGCGCGGCCGCCGTGGGCTGCAAGGTCTCGCCATCGCCTGGGCCGCGACCATTGCCCGGGCCGCGGCCGTTGGCCGGGCCAGTGCCGTTGGCCAGCGCAGTGCCGCCGGCCCCGCCGCGGCTGACGACCACGTCGTCGTCCAGGGTGGGCGCGCCACTGCGGCTGATGTCGATCAGACCCTCGTCGATGACCAGCGCGCCGTCCAGCGTCAGCCGCTCGCGGTCGAGCTTGAGTACGGTGTTGCCGCTGACCACCACCCGCCGGTCGATCCGGCCCAGCGCGCGGAACTTGTCGGCCGCCACCCGCAGCGTGGCGGTGGGGTCGGCACCCAGCAGCGCGCTGCCGGTCACATCCAGCCGGCCATCGCCGGCCTTGAAGCTGAACTGCTCGATGCGCGCGGTGTCGCCGGCCAGCACCAGGCTCAGCTGGCCGTCGGTGAGGCTGACGCCCTGCAGCAGGTTGCGCAGGCCGAGGTCGCTGCCGCGCAGCGAGCCGTTGACCTCGGGCGCGCCCAGTGTGCCGCTGAACTGCGCTTCGGTGTCCAGCCGGCCCGACAGGCGCCAGCCCGGCGGCATCCAGCTGCCCCAGGCGTCGAGGCTGGCGACACGGGCTTCCAGCACCCCTTGCAGCGGCGCGTCGGCGCCGGGCCAGCGCCGCTCGGGCGTGCTGCGCAGCACCTGCGCCCCGACCACCGTGCCGATGCGCCGGCCGGCCAGACCCTGGGCGATTTGCCAGAGGCCGTCGTGGGCGCTCAACGCCAGACGCAGGTCGCTCAGGCCCAGCGGCTGGGTGTTGCCGAGTTCATCGGTGACGTGCAGGTCGCCGGCGATGCGTTCCAGCACGACATCGGCATCGAAGCGCGCGGCGCTGTGGATGTCGATGTGCCCGCCGATCGTCAGCTCGCCGCCCCAGCCCAGCTCGGGCTGCAATCGGGCCAGCAGCGGCGCCACCGCGATCGTTTCCAGCTGGGCGACGATGTCGAGCTGGCCGGCGCCGCCGTCGGCACGCCACTGCAGCTGGCTCCAGTTCAGCGCGGTGGCCACCAGCTGCACCCGGCCGGGCGCTGCCTGCAGCGACTGCAGCTGGCCTGCGGCGTCCAGCAGCAGGGCGCCCGACAGGCCCTGGGCCGTCAACCAGGGCCGGCTGCCGCCCTTCGCGTCGCGGGCGCCGGCCTTCAGCGTCATCGCCTGCAGCTGGTAGCTGCCTGGCGCGGTGCGCCTGCCGGGGCTGGCGCTGCCGACCGTGCCGGTGCGGGTGGCAGTTGCCGTGCCCCTGCCTTTGCCCGTGCCTGTGTCACTGCCAGAGCCAGTGCCGATGCCAGTGCCAATGCCAGTGCCAGTGCCAGTGCCAATGCCACTGCCAGTGCCAGTGCCAGTGCCAGTGCCAGTGCCGCTGTCGCCAGGGGGTGTCCACGCCCCGCGCGCCTCGGATTCGATCCGCGTGCCGCTGCCTGCGGCGCCCAGCAGGGCTTCAGACCAGGCCGGCGGCCGCACCGGGCTGTCGATCAGCAGCCGCAGCCGGTGGTCGCGCGGGCTGCCGTTGACGTCGGCCTCCACCCGGTCGAGCCGCTGTGCGCCACGGGCCAGGCCCTGGGCGCGCAGCTGCAGGCTCAGCGGGGCGTCGGCGTTGCCGCCGGTGCGCACCGCCAGCGTGCCGCGCTGCAGGCTGCCCAGGGCGGTGCTCAGGCCGCTGGCGGTCGCCTCTCCCTGGGTGCGCATCGCCGGCCAGCGGCCGTTGGTCTTCAGCGACGCACTCAACGCACCGGCCCGCGGCCAGGCGTCGGCAGCGGCGGGCACCAGCTCGGCCAGCATCGCGCCCAGCGGCGCTAGTGCGGCCAGCACCGGCGCCTGCAGGCCGAGCTGCCACTCATCGGCTGCCGGGGCGCCGCCGCCATGGCCGACCAGCGTGATCTGGTTGCCGGCCAGGCTGAGCCGGCCGTCGACCTCGGCCACCGGCCCGCTGCTGCGCAGCTCGATGCGGCCCGTCAACGGCACACCGGCCAGCAGGCTGTCGCCGATCTGCAGCGTGGCCTGGCCGTCCACGGCCGCCAGCAGCCGGTCGAGCGCCAGGGTGTCGGCAGCCAGCGCCCGGCTGGCCGCGTGTTGCCACACCAGGTTGGCATCCAGCGCGGCCGAAACCCGGTGCGGCCCGCGCCGCCAGACCGACTGCTCGGTGCCGCGCCACCAGGGCCGGGGGTCGAAGTCGCGCAGCGCCAGCTGGCCCCGCAGCTGCCAGCCGCTGGGCATGGCGCGGGCATCCAGGCTGGCCTTGGCGTGCGCCGCGCCGGCCGTGGCATCGGCTTGCAGCAGGCGCAGGTGGCGCTGGCTGACATCGCCCTTGAGCTGCAGCGTCACCGGCCCGCCAGTGCCGTCGAGCAGACGGCCGCTGAGCTGGGCCACCACCGCCAGCTGCGGCTGCGCCGCGGACGCCGCACTGGCCGTGGCTGCGGTTGACCCCGGGGACGTCGATGCCGCCCTGGCCGATGCTGCTGCCGGCGCCGAGGCAGAGGCAGAGGCAGAGGCAGAGGCAGAGGCAGAGGCGCCTCCCGGCGCAGCGGCGGCCGCAGAGGGTGTGCCGGCCTGTGGCACCGGCAGGCCGGTGGCCTGCAGCTGGACCGGGCCGCTGAGCACCAGGTCGGCGGCGCGGCGGTGCAGGCGGGCCGGGCGCAGCGCGTCCAGCCGCAGGTCCAGCGACAGGGCATCGCCGCGCCATTGGCCCTGGCCGCTGACGCGCCCGGCGGCGCCGGCCGCGCCGGCGGCGGTGCCCAACTGCAGGTCGAAGCGGTCCAGCGTCAGCCGGTCGGTCTGGCTCGGGTTGCCGCTGGCCACGAGGTCGAGGGTTCGCACCGGTACACGGCCCTGATCCCAGGCCCCGGGCAGGCTGTTGACCAGCTGGGCGACGACGCGGGCGGGTTGGTCCAGCCCCGCGGTCTGGATGTCGGCCTGGCCGGCCAGACGGGTCTGTGGCCATTGCGGCGACAGGGCGGCCAGGTCCAGCGCCTCGGTCTGCAAGGCCAGGTCGGCCAGCGGCCAGGGCGCAAAGGGCAGCACGGTGGCATGGGCCTGCAGCGAGGGCGCGGCCGCGCCCGCCGTGGCCTGGCGGCCTGACGCCGGACGGACCGAGGCCTGGCCGACCGGTTTCTGGCCGTCGGGCGGCTGGCCAGCCAGCTGCAGCCGGGTGTCCAGCCGGTCCAGCTGGCCGCTGGCCTGCAGCGCGGCCTGCCAGGCCGGGCTGCGGGCGGTGGCGGCACGCTGCAGAGCCAGCGTGGCCTGCACCGGCAGTGGCGCGGCAGTGCCGATCTGCAGATCGGCCTGCCAGGGCAGCGGCGCGGGTGCGTCGGCGCTGCCCAGTTCCAGCACGCCCGATGCCTGCGACAGCCGGTGCAGCCGCCCACCGTCGGTGCCCAGTGCCAGCGCGGCCTGCACCTGGCGCAGCGGCGGCTGCTGGTCGATCAGCGCTTCGCCGATGCGCAGCTGCTTGACCAGCAAATCGATCGGCATCTGCAAGTCGGTGGGCACTTGCAGCGGCTGGCCCGAGGGTGCGCCGCTGTCGAAGCGCAGCAAGTCGATCTGCAGCGCCTGCAGCGACACCGCAGCCTGCACCCCCGGGCGCGGCCGCAGCCGCACGGTCAGGCCGTCGGCGCGCAGGCCGCTGGCCCGCAGCCGGCCCCTGTCGGCCGGCAGTTGCAGGTCGAGCGATTCGATGTGCAGCGTGCCACGCTGCAGGCTGCCCTGCACCCCTTGCACGCTGAGCCCTGGCACGTGCTGCAGCAGCCAGGGCAGGGCGGCCGGATGGCTCCAGGTCCACCACAGCGCGCCACCGCTGGTGGCCAGCAGCAGCGCCACTGTGCCGACCAGCAGCGCGGCCACCAGGCGCCAGGGCCGGCGCCCCCGCCCGGCCACCGCGCCCGGTGGGGGGGGCGTCGCTGGCGTTGCCTCGGGCGGTGTGCGGTCGGTCATGGTCAGAAGGTGATGCCGACCGAAAAGTGCAGCCTGAACTTCTCGACTTCGTCGCCGTAAGCCAGGTCGACTTTCAGCGGCCCGATCGGGCTGCGCCAGCGCACGCCCACGCCATAGCCCAGCGCAGGCTTGTAGCTGCTCCAATTCAGGGCGGCGCGGCCGGCGTCGATGAACACCGCGCCCCACAGCGCCGGCATCGACGGCAGGATCGGGCGGGCCAGCTCCAGGCCGGTGGTCAGCAGCACGTCGCCGCTGGTGGTGGCGCCGGTGGCGTCGGTGGGCGCCAGGTCGCGGTAGCCGTAGCCGCGCACCGAATCCTCGCCGCCGGCACGAAAGCCCAGCGAGTCGGGCACTTCGACATCACTGCGGTGGATCACGCTGCCGACCTCCAGCCGTGCCTGGCTGTACCAGGCGCCGCCCAGCGGCAGGTAGCCGGTCATGCGGGTGTAGAGCCGGGTGAACGGCCCGCTGCTGCCGCCGTGGCTGGTCGCTTCACCCACGCCGCCCTGCACCGACAGCACCCAGCCGCGCGTGGGCAGCAGCACGCTGTCCAGGCTGCGCCAGACCTGATGGGCGTTGATGCTCAGCGCCGTGGCCGTGGTCGGCCCGGTGTAGGCCGCCCGCGCCGCGGCATTGGCCGGCACGACCAGCGTGTCACGGCGCGAGCGCAACAGTTCGACGAAATACAGCCGCTCGATGCTCGGCGTGTCCTGGGTGCGGCCCAGGCGCAGCTGCTGCGACAGCACGGTGTCGGTGTCGCTCTCGTCGCGCTCGACCTGCAGACCCAGAAGGTTGCGATAAAAGCGCGGGCCCGGATGGCTCTGCAGGTCGCCACTGAACTTCTGGTTGCGCTGGCCGTATTCCAGCTTGTTGTAGGCGATCACCGGCCAGTCGAACGGCCGCCGGTGGGTGTGCTCGGCCGTCACCCGCGCACCCGAGTTGGACGTGACGCCGACGCCCACAGTGGCCTGCTGCAGCGGCAGCTCGGCCAGCCGGACCTGCACCGGTGTCAGCGCCGCCGTCAGCGGGTCGGGCTCGAAGGTGACGGTCGCCGACTGGAACAGCCGCGCGGCCTGCAGCCGTTCCTGGTAGTCGAGCAGGCGCGCTTCGGTCAGCGTCTCGCCGACGTCGAAGCCGGCCAGGTTGCGCACGGTCTGCTCGTCATGGTGTTTCAGGCCGCTGATCTGCAGCGGCCCGGCACTGAACAGCGGCCCGCTGTCGAGCGCGATCTGCAGTTGCGCCGTGCGGGCCGAGGCATCGACCGCGGCGCGGCTGTCCTGCAGCCGCACGGCGGCGTATCCGGCGGCGCGCAGGCGCGTCTGCAGCGCCTGCTTGGACGCCGACCAGTCGGGGTTGCGGAACACCATGCCCGGCTGCAGCGTGCTGGCCGCGGCCAGGCTGCGCTGCAGTGCCGTGGCGTCGGCATCGCCACTTTCAACCCGGGCCTGCAATGCGCCGGTGGTGCTGATATTCAGCGCGCTGACCTGGGTCGGATCGCCCGGCACCACGGTCACCCGCACCACCTGAATGCGGTCGCGACGCAGCGCCTGGTCCTCGTCGCGGGTGACCGCCGGTGTGGGTGGCGCCGCAGCCGGAACCGGAACCGCAACCGCAGCCGCAGCCGCAGCCGCAGCCGCAGCCGCAGCCGAATCGACGGCCGTCGGGACCGCCGCGCTGGCTGACGTTGCGGTTGTCGAGGCCGCCGCAGCCGCCGAAGCCGCTGAAGCCGCCGAAGCCGCCGAAGCCGCGGAGGCCGCGGAGGCCGCCGCGGCCGCCGCAGCAGCCACCGCGGCGCGCGGCACCGTGCTGCGCTGCACCGTCACCTGGGCATCGAAGTAGCCTTCGGTCTGCAGCAGCTCGCGGGCCTGCGCTGGCGCGGCGGCAATCAGGCGGTTGATCTCGCCGGCGCTGGGGGTTTCATCGCTGCCCAGCGCCACCAGGCGGGCTAGGTCGAGGTGCTTCTCCAGCAGCGGCTTCAGCGCATCGGGCGCGTCGACCTGCAGGTCGACCAGCGGCGGGCTGGCGGGCTTGGCGGACGGGTTGAAGCCGGCAATCAACGGTTGCATCTGGCTGCAGCCACTGACCAGCAGCAAGCCTGGCAACAGCCACCGCGCCAGCGCCGGCGAACGCACCGGCGAACGCACCGGTGACCGCAACGGCCAGGGCGCCGGCGACCGCACCGGCCAACGCACCGGCTGGTCGTCGGGCTGCACGATCGAGGTCAGCACCGGGCGGTCCGGCGGCACAAGACCGTGTCCGCTGCGCGGCGGCAGCGTGTTCATGCGAGCCTGCGCCTCACTTGGACAGCAGGCGCATCGCCCCTTCCAGCCCCTGCAGCGTGAGCGGGAACATGCGCTGGTTGACCAGTTGCTGCATCACCGAGATCGACTGCCGGTACTGCCACACGCCCTGCGGCTCGGGGTTGATCCAGGCGTACTTGGGGAATGCGTTCGTGAGCCGCTGCACCCACTCGGCACCCGGCTCCTCGTTGTTGTATTCGACACTGCCGCCGGGCTGCAGGATCTCGTAGGGGCTCATCGTCGCATCGCCGACGAAGATCAGTTTGTAGTCCTTGTTGTACTTGCGGATGATGTCCCAGGTGGGTGTCTTCTCGCTGAAACGGCGGCGGTTGTTCTTCCACATGAAGTCGTAGACGCAGTTGTGGAAGTAGTAGAACTCGAGGTGCTTGAACTCGCTCTTGGCCGCCGAGAAGATCTCTTCCACCCGGTGGATGTGCTCGTCCATCGTGCCGCCCACGTCCATCAGCAGCAGCACCTTCACCTTGTTGTGGCGCTCGGGCACCAGCTTGATGTCGAGGAAGCCGGCGTTGGCGGCGGTGCAGTGGATGGTGTCTTCCAGGTCGAGCTCGGTCTCGGCGCCCTCGCGGGCGAACTTGCGCAGGCGGCGCAGCGCCACCTTGATGTTGCGGGTGCCGAGCTCGAGGTTGTCGTCGTAATCCTTGTAGGCGCGTTGGTCCCACACTTTCACCGCGCTCTTGTTGCGGCTTTTTTCCTGGCCGATGCGGATGCCCTGCGGGTTGACGCCGTAGGCGCCGAACGGGCTGGTGCCGCCGGTGCCGATCCACTTGCTGCCGCCCTCGTGCCGCTCTTTTTGTTCTTCGAAACGCTTCTTGAGCGTCTCCATCAGCTCGTCCCAGCCCATCTTCTCGATCTTGGCCTTCTCTTCGGCGCTGAGTTCAAGTTCCAGGTTCTTGCGCAGCCACTCCAGCGGCACTTCCTTGGTGAAGTCGGCCAGCATCTCGACGCCTTTGAAGTAGGCGCCGAAGGCCCGGTCGAACTTGTCGAAGTGGGCCTCATCCTTGACCAGCGTGGTGCGCGCCAGGTAGTAGAACTGGTCGACCGAGTGGTCGATCACCCCGGCCTTGACGGCTTCGAGCAGGGTGAGGAATTCCTTGACCGACACCGGCAGCTTGGCCGCGCGCAGGGTGTAGAAAAAATTGATCAGCATCGTGCGGGCTTTCACGGGCCAGTGGGGCCGGGATCATCAAGCATACCCACTTCCGGGGGGGTCACGCGGACGCCGCGGCACCTGCCACTGTGGTGGAATCGAAATGATGGAAACGCTAGCCTACCAACTGACCGCGTACAGCGCTGCCGAAGTGGCGCTGCTGCTGGTCGCGTTGCAGTATTTCGTGTTGGCGCCGGCCTGGGGTGTGGCGGCGCTGGTGTTGCCGGGCGACCGGAGGGCAGCAGCCTGGTGGGCGGTGTATTCGGGCGGCAGCGCGGTCGGCCTGCTGCTGATCGTGATCGGCATGCACGAGGCCCATGTCGGCATCCGCGCCGCGGGCAATGTGGTCGTGTTCGCGGCCACGCTGTCGCTGCTGCGGGGTATCTGGGCCTTCACCGGCCAGCGCGCCTGGAACGGCACCCAGGCAGTCCTGATGGCCACGACCACCGTGCTGTGCTGGCTGGCGATGGATGCCGGTTGGGTCTGGGTGCGCATCACCTTCGTGGCCGCGATGTGGTCTGCGCTGTACCTGTGGGCAGCGGTGGCGGTGTGGAGCCATGTGCGTGGGGTCATGCGCCAGCGCTGGGGCTGGTTGTATGCCGCGCCGATGCTGCTGGCCGCGCTGATGCTGGCCGTGCGCAGCCTGCGCGCGGTGGTCTCGCCCGAGACCGTGGTCTACGAGGTCGAGCAGAACACAGTGCTCAGTGTCGGCTCGTCACTCACCGGGCTGGTGGCGGCATTGCTGCTGCAGATGATGCTGGTCAGCCTGCTGGTGTCGCGGCTGGTGGGCCGGCTGGAGCAGTTGTCGCGCCACGATTCGCTCACCGGCCTGCTCAACCGCCGCGCCATGGACGGGCTGCTGGCCCAGGAAGAACAGCGCGCTCGCCGCCTCGCCGATCAAGACGCCGGGTCGGGCGGGGCCCGGATGGCGGTGCTGATGATCGACGTCGACCATTTCAAGCGCCTCAACGACAACCACGGCCACGCCACCGGCGACCGTGCATTGCAGCACCTGGCCAGCCTGATGGCCTCGCAGCTGCGCGACGTCGACCACCTGGCGCGCTGGGGCGGCGAGGAATTCCTGGTGCTGCTGCCCGCCACCCCGGGGGCCGATGCGCTGGCGCTGGCCGAGCGGCTGTGCGAGCGGGTGCGCAGCCTGCCGCTGCTGGTCGACCAGATGCCGATGCCGCTGACGGTCAGCGTCGGTGTGGCCGGGTGGCTGGGCCCGCACGACAGCCTGATGCAACTGCTGAGCCGGGCCGACCTTGCCCTCTACGATGCCAAGCAGTCCGGCCGCGACCGGGTGGTGGTGGGTCGCTCGCAGCGCCCGCTGGCCGCTGTCCGCCGCGCCTGAGGCTCGCGCCGAAGGGCTGCGCCACGGCCTGAGCCGCAGGCGTGGCCGCCGCCGACCGGGCCTCGCTAAGCTGTCCTGCCCCTGGGCCCCCCCTTGCCCTTGCCCTTCGGCTTGTCGGCCTTGTCGGTCTTCCCGGGCTTGGGCGCACTGCCGTGGTGCTGCAGCCAGTTGAAGAATTCCTGCCACCACAGCCGGGCATTGCGCGGCTTGACCACCCAGTGGTTCTCGTCGGGAAACCACAGCAGCCGGGCATCGACGCCACGCGCCTTCAACGTGTTGTAGTAGGCCAGGCCTTGCGCATCGGGCACGCGGTAGTCCAGCGCACCGTGGATCACCAGCGTGGGCGTGTTCATGTTCGCGGCAAAGGTGTGCGGGCTCTGTGATTGCACGCGGGCCAGGTCGTCCCAGTACCAGCCGCCCAGCTCCTTGGAGTGCCAGGCCCAGGCGTCGTCGGCGAACATCGCCGTCCAGTCGAAGCAGCCGGCGTGGCAGACGTAGGCAGCGTAGCGGCCATCCGGCCCGCCGGGCACATGGCCATTCATCCAGGCCACCAGGTAGCCGCCGTAGCTGCCGCCGCTGGCATACACCCGCTTCGGATCGATGTAGGGGCGCTGCAGCATTTCGGTGGTGGCGGCCTCGATGTCCTGCAGTTCCAGTTCGCCCCAGCGGTGGGTGATGCTGTCGAGAAAGGCGTACCCGAAGCCGGTCGAGCCGTGGTAGTTGACCACCGACACCACGCAGCCCTGGGCGGCGAACAGCGCGTTGTTCCAGCGGTAGTGCCAGTTGTCGCCCACCGCCGAATGCGGCCCGCCGTGGATCACCTGCAGCAGCGGCCAGGTCTTGTCCGGGTCGAAGTCGGGCGGGTAGAACAGCCAGACCTGCACCGGGTCACCCTGCCCGCCGGTGACGCTGATGGCTTCGTGCCGGCCCAGCGCCAGTTTGGCCATCTGGGGGTCATTGAAGGACTCGATGCGCCGGGGCGCCGCACCGGGCAGGTGGGCATGCAGCCGCGCCGGGTGGTCGGCCGCGTCGGCCAGCGTCACCAGGGTGCCGGCGGCCTTGTCGAAGCCCAGTACCGTGCCGCCGCGCACCACGATCTCGGCGCGCCGGTCGGCCAGCTCGAAGCGCCACAGATGGCATTGGCCCTGCTGCTCGGCGGTGAACAGCAGCGACAGGCCATCGTCCTCCCAGCGCAGCGGCGCGTTGACCTCGTGGTCCCACTCGGCGCTGACCACCTCGACCGGTTGGCCCGGCGTGACCACCGCCAGCTGCGGCGGCATGGTGTGCTTGAGCGCCTGGTGGCTGGCGGTGAAGGCGATTTGCCGGCCGTCGGGGCTGTAGCGCGGGTGGTTGAAGTCCCAGCCGATGTCTTGTGCCACGGTCTCGAAGCGGCCGCGTTTGAGGTCGAGTTCGGCCAGCGCAAAACGGCCGTCCATGCGTTTTTCGGGTGCCGGGTCGTAGGCGAACACCAGCCGCTTGCCGTCGGGCGAGAGGTCGAAGCAGTTCGCGTCCGGGTCGGACCGCACCAGCTCGAAGGCCGTGCCTTCGAACAGGTCGTGCAGCTTGCCGGTGTCCAGGTCCATCGTCAGCAGGTGCGGCACGCGGCCGACCGGCAGCATGTGGTCCCAGAAGCGGTAGACGCCCTCGCGGGTGGCGATGCCGGTTTCCTTGCGCGCCTTGAAGTCCTTCATGGCCTTGGCCTGGGCCTTGGCGCCTTTCAACTCGGGCCAGACCCAGGAGATGAAAACGATGCGTCGGCCGTCGGGGCACCAGCGGAAGGCCTCGATGCCGGTGGGCACGTCGCCGATGCGCTGCGCCTCGCCGCCGTCGACCGCAATGACGTAGAACTGCGGCGATTCGTCCTTGTGGCCTTGCTGCTCTCGCTTGGCGACGAAGCCGACGCGGTCGCCGCGCGGCGAGAACTGCGGCGCGCCGTCCTTCTCGCCGCACTGCGTCAGTTGCCGGGGCGTGCCGCCCAGCGTCGACAGCAGCCACAGCGCGCTGCTGGCGGTGTTGTCGTCCATCGAGTAGCGGCCCAGCGCGCACACCGCCTGCGCACCGTCGGGCGACAGGCTGGGGCTGCCCGGCCGCTCCAGTTGCCAAAGGTCTTCCACCGTGATCGGCTTCTTGCGGGCCATCGGGTCTCCTCTTCTGGGGGTCGAAACAGGCTGGGGCGGGCGGCGTCGCCGGCGACTTCAGCGCGGCCGTTCTAGCTGGAAGTCGAGGTGGCCGCGCACGGTGGGCCATTCGTCGGCGGTGATGCTGTAGACCGCGGTGTCGCGCAAGCTGCCGTTGGACGCACGCTGGTGGTTGCGCAACATGCCGTCGAACTGCGCGCCCAGGCGCTCGATGGCGCGCCGGCTCTGCATGTTGAAGCGGTGGGTGCGGAACTCGACCGCAATGCACTGCAGTGTCTCGAACGCATGCGCCAGCAACAGCCGCTTGGCCTCGGTGTTGAGCGGTGTGCGCTGCACGCGGCGGGCGTACCAGGTCGAGCCGATCTCCACGCGCTGGTGCACCTGGTCGATGTTCATGTAGGTGGTCATGCCCACCGCCTGGCCGCTGGCGTCCAGCACCGCCCAGGGCAGCATGCTGCCGGCCGCCAGCAGGCCCAGCCGGCGGGCGATCTCGCTGTGCACCTGGGCGGGCGCCGGGATCGCGGTGTACCAGAGCTGGTGCAGATCACCATCAGCGGCCGCGTCAGTCAGCGCCGGGGCGTGGTCGGCGTGCAGCGGCACCAGCCGCACATGGTGGCCGCGCAGCGTGATGGGCTCGGGGATGCGGGGCAGTGCGGCCATGGTGTCGGTCCTTGGTTCTCAGGCGCTGAAGCCGCGACGCGGGCTGCGGGCGGCAACGCGCCCGGGCGCTCAGCGGGCAACGCGCTTGGGCGCTCAGCGGGCAACGCGCCCGGGCGCTCAGCGGTTGTGGCGTTGCATGAACACGAGCTTCTCGAACAGCGTCACGTCCTGCTCGTTCTTCAGCAGTGCGCCCACCAACGGCGGCACCGAGACCTTCTCGTCCTTGTTCTGCAGCACTTCGAGCGGGATGTCCTCGGCGACCAGCAGTTTCAACCAGTCGAGCAGCTCGCTGGTGCTGGGCTTCTTCTTCAGGCCGGGCAGGTTGCGCACGTCGTAGAAGGTCTTCATCGCTGCGCTCAGCAGTTCTTTCTTCAGCCCCGGGAAGTGCACGTCGACGATGCTCTTCATCGTGTCGGCATCGGGGAACTTGATGTAGTGGAAGAAGCAGCGGCGCAGGAAGGCGTCGGGCAGTTCTTTCTCGTTGTTGCTGGTGATGAAGACCACCGGCCGGTGGCGGGCCTTGACCAACTCGCGGGTCTCGTAGACGTAGAACTCCATGCGGTCGAGCTCGCGCAGCAGGTCGTTCGGGAATTCGATGTCGGCCTTGTCGATCTCGTCGATCAGCAGCGCCACCTGGTGGTCGGCGTTGAAGGCCTGCCACAGCACACCCTTGACGATGTAGTTGCTGATGTCCTTGACCTTCTCGGCACCTTCGACCCCCGACAACTGGCTGTCGCGCAGGCGGCTCACGGCGTCGTACTCGTACAACCCCTGCTGGGCCTTGGTGGTGCTCTTGACGTGCCACTGCAGCAGCGGCATGTTCAGCGCGGCGGCCACTTCCTCGGCCAGCATGGTCTTGCCGGTGCCGGGCTCGCCCTTCACCAGCAGCGGCCGCTTCAGCGTGATGGCGGCGTTGACCGCCAGCATCAGGTCCTGCGTGGCGACGTAGTTGTCCGATCCTTGAAACTTCATGGTGGGGGCGACCGCGCAGGCCGTGGCAAAAGTTGGGGGAAATGCCTGTGCCGAACAATGCTCAAAGGCTCGAAATCAGTATAAGGGTCGCCTCTATAATCGAGCGTCGTGCGGATGACAACGGTCAACACGCCGATGTCGCAACCTGCCCAGGGCGTGGCTCCGGCGCCCGCCGGACACCCACCATCCCGCAGCGTTTCACCTCTCAGCCCGCCAGACAATGAACACAGTGTCCTTCCTGCTTCCCCTGGTGCTGGCCGCGGCCGGCCTGGCTTCCTCCGTGCATGCCCAACCGGCCGGTGATGCCGCCCGCGGCGCCACCAAAGCGGCCATGTGCATCGGCTGCCACGGCATCGTCGGTTACCAGGCCAGCTTTCCCGAGGTCTACAAGGTGCCGATGATCGCCGGCCAAAATGCCAAGTACGTGGTCAGCTCGCTCATGGCCTACCAGAAGGGCGATCGCAAGCACCCGACCATGCGCAGCATCGCCGCCTCGCTGACCGAGCAGGACATGGCCGACCTGGGCGCCTTCTACGAGGCCCAGGGCAAGACGGCCGGCCTGCCTGCCGTGCCCGCCGCGCTGGCCAAGCAGGTGCCCGACGCGCTGAAAGACCGCATGGCCGCCTGCGTGGCCTGCCATGGCGCCAACTACAGCGCGCCGATCGACCCGACCTACCCGCGCCTGGCCGGCCAGCACGCCGACTACCTGTACGCCACCCTGAAGGCCTACCACACCGACGGCAATCCGCTGCTGGGCCGCAACAACGCCACCATGCGCAGCCAGGTGGTGCAAGAGGCCGACGGCAAGAAGAAGCTGACCTTCAGCAACGCCGAGTTGAAGCAGATCGCCAGCTACCTGGCCTCGCTGCCGGGAGAGCTGGCGGTGGTGCCGCAGTCGCGCTTTCGCTGACCCCGGCGCGCCGTTCCCGCCAGCCGCTGCGCCGCCAGCGGCTTTTTTCTGCGCGTCCGGTCTCCAGTCGATGGCCAAGCGGCCGATAAGCCGGCAAGACGATGGGCGCCGCCGATCCACACCTCAAGAAGATTCCAGTCGCCCAGTTGCGCCTGGGCATGCACCTGCACGCCTTTGAAGGCAATTGGCTGGACCACCCGTTCTGGCAGACCCGCTTCGTGCTGAAGGACGCCGCCGACCTCCGCCGCGTGCTCGACAGCCCGGTGCGGGCGTGCTGGATCAACACCGACCGCGGGCTGGACGTGGCCGCCGAATCGGCGGTGGCTCTGCCCGCACCGTGCACGGCAGGCGCGCTGCCGGCGGTGGCGACGGTGGCGGTGGCGGTGGCGGTGGCGGTGGCAGCGCCGCCCGCCGCACCGTTGGCGGCGCTGCCCGCTGCCCCGCCCGCAGCGCCAGCCGTACCGCCACCGGCCGCCGCACGCCCCGCCCAGGTGGCGATGGCCGCCGAACTGCTCCAGGCCGCCCAGCTGTGCCGGCGTTCGCGCGAGGCGGTGGTCTCGATGTTCGCCGAAGCCCGCCTGGGCCGTGCGCTGGAGGCCGAGCGCTGCCTGCCGCTGGTCGACGACATCACCCGGTCGGTGTTTCGCAACCCGGGTGCGCTGGTCAGCCTGGCGCGGCTGAAGACCCAGGACGACTACACCTACATGCACTCGGTGGCGGTGTGCGCGCTGATGGTGGCGCTGGGCCACCAGATGGGGCTGGACGACGCCGCCTGCCGCGATGCCGGCATGGCCGGCTTGCTGCACGACCTGGGCAAGGCAGTGATGCCGCTGCACATCCTGAACAAGCCGACCAAGCTGACCGATGAAGAATTCGCGGTGATCCGCAGCCATCCCGAGCGCGGCTGGCAGCTGCTGCACGACGGCCAGGGTGCCAGCGAGGGCGCGATGGATGTCTGCCTGCACCACCACGAGCGCATGGACGGCCGCGGCTACCCGCACCGCCTGCCCGGCGACCAGTTGTCGACGCTGGCGCGCATGGGCGCGGTCTGCGATGTCTACGACGCCATCACCTCGAACCGGCCCTACAAGGCCGGCTGGGACCCGGCCCACTCGATCGCGCAGATGGCCTCGTGGAATGGCCACTTCGACGACGTGGTGTTCCGCCATTTCGTGCGCAGCCTGGGCATCTACCCTAACGGCTCGTTGGTGCGGCTGGCGTCGGGCCGCCTGGCGGTGGTGGTGGAGCAGAACCCGCACGCGCTGACCGCACCGCTGGTCAAGGCCTTCTTCTCGACCGTCAGCAAGTTGCACATCAGCCCGCAATTACTCGACCTGTCGCAGGGCGAGCCCGACCGCATCGTCGACCGCGAGCCGCCGGGCCGCTGGAACTTCCCGCAACTCGACACGCTGTGGGCCGGTGAAGAGGCCTTGCGCGGCGGTCGTTGATGCGCTGCTGGCGGCCCGCAGCCGGCTGCACTCAACGCCTGGGCTTGAAGCGCCCCAGCAGCAGCGCGTTGGTGATCACGCTGACCGACGACAGCGCCATCGCCGCGCCGGCCACGACCGGGCTGAGCAGACCGAAGGCCGCCAGCGGGATGCCCACCACGTTGTAGGCGAAGGCCCAGAACAGGTTCTGCCGGATCCGCCGGGTGATGGCGCGCGACAGTTGCAGCGCCTCGACCACCAGCAGCGGGTCGCCACGCAGCAGCACCAAGCCGGCGGTCTGCATCGCCACGTCGGTGCCGCCGCCGTCGGCATGGGTCATCGCCAGGCCGACGTCGGCCGCGGCCAGCGCCGGCGCGTCGTTGACGCCGTCGCCGACCATCGCCACCCGGGCGCCGGCGGGCAGGCCGTCACGCAGCGCCTGCACCACTTTCGCCTTGTCGGCCGGCAGCACCTCGGCGCGCACCTCGGTGATGCCGACCTCGCGCGCCAGTGCCTCTGCGGCGCCGCGGTTGTCGCCACTGACCAGCACCGCCCGCACGCCCTCGCGCTGCAGCGCGGCCACCGCGGCGGCCGCGCCGGGCTTGGCATGGTCGCCGAAGGCCAGCAGCCCCAGCGCCTGCGGGGGCCGGCCCGGCGACCCATCGGCCAGCCAGGACACGCTGCGGCCCTGCGCGCTCCAGGCTGCGGCGCGGGCCGACAACGCCGCGTCGATCACGCCCAGCTCGGCCATCCAGACGCTGCTGCCCAGCTTCAGCGCCCGGCCGTTGACCCCGCCTTCGATGCCACGGCCGGCCACGGCCTGCGGTGTGTCGGCGCTGGGCACCAGCAAGCCCGCGGCGGCCGCGGCTTGCGTCACCGCGCGCGCCAGCGGGTGCTCGCTGGCGGCCTGCAGCGCGGCGGCCAGGGTCAGCAACTCGTCCGCGCTGGCGCCGCCGGCGGCCAGGGTGTCGACCAGCGTCGGCTTGCCCTCGGTCAGCGTGCCGGTCTTGTCGAAGGCCACCACGGTGACCGCGCGCATCAACTCCAGTGCCTGGGCGTCGCGCACCAGGATGCCGCGGCGTGCCGCCAGCCCGGTGCCGACCATCAGCGTGGCGGGGGTGGCCAGGCCCAGCGCGCAGGGGCAGGCGATGACCAGCACCGACACCGCGTGGATCAGGGCCTCGGCCCAGTCGCCGCGGGCGACACCCCAGCCCAGCAACGTCAGCAGCGCGGCGACGAAGACCAACGGCACGAAGACCGCAGCCACCCGGTCCACCGTCTGCTGGATCGGCGCCTTGCGGGCCTGCGCCGATTCGACCATCGCGACGATCTGCGACAACATGCTGGCCGCGCCCACCGCGGTGGTGCGCACCACCAGCTGGCCTTCGCCGTTGATGGCGCCGCCGGTCACCCGGTCGCCGGCTTCGCGGGCCACCGGCAGGCTTTCGCCGGTGAGCAGCGATTCATCGAGGTGGCTGCGGCCCTCGACCACCACGCCGTCGGTGGGCAGGCGTTCACCCGGGCGCACCACCACCTCGTCACCGGGCTGCACCTGGGCCAGCGGCACGGTCGTCTCGCTGCCGTCGACGCGCAAACGCGCGGTGTCCGGGCGCAGCGCACGCAGGCCGTCCAGCGCCACCAGGGTGCGGCGCTTGGCGCTCGCTTCCAGCCACTTGCCGAACAGCACCAGCGTGATCACCACCGCCGCGCTCTCGAAGTAGAGGTGCGGCATGCCGTCCGGATCACGCCACCACATCACCAGGCTCAGGCCGTAGGCCGCGCTGGTGCCGGTGGCGACCAGCAGGTCCATGTTGCCGGCGCCGGCACGCAGCGCCTTCCAGCCGGCGACGAAGAAGCGGGCACCCAGCCATAACAATACCGGTGTCGCCAGCAACCATTGCCAGAAGGCCGGCAGCATCCAGTGCGCACCGACCAGGTCGCCGGCCATCGGCAGCACCAGCGGGGCCGACAGCGCCGCGGCCACCGCCACCTTCCAGCCCTCGTCGCCACGGTGCGGTGCCGGGGCGGCGCCGGCGGCGATCGGCGCGGCCTGGTAGCCGGCGCGTTGCACGGCCACCAGCAGGTCGGCGTCGGTGGCGCTGCCGGCCAGGTGGTGCACCTCGGCGGTGGCGGTGGCGAGGTTGACGCTGGCCTGCAGCACGCCGGGCACCCGGGCCAGGGCTTTTTCGACCCGGCTGACGCAACTGGCACAGGTCATGCCGTCGATGCGCAGGCGCTGGGTGGCCTCGGGCACGCCATAGCCGGCCTTGTCGACCGCGGCCGCCACGGCCTGGGCGGTGGCCACGGCGTTGTTGCCGTCGAGCACCAGCCGGGCTTGTTCGGTGGCGCCGTTGACGCTGGCCTGCTGCACGCCGGGCACACGGGCGATGGCTTTCTCGACCCGGGCCACGCAACTGGCGCAGGTCATGCCGGTGATAGGCAGTTGCAAGGTGATGTCTTGGGACATGGCCGTCATCCTAGACCCGGGCGCAGAATCCCGGCTTTCACCATTGCAACGTCGGGAGCCCACCATGATCGAGATGACCCTGCCCACCATGACCTGCGGCCACTGCGTGCGCACCGTCACCGAGACCGTGCAGCGCGTGGACAGCCAGGCCACGGTGCAGATCGACCTGCCCAGCCACCGGCTGCAGATTGAATCGGCCCAGCCGGCGCAGGTGTTTGCCGATGCGCTGGCCGAAGAAGGCTACGCACCGGCCTGAAGCCGAAACTTTGGCTTCAGGCCTAGCGGTGGTCAACGAGGTGCCTATGCAAACGCTGGACGAAATGTTGAGCCGCAAGCTGCTGACGCCGCTGCAGCATGCCGAGATCGGCGCCTGGATCGCCGAGGCCCGCACGCCCGAGGCGATCCAGCAGATGCCAGAGCCGCTGTGGCGGTCGCTGACGCTGGCCAGCGTGCTGATGAACCTCGACGCCGACCTGACGCAGCCGCCGCTGCTCTCCGCGGACACCTGAACCGCGGCCGCGGTGCCGCGCTTGCCGGGTTTCAAGCCGGGCCGTCCAGCAGCGGCACCAGCCAGGTCGTGGCGGGCGCCAGGCCGGTCCAGTCCAGCGCCTGGCCGGGCCGCAACAGCCCGGCGCCGGCCGGCGCCAAGGCCACCAAAGCCCCCAGCGAAACGCCGCGCACCAGCAGAAAGCGCATCGTGCGGCCATCGCGGCGCAGCGTCAGTTCGGCACGCGGCCAGTGGCGCGGCAGGCAGGGCGTGAAGACCAGTTGCGTGGCGTCCAGCTGCAGGCCGAAGATGGCCTCGACTGCCGCGCGCTGCAGCCAGGCTGCCGCGCCGGTGTACCAGCTCCAGCCACCGCGCCCCACGTAGGGCGGCTGGCTGTAGATGTCGCCGGCCATCACATAGGGTTCCAGGCCGTAGACCGGGCCGCGGGTCGGGTGGCTGGCGCGGTGCGCCGGGCTGAGGCCGGTGAACCACTCCCAGACCCGGTCTTCGACCGGCGGCGCCGCAGCGGCCTCGTCGGCCTCACCGAGGCTTGCAGTCTGCAGTCGCGCTTGTGCCATCAGCGCCCAGACGGCGGCATGGGCGTACTGGCCGCCGTTCTCGCGCACGCCCGGCGGGTAGGCCTGGATGTAGCCGGCGCTGGGCAGGGCATGGGCCAGCGGCGGGTCGAGCAGGCGCACCAGGCCGGCCGAGCGGTCCACCAGGTGCGCCGCCACTGCGTCCATCGCCTGCTGCTGCAGTGCCGGTGGGCAGACGCCGGACAGCACGCTCCAGGCCTGGGCGATCAGGTCGATCTTGGCCTCGGGGTTGGCGTGCGAGCCCAGCGCCTGGCCGTCGTCGAAGAAGGCACGCTTGAACCACGCGCCGTCCCAGCCCGGCCCCAGCAGCGCGGCCTGCCAGGCCTGCGCGGCCTGCTCCCAGCGTTGCGCGCGTGGCCCCTCGCCGCGGGCATGGGCCAGCGGCGCGAAGTCGGCCACCAGCCGGCACAGGAACCAACCCAGCCAGACCGATTCACCCCGGCCTTCATGACCGACGCGGTTCATGCCGTCGTTCCAGTCGCCGCTGCCCATCAGCGGCAGGCCGTGCACACCCACCCGCAGGCTGCGGTCGATGGCGCGGGCGGCATGCTCGTAGACGGTGGCGTCGTCGGCGCTGACCGTGGGCGTGGCGTAGGCGTCTTCGGCGCCGTCGGGGATGGTCACGCCCTCGATGAAGGGCACCCGCTCGGCCAGCAGGCCGGCGTCGCCGGTGGCGCGCAGGTGGTGCACGCAGGCGTGAGGCAGCCACAACAGGTCGTCGGAGAAATGGGTGCGCACGCCGGCGCCGCCAGGATCGTGCCACCAGTGCTGCACGTCGCCCTCGGCGAACTGGCGCGAGGCGCACAGCAGGATCTGCGCGCGCAGCAGCTGCGGCGCGGCCCAGCTCAGTGCCATCGCATCCTGCAGCTGGTCGCGAAAGCCGGTGGCGCCGCCAGCCTGGTAGAAGCCGGCCTTGGCCCACAGCCGGCACGACACCGCCTGGTAGAGCAGCCAGCGGTTGACCAGCACGTCGAACAGCGGGTCGGGCGTGCTGACCGTGGCCGCGCCGAGCAGGGCATCCCAGCCCTGGCGCACGGCCGCCGCACGCTGCGCCGCCGGCACGGTGGCGGCCTGTGCGGCCAGCGCGCGGGCGGCTGCCGGGCTGGGGCCATGGCCGAGCAGGAACACCCGTTCGACGGCGTCGCCCGCCGCCAGCACCAGATCGGTGGCCAACCAGGCGCAGGGGTCGAGCCCGGCGCCGCTGCGCTGGCCGCCGTGGTCGGGCAGCACCAGCCGGCCACGGGCGTCGAAGCACTCGCGGCGGTCGCAAGTCCAGTCGGGCGGATCGTCGGCATCGCCGGCCAGGGCCAGGAAAGCGGTGGCGTCGCCGAAGCCGGCCGAGCGCTCGCGCTGCGTACACAGCAGCGCGGTCACCGCCCGGCCCCGGCGGCCGCGGCCGTCGTCGCCGTCGGCGTCCGGCAGGCGCTGGCGGTGCAGCCCGGTCGACACCGTGGCGCGGTCGACCCGCGCCGCGCCCATCATCCACTCGGCCAGGCCGATCAGCCGCAGCTGCAGCGTGCGCGGCCCGCGGTTGATCAGCTGCACCTGTACTTGCTTGACGGCGGTGTCGGCGTCGACGCACCAGGTCACGGTGACATCGACATCGCCGCGGCGGTGGCTGATGCGGGAAAAGCCCTGGCCGTGCACCACCCGGTACAGGGCCTGCGGGTCGCCCCAGGCCGACGGCGCCAGGCTCCAGGCCTGCCGCGTCTTGCGGTCCTGCAGCAGGAACCACTCGGACGGCGGGTCGGCCACCGGGTCGTTCGACCAGGCGGTGAGCTGGTGCATGCGGCTGTTGCCGGCCCAGGTGTAGCCGCCGCCGGCCTCGGACAACTGGGCACCGAAGCCGGGGTTGGCCAGCACGTTGATCCACGGCCGGTCGGGGCGCTGGTGGCTGTCGACCTCGAACCTGAAGTCGCCCGAGGCGGTGTCGAAGCGGCCGCTGACCGAACGCACCCGGCCGGCCCCGGCCTGTGCCAGGGTGGTGGTGGCCAGATGGTGGCGCTCTTCGAAGGCCTGCTCGTGCAGCGCGACCCAGGCCTGCACATGGTGCGGCAGCGGCCGGCCGTCGGCCTCCAGCCGCAGTCGGGCCAGGCTTTGCAGCGTGCCCAGTTCGTCGGCCGACAGGTCTTCGTTGCGCAGCAGGTGAAAGCCGGCCGTGGCGGGGCCCGGCTCGGCCGCGCTGGTGGCAAGGTGGCGCTCGCGCAGCGAGATCAGCTCGCGTTGCAGCGCCATCAGGTAGGACGCCGGCTCGGCGTTGACGACCACCAGGTCGCAGGCCACGCCGCCCCAGGCCCACAGCCGCAGGGCCTGCGCCAGCGACCGCAGCAGGCCCAGGCCCTGCACGGAGCTGGCCGACACCAGCAGCAGCGGCCGGTCGCCGGAGATGCCGAAGCGCCACAGCAGCCGCCGGTCGCACACGGCGCCGGCGCCGTCGCTTAGCCGGCTGGCGCTGACGCTGTCACCCGGCCGGCTGGCGGCTGCGCCGGACTGCGGGCGGCTCAGGCTGAGCACCAACGCGGTGGTCAGCAACTGCATGGCGGCGAAGTTGTCGGCGCCGATGTGCAATTCGCGCAGCCTGATGCCGGTCAGCGTGGCCGACATCAGCGAGGCGCGCTGCACCGGGCCGCCCTGGTGGTACTTGTCGATCACCGCGCTCAGCGTGCCGGGGTCGTCGGACGCCGCGGTGGCGAAAGTGACCTGCGCCTTGCCCTGCGGCGGGATGCGCAGCCGCACGCCCAGCGCGCAGACCGGGTCGAGCCCGGTCACCAACGCGATGCCGCTGTCGGGCGTGCCGTCCGCAGCGGCGTCGGCGGCGTTGTCGGTCTGTGCCGTCGGCACGGCGTCCATCGCCGCCAGCGGCTGGCTGGCCGACCGGTTGCGCCCGGCCCAGCGCGCCCGGTCGGTCTGCAGGGTCAGGCCGACGGTGTGCGGATCCCGGTCGGTGACGAAGTGCGCCATCTGCAGCGATGGTTCGCCCTGCAGGCGCGGCGTGCGCTCGAACAGGAGCGCCTGCTGCTGCGTCTGCCATTCGGCGCGCACGAACAGGTTGGTGAAGGCGGGGTGGGCCTCGTCGGCGCGGCCATCGGTCAGCGTGACCTCGAAGGCCGAAAGCAGCTCGAGCTCCAGCGGGCGATCGCCCAGGTTGTGCAGCTCGACCTGGCGGAATTCGATGTCGTCCTCCGGGCTGATCCACACCGTGGTGCGGGCCTGCAGCTCGGGCCAGCTTGCCTCGAACACCACCCGGTCGGCATGGAACACGCTTTGGTACTGTGCCGCGGGGTCGGGTGCCGGGTGCTGGGTCAGCGAGACGGCCTGCGGCTGCCGGTCCCAGCGCAGGTAGACGAAGCTGCCCAGCGCGTCGCGCAGCGCGTCGTCGCGCCAGCGGTTGATGCCGGTGCCGCCGCGCCGGCTGAAACCCGCACCGTTGGCGCGCAAGGCGACGTGGTAGCGGCCGTTGGACAGCAGGTGGGTGGGTCCCAGCGCGGTGGCGCCGGGTAGCACCTCGCGCAGCAGG
The DNA here is from genome assembly GCA_038211805.1 of Burkholderiales bacterium. GTDB lineage: Bacteria > Pseudomonadota > Gammaproteobacteria > Burkholderiales > Burkholderiaceae_C > Pseudaquabacterium. The sequence continues at coordinate 7,703 of JBBQVF010000029.1, read as the reverse complement.
CCGGGTGTGCGGCGCACCAGGTTCGGCGACAGCCCGGCGGCGGCGGGCTCGAAGGGCCGCGGCAGTTCGCGCGGCGCGCGCTCGTGCAGCAGCGAGGTCATCGCCTCCAGGTGCGGATCGGCCATGCCCCAGCGCTGCGCCACGCCGCCCCGCAGCAGGTTGGCCAGCGCCACCAGGCTCATGCCCTGGTGGTGGGCCATGAAGGTGGCCACCGGGGTGAAGCGGTCGCTGCCGGCTTGCCGTGCGGCGGTGAAGTCCAGCGCCTCGATGAAGCCGAAGCGCCCGCGTGCGCCCAGCGCGGCCAGCGCGGCCAGGTTGGCGGCGGCGCGGCGCGGCGCGATCAGCAAGGCCAGCGCGGTGGCGTAGGGCGCGATCACCAGCTCGTCGGGCGGCGTGCGGCGCAGCGCCAGCCGCGGCACGCCTTGCGGCGCGTACTGGTAGGCCAGCGTTTGGTCGCGTCCGGCGTAGGCCGACTCCGAGATGCCCCAGGGCACGGCCTGGGCCGCAGCGAAGGCCATCTGCTCGTGCAGCGCGGCATGACCGGCTTCGTTGAGCACGCTGCCCGGTGGCTCGACCAGCACCAGCGTGGGCATCAGGTACTCGAACATCGAGCCCGACCAGGAGCGCAGGCCGGCCAGCGTGCCCAGGCCGAAGAACGGCCGGCCCAGCGCCGCCCAGTGGCGCACCGGCACATCGCCCTTGGCGATGGCCAGCAAGCTGGTCAGCCGCGATTCGGAGGCCAGCAGGTCGTAGAAACCGGCATCCAGGGCCTGCTCGGCGACACGGAACCCGATGTGGAACAGGTGGCGCTGGCGGTGGTACAGAAAGCGGAAATCGGCGGCCCAGGCCAGTTGCTGGCAGCGTTGCGCCACTGCTTGCAGGCGCTCGGCGGCCTGGGTGATGCCGGTGTCGCCCGTGTTGCCGGCGCCGGTCCGCGCAGCGTGGTCCAGCGCGGCGGAGCGGCGCGTGGCGCGGTGGTCGGCCAGGGCGTCGCGCAGCGCCTCGCGGGCTGCGGGTGCGCCATGGCGGCCGGCCCGCAGGGCCAGCACGCGTCGGCGCGCGGCGGCCAGTGCCTGCTTCGAGGCCCCCGCATCCAGCGGCGCCGCCGCTCGTTCGACGCAGGCCTGGGCCACGGCCAGCAGGTGGCCGCAGAGGTTGCCGCTGTCGACGGTGGACACGTAGGTCGGCAGTAAAGGCGCGCCGCTGCCGGTGTCGGTCCAGTTCATGAAGTGGCCGCGGTGGCGGGGCAGGCTGTCCAGCGTGTCCAGCGTGGCCTCCAGCCGGGCCAGCAGGTCCTGGGTGCCGATCCAGCCGAACTCGCGTGCGCAGGCCGCGCTCAGCAGGTACAGGCCGATGTTGGTCGGCGAGGTGCGGCGCGCCAGCATCTCCTGCGGCAGCAACTGCAGGTTGTCGGGCGGCAGATGGCGGTCGGCCGCCGTCACCGTGCGTTCGTAGAACCGCCAGGTGTCGCGCGCCAGGTCGCCCAGCCAAACCTGCTCGGGCGCCGGCAGCGGCCGATCGCGCCGCGAGGGCATCGGCCGGCTGACCCACCAGGCGCCCAGCGGTGCGCTGGCCCACAGCCCGCACAGCGCCGCGGCCAGCCAGGGATGCGGCGTGCCCAGCGCCAGCAGCGCGGCCAGGGTGACCACCGCCAGCAGCGGTGCGCGCCAGTGCTGGCACAGGATCGTGGCCAGGTCGGTGCGCGCCTGCGCCTGGGTGGCGGCAAAGGGCGTCCACTGCAGCAGGTGGCGGCGGCTGACCGCCAGCCGCCACAGCGTGCGGCCGATCGCATCGGCGGCCATCAGCGCCTGCTGGCCCAGCTGCTGCAGGCCCCACAGGCCGCCCACCACCGCACGCAGCAGGTCGGCGCCGGCCTGACGGTAGAAGTGCTGCTTGGCCAGGTCGTCGCGGCTGGGCGACAGGCCGGCCACCGCGCCCATCAGCGGGCCGGCCCACAGCGCGGCCAGCACCAGGCCCAGCGCGGCCGGTGCTGACAGCGCGGCGCCGGCCAGTGCCAGCGCCAGCAGCGCCAGCGACACCGGCGCCACCAGCGAGCGGCGCAAATTGTCGAACAGCTTCCAGCGGTTGATCGCGCGCACCGGGTAGCGCCGCGGCTGCAGCAGCAGCGGCAGCAACTGCCAGTCGCCGCGGGTCCAGCGGTGCAGGCGGGCGGCGGCCACGTCGGCGTGGAACGGCGCGTCCTCGACCACGGTGATGTCGGTGACCGCGGCGCAATGCACCAGCGCGCCTTCGAACAGGTCGTGGCTCAGCACCTGGTCGTCGGGCAGCCGGTGGCCCAGCACGGCCCGCATCGCGCTGACCACCAGCAGGCCCTTGCCGGAGAAGCTGCCTTCGTTGAACAGGTCTTGATAGACCTCGGAGGTGGCGGCGCTGTACGGGTCGACGCCGCATTGGCCGGCAAACAGGCGGTGGAAGCGGGTGGCCTCCTTCAGCGACGGCAGCGGCGTGACGACGCGCGGCTGCAGGATGCCGTAGCCGTGGGTCAGCGAGCGGCCGTCGGCCGCCAGCTGCGGTTGGTTGTGCGGGTGTGCAGCCACGCCCACCAGCTCGCGCAGCCGGCCCGGCGGCAGTTGGGTGTCGCTGTCCAGCGTCAGGATGTAACGGGTGCCGGGTGCGATGCACGAGGCCTCGCCCAGGTCGTGGAAGGCGTCGCTGCCGCCGTCGGCCAGCGCGGCCACCAGTTGTTCGAGCTTGCCGCGCTTGCGCTCCCAGCCGATCCAGCGTTGCTCGGTCTGGCAGAAGTGCCGGCCCCGGTGCAGCAGCAGGAATCGCGGCGGGCCACCGGCATCGCCCACAGGCGCTTCCTCAGGCTGGACCCCAGCCGATCCCGCCGACGCCGCATCGGCCTCGGTGGCGGGCCGGGGGTGGCGGCGGTTCAGCGCGGTGATCTCCTGGTGGGCCAGCGCCAGCCAGGCTGCATCGGAGGCGGTCTCGGCCGTGTCGGCATCGGCCCAGTCGGTCAGCAGCGCGAACTGGGCCTGGCGCTCGGGGTTGGCCAGGTAGTGCAGGTGCAGGCGGCGCACCAGCGCGCGGATGCCGTCGGCGCTGGTCAGCATCGCCGGCACCACCACCATCACCCGGTGGTCGGGCGGGATGCCGTCGGTGAGCGCCAGCCGCGGCAGCGGGTTGGGCCGCGCCGATTCGCTGATCAGGCGGTTGACCAGCGCCACCACCGCTTCGGACGCCGGAAACAGCATCAGCAAGGCGGCCACCACCCAGCCCAGCGGGTCGTCGCCGGGCCGGCCCAGCAGCATCGCCACCAGCGCCAGCGTGCCCAGGCCAAGCGTGGCCAGGTAGGCCGGCAGCACGCTGCGACGGGCCAGGGCACGGCCCAGCACCGCCAACGGCTCCTGCAAGCCCAGTTGCGCCACCAGCGCCGGCCGGCCAGCGCCGCGCAGCCAGTGGCGGGCGGTGTTGCCGGCAGCGTTGGCAGGCTGGTAGGCCAGGTCGTTGCACTGCATGTGTTCCAGCAGCAACTGCGCCACCGCCACCTCGCCTTGACCGCTGCGCCGGGCCAGCCGCTCGATCGCGTGCAGGGTCTGGTCGCGGGTGACGGTCTGCTCGGCCGCGAACAACGGGCAGGTCAGCATCAGGCGCATCAGCGTGCTGCTGCGGGCCACCAGGTCGGGCCAGTCGGCGTCACCGATCGCGCGCAGCGCGCTCACCGCGTTGCTCACGCTCAGGTTGTCGGCCGCCTGGCCGGCGGTCTGCTGCACCAGCATCGCCGCCAGGTCGGGCAGCTCGGCCTGCAGCCAGTCGCGCTGCTCGGGCGTGGCATGCAGGCGGGCGGTGGTGCGGAAGTCCTGCAGTCGCTGCGCCATCTGGGCCAGGAAGACCCGGCCCACGCCGCGCCGGTTCAGCTGCGTCAGCACTTCGGCCAACGCCGGCACCGACCAGGCCTCGATGCGGTCGCAGCACAGGTTGGCCACTTCGCGCGCCGCCTTGTGGATGGCCACCCGCTCGGCCAGCCGGCGCAGGTTCTCGATCAGCACCACCCGCAGCGTGGTGGGCAGGGCCCAGATCTCGCCGAGGCCCAGCGCGCGGGTCTCCTGGTAGGCGCAGAGGTAGGTCACCAGCAGGTCTTCGCTGAACGCGCCGTCGGTGTGGGCGACGAAGGCCCAGGCCACGCCGTAGACCCGCGGCAGGCCGGCCAGTGGCGGGTCCAGCAGCACCGGCAGGGCGCGAAAGTAGCCGCGCGGCAGGCTGTGGTGCACCTCTTCGAGCTGGGCTTCGATGAGGTGGAAGTTGTCGAGCAACCACTCGGCCGCCGGGCTGATGTCGTAGCCGGTGGCGGCCTGGGCGCCGATGTAGCGGTGGGCCTCTCGCAGCGTGCGGATATTGCTTTGCAGCCGCGGGAAGAATGGCGCGGCGCGCGCGGTGTGGCGGTCGGCGCGGTGGGTCTCGCCCAGGCTGCGGCCATGCTGGGCGAAGCGCTGCGGGCCGAAGATCTCGGCCCGAATCGGCGGCTCGGCCGCGCCGCGCTTGCCGTCGAGGATGGCGCACAGGGCGGGTGACGCCTCCGGCAGCAGCGTTTGAAGCGCCGACCGCGCCATCGATCAGCCGAACAGCGTGACGATGGCCAGCAGCACGGCCGCCACCACCAGGGTGGTGACAAAGCGTGGCGCCACCAGGCCATGGGTGGCTTCCGCGGCGCAACGCAGCGCGAACCACCGGCCGCGGCCGGTCTGGCAGCGGCCCAGATGGTCGCCCAGGACCGACAACTCCACCGGCGAGGTGTCGGCGTGCGCGCCCACCGAGGCGGTGGTCCAGTTCGGCAGATTCTTGGTGGAGTGGTTCATGGGAGGGGCTCCGGCCCCGGCGCACAAGGCCGCCAGGGCATGGGTGGTGAGGGTGTCCGGTCGGGTCCACCGTGCTGGCGTGGACCGGTGCGGGCCGAAGCGGCCAAACTGGCCAAATCGATCAAAGGAGCGGCTGACAGCGCCATCCATCCTGCAGGGTAGGCCGTTCGACCGCCGCCGTCTGTCGGACACCGCGCCGACCGTTCCGGTTCTGGTGTGCTAGTCTTTGTCGGCTCAGCCGACGTCGTCGGCAGCCTGCGTGTGAACGGCCCGGGGCAGTGTTCGATGGCGAACATACAAACCGTCCCGCGCGCCGTACAGTCCACCCTGTGCCGGCGGTCCGGTTCGAAGACTCCACGCCAGTGCCGGTCCATCGTGTCCGCGGCTGGAGTGCTCACATGACTGCCATGATCGATCCGCGCCGCAATCAGTTGCTGGCCGCGCTGCCCGATGCCGAATGGCAGCGCTGGCTGTCGCAGCTTGAATGGGCAGACATGCCGCTGGGTCAGGTGCTGTACGAGTCTGGACGCACGCTCAGCCACGTGTATTTTCCAGTGACGTCCATCGTGTCGCTGCTCTACGTGATGGAGGACGGCGCGTCGGCCGAGATCGCAGTGGTCGGCCGCGAGGGCCTGGTCGGCATCTCGTTGTTCATGGGTGGTGAATCGACCCCCAGCCGGGCCGTGGTGCAGAGCGCGGGCCGGGGCCTGCGGGTGACCGCGGCCTTCATCAAGACCGAGTTCAACCACGCAGGGCCGGCGATGCACCTGTTGCTGCGCTACACCCAGGCGCTGATCACCCAGATGGCGCAGACGGCCGTCTGCAACCGCCACCACTCGCTCGACCAGCAGCTCTGCCGCTGGTTGCTGCTGAGCCTGGATCGGCTGGACGGCCCCGACCTGGTGATGACCCAGGAGCTGATCGCCAACATGCTGGGCGTGCGCCGCGAAGGTGTGACCGAAGCCGCACTGAAGCTGCAGGCCAGCGGCCTGATACGTTATGCACGCGGCCATATCTCGGTGCTGGACCGGCCGGGTCTGGAGAAGCGCACCTGCGAGTGTTATGCGGTGGTCAAGAAAGAGTACGACCGGCTGCTGCGGACCGCCCACTCGCCCAGGGCCCTGTTCGACACCATCCGCAGCAGGTGACCGCGGCCATGCCGCCGTGACGTTGTCGCCGGTCCGCGTGTTGCCGCGGGGCATGGCTGTGGCGCGCGCTGGTCCCGCTGGACTGGGCAAGCGCCGAGGCGAGTTGTTGGCATCACAGCAGCGCCCCCTGCACATCAAGCGCCAGGTTCGACCCAGGGCGGTGCATCGCATCAGGTGCGCCATGCGGCGGTCGATGGGTACGGCAACGAACAGAGCGTAGGCATGGCGGCTGCCAGACTGCATCGACAGTTTGCCCAGTGCCCCGTCCAGACCCAACCGACCTGCCCAGCCCGAACCCGGGCACATCGGCAGATCGGCAGGCCGACGACTGGCACGCCGGGGACTGCTCTCGCAGACTGTGGCTGCGATCAATCCGGCATCGGCTGGCTGACCTAACGCCATGAATGAACGCCCTGACCGAGCGCCCTGACTGAACGCCCTCACCGAACGCCCGAACACCCGCTATCAGTGATTTGGTGGCACCACCCAGGAGTTACCAAACCATGAAGAACAAGCTCTCCAGTCGCGCCATTGCGGCGCTCACGGTCCTCGGCGCGCTCTGCAGCACGGGCCCGGTCGTGGCCCAGGTCGCCGGTGGCACCAGCACCGTCGGCGTCAGCGTCACCACCCAACTCGCCACAGGGTGGAGCGTCAAGAAGACTTTGCTGGGCAAGACCATCTACAACGACGCCGGCCAGAAGGTCGGCAAGGTGGAGGACCTGATCATCTCGCCCGACGCGAACGTGTCGTACGTGATCGTCGGCGCCGGCGGCTTTGTCGGCATCGGCAGGCACGACGTGGCGATCCCGGTCACGCAGATCCAAGACAAGGCGGGCAAGCTCGTGATGCCCAGTGCGACCAAAGACACGATCAAGGGCATGCCGCAGTTCACGTATGCCACCGACACCGCGAAGCGCGACGCCTTCGTCGCTGCGGCCAACGACGACATTGCCAAAGGCAGGGCCGCGGTCGCTGGTCTCGAGAAGAAGGCCAGTACCGCAGGAGCCGATGCCAAGGCCAAGATCGACGCGGACATCGCCGTCCTGCAATCGGACGTGAAGTCGGCCGAAGCCAAACTCTCCGAGATGAACAAGGCCGGCGCGGTTCGCTGGAGGGAGTTCGAGGCCGATGTCAGCGCCGCAACGGCCCGCCTGCGCAAATCGATAGAGAAGGCCACCGGCTGAACTACGCTGCGCCTTCGCGTGTGCGGTTTCAACACCACTGAAAAGGAGTTCACATGAACAAGTTATTGGTCGCGATATTCGACACTGAAACGGCGGCAGTTGCGGGGCTGAACGCGCTTCGCAATTTGCACGCTGCGGGCGATATCACGCTGTTTGCCACCGCTGTGCTCGCCAGGGATGCCAAGGGCCTGGTCAGCGTCAAGGAGTCGATGGACTCCGGCCCCATCGGCACGGCCACGGGTCTGGCGGTCGGCAGCCTGATCGGCCTGCTCGGCGGACCGGTTGGCGTGGCCATCGGTGCCCTAACCGGCACCGTGGCCGGGGCGGTGCGCGATTTCTGGGCGGCTGGCGTGGGCCTGGACTTCATCGAAGAGGCCACCCAGCTCCTGCAGCCCGGCAAGGTGGCGCTGGTGGCCGAAATCGAGGAAGAGTGGGTCATCCCCGTGGACTCGGCTTTGGAGGCCTTTGGCGGCCACGTCTTGCGCCGCACCCGGACCGAAGTGGCAGAAGCGCAGTTCGACCACGACATCGCGGCCTTCAAGTCCGAGATC
>JBBQVF010000028.1:0-38319 GCA_038211805.1 Burkholderiales bacterium | reverse complement strand
ACGCGAAGCGAAATCGGTCTGAACGCGCCGGTACTCAACGGCGTTGCGCACGGCGACCTCGACAAAGTCGGTCAGTGTTTCGCCAGGGCGAAGCACCGCGTCGAGGCTGGCGCGCAACTCGGTCTCGACACGGACTTGGGGGATGACGGCGTCTTTCATAGCCACATCGTAGTGCAAACGCACTACGAAATCAACCCGCTATGCGCAGCTGGCCTGTTCGGCCGGTTCGAAACGCTCCGAAGCTGCCGCTCGTGGCCGGCAGATCATGGCCGGGACTGCCAATTCGCGGCCGTGTCAGGAAGCTGACCGTCGACCCAGACCGTTGTGCTTGCCTCTAAATTGACGGGCAGCCGCCAGGCAGCGCGACGTACCTGCATACCCCGGCAGTTCCTGCCCTTCGATGCACTGAAATTGGCGGCAAGATGGTGGCCATGGCTGAAGTCGCCCTGCGGCCAACAAAAGCGTCGAAGGCTGGTGGAGCCCTTCATCATCAAAACCTGACGCCCGCTGGTTCGAGACGCCTACCTTCATCATGGATAAATTTTTGCTACAGCAGCAGGTGCTGAAACGGCTCGCCGAAGACCTGCTGCAAGCCGAACAGGCCGTGCGGGCGGCCCATGAAACGGCGACTCACGAAGAAAACATCGCCGAAAACAAGCACGACACCTTGGGGCTCGAAGCCGCCTACCTGGCCACCGGCCAAGCGCGTCGCGCCAAAGCCATCCGCCAGGCGATGGCCCTTTGGCGCCAATTTCGCCCGAGCCCCTACGACGCCAGCCAAGGTATCCGACTCGGCGCGCTGGTTTGCTTGGTCGATTCCGACGGCAAGCAGCAACAGCTTTTTCTCGGCCCGGATGGGGGCAGCATGAAATTGCTCAGCGGCGCCCAGCTCATTCAGGTCATCAGCAGCGACGCCCCTTTGGGCAGGGCCCTGCTGGGTAAATGCGAGGGAGATGAGGTGTCGATACAGGTCGCGTCAATCCGACAGCAGTTTGAGGTGCTGCGGGTTGATTGAGCCGCGAGGATGACCGCTGTGAGGCCCGAACCGTGTAGTCAACGGGGGGCAGCAAGCGCTGCAAAGCGGGTAACACGAGGAAGCCCAGCGCGGCGCCGGGTTCAGCATCAACTGACGAAGCTGCCGCGTCAGTCAGGCAGAAGAATGGCGGCCCCTGTGGCCGGCTGGTGCCAGGATCACCCGCCTTCAGCTGTTGCTGATCGCCCGCACTTCCTCGATCGCCGTCAGCCCGGCCAGCACCTTCAGGATGCCGTCCTGGCGCAGCGTGCGCATGCCCTCGCCCATGGCCGCGCGCTGCAGTTCCTCGGCGCGGGCGCTGGTCTGGATCAGGTGGCGCAGCTCGCGGCTGACCACCAGCAGTTCGTGCAGGCCCAGCCGGCCGGCAAAGCCGCTGTGGTCGCAATGCGGGCAGCCCGGCGCGTGGTGGTGCAACAGCACGCCGTCGGCGCCGTAACGGCTGGTCCAGTCGTTGAGCAGCGATTCGCGGCTGGGCCGCTGCGCGGCGTCGGGGTAGGCGTAGAGGTATTCGTCGACCAGCGCCTGCATGTCCTCCACGCTGGCCGGGCGGTGCGTCACGCAGTGCTTGCACAGCCGGCGCACCAGCCGCTGCGCCAGCACCGCCAGCAGGCTGTCGGCAAAGCTGAACGGGTCCATGCCCATGTCGAGCAGGCGGGTCACCGTTTCGGGCGCGCTGTTGGTGTGCAGCGTGCTCATCACCAGGTGGCCGGTCAGGCTGGCCTCGATGGCCATCTGCGCGGTCTCGCCGTCGCGGATCTCGCCGACCATCACCACGTCGGGGTCGGCCCGCAGGAAGGCACGCAGCGCCTTGGCGAAGGTCCAGTCGATCTTCGGGTTGACCTGCACCTGGCGCAGGCCGGGCTGGGTGATTTCGACCGGGTCTTCGGCGGTCCAGATCTTGCGCTCAGGGGTGTTGATGTGGCCCAGCGCGGCATGCAGCGTGGTGGTCTTGCCGCTGCCGGTGGGCCCCACGCACAGCACCATGCCGTAGGGCCGCTCGATCACCGCCTTCAGCTTGGCCAGCGTGTCGGGCTGCAGGCCCATGCCTTCCAGCGGCAGCGTGCGGGCCGAAGCCAGCAGCCGCATCACCACGTCTTCCAGCCCGCCGGCGGTGGGGATGGTGGCCACCCGCAGTTCCAGCTTCTGGCCCTGCACCCAGCGGCCGAAGTTGATCTTGCCGTCCTGCGGCTTGCGGCGCTCGGAGATGTCGAGGTCGCACATGATCTTCAGCCGCGCCACCATCGCCGCGCGGTAGGTGTGCGGCAGCTCGATGTAGGGCCGCAGCACGCCGTCGCGGCGGAAGCGCACCCGCAGCTTGTCCTTGCCCGGCTGGCATTCGATGTGGATGTCGGACACGCCCTGGCGCCGCGCCTCCAGGATCATGGTGTTGATCAGCCGCACCAGCGAGTTGTCGCTCTGCTCGATCAGCGTGTCGTCCTCGCGGATGTCGTGCGAGTGCTGCTGCTCCAGGTTGGCCAGCAGCTTGTTGGTGCTGTCCGAGCCGTCGCCATCGGTCGTGCCGCCGTGGCCCAGCAGTTCGGCCGAGGGCTCGATCCGGTCGTGGCCCAGCCGGCTGTAGACGCGGTCGATCGCGCCGACCAGCGCACCGGCGCGGGCCAGCACCGGCAGCACCTTGCACTGGGCAGAGAACTCGATCTCGTCGATCACGTTGCGCGCCGACGGGTCTTCCAGCGCCACCACCAGCCGCCCGCCCAGCAGCAGCAGCGGCAGCGCCGGCAGCCGGCGCGCCACCACCAGCGGCAGGCGCAGCAAGGCGTCGGCGTCGACCGGGAAGGCGCTGACGTCGACGATCGGGTAGCCCATCTTGCGGGCCAGCGCGGTCTGCAGGTCGGCACGGCTGATGTCGCCGCGGCGCACCAGCAGTTCGCCCAGCGGCAGGCTGCGGTCGCGCGACTGCAGCTGCAGCGCCTCGGCCAGCTTGTCCTCGGTGATCATGTCCAGCGCCAGCAAGGCCTCGCCGATGCGCACCATCGGCATGCGGGCCTGTTGCTCGATCGCGGTGATCAATTGCTCGGGGGTCGCGATCTGCTGCGCCAGCAGCAGCTTGCCCGCCGGGCGCGCCGGCGCCGTGGGTGCCTGGCGTGCCGCGGCGGCCGTCGGTGTTGCCGGCCCGGCCGGTGCTGCCAATTTGCGCGCCCGCGCCGCCGGTGCCTCGACGGGCGTCAGGTGCAGCGGCATGCGGGCGGTGGCCACCTCGTCGGACAGGTCCGGCTCGGGCGGCGCGGCGCCCTGCAGGCCGGCCAGCATCAGCCGCGGGTAGAAGGCCCGGCGCAAGCCGCCCGCGGCATCGACCGGCGTGAAGGTGAACACGCCCAGCGCGTTGTCGATGGCGCCCACGGTGTCGATCGTGACCTCGCTGCCATCCTTGAACCGCAGGCCGATGCGGCTGAGCAGGTGCGGCTGCGGCAGCGGCGTGGTGGCGTCGAACGCGGTGCTGGCGCCCAGGGCCAGCGGCTGCAGCGGGCGGCTCAGCGTGAGCCGGCGAAACTGGTGCAGCTTGAGCGTCAGCAGCCCGCGTGCCGGCGGGATGTTCAGGCTGACCAGGCCGGCTTCGGCGTCGAACCTGACCAGCCGCCCGTTGCTGAGCTTGCCGTTGAGGCCTTCGATCTCGCAGGCCTCGGGCTCGGTCAGGGGCGTGGCCGCGGGGTAGCCGGCCACTGCCGGCACCGGCCAGGCGAAGGCTGTGGCAACCGGCGCCACGCAGGCCAGCGGCTGCAGCGCGGGCAGCCCGCTGCCTTCGTGCGCCAAAGGCACCAGCGACAGCGGCGGCAAGGACATATCGGACATGGCGATTCCTGGCAGAAGCGAGAAGCGGCTGCACCCGGCCCGCGTGGTCGGCAGGCTGGCAGCCATGGGCATGCTAGGCGCCGGCCGGCCGGGCCATGGCCCGAACAAGCCGGTGTTTGGCGGCTTGCTCGCCAGCGCCGCCGGGCCAGCGACCAGGAACTGGGTGCGGGCCGGCCGCTTGGTGCCTGTCGCCGGATCGGCCGTGACGGGCTGATCGGCCGCTGGTCTGGCATCATCCGGCGCGGGCGTGGCCGGGCGTCGCCCGACCTTGGGAGAGCTTGCTTGAGCTTGACGATCCGATGCCGCCTGCTGATGGCGGCCTGGCTGCTGGCCGGCACGGCCGTGGCTGCCGACCGGCCGAAGATCGGCCTGGTGCTGGGCGGCGGCGGCGCGCGCGGGGCGGCCCACATCGGCGTGCTGGAAGTGCTGGAGCAACTGCGCGTGCCGGTCGATTGCGTGGCCGGCACCAGCATGGGCGCGCTGGTGGCGGGGGCCTGGGTGGCGGGGCTGGACGCCGCTACCATGCGGCGCGAACTGGCCCAGGCCGACTGGGGCGACATGTTCCAGGACAACCCCGGCTACAACGAGTTCAACCTGCGCAACAAGCGCCTGGCGCAGCGCTACCTGCCGGGCAGCGAGACCGGCATCACCGCGCGCGGCGCCGAAACCCCGCCCGGCGTGGTGACCGGGCAGAAGATCAAGCTGTTCTTCAACCAGCTGGTGCATGCCGATGTCGGCGAGCGCGCGATCGAGACGCTGCCGCTGCCGCTGGCCATCGTGGCCACCGACATCGGCACCGGCGAGCGGGTGGTGCTGCGCGACGGCAGCCTGACGATGGCGATGCGCGCCAGCATGTCGGTGCCCGGGCTGATGGCGCCGCTCGACTACCGCGGCCGCAAGCTGGTCGACGGCATGCTGGTCGACAACCTGCCGGTGCAGGCCGTGCGCGAGCTGTGCGGCGCCGAGGTGGTGATCGCCGTCAACGTCGGCTCGCCGCTGGCCGCGCCCGAGCAGGTGACCGGGCTGCTGTCGGTGTTCGGCCAGATGGTCAACATCCTCAGCGAGCAGAACGTGACCCAGTCGCTGGCCCGCCTGGGGCCCGGCGATGTCTACATCAAGCCCGGCCTGGAGGGGGTTTCGGCCGGCGACTTCCAGCGCAACAGCGAGGTCGCCGACATGGGCCGGGTGGCCGCGTTGGGCAGCAGCGATGCGCTGCGCCGGCTGGCGGTCGACGAGAGCGCCTACGCCGCCTACCGGCAGCGCCTGGCGGTGCCGATCGACAGCTCGCCGCGGGTCGACGAGATCGAGATCGCCGGCCTGAAGGCCGTCAACCCGGCCACGCTGAGCCGCTACATCGACCAGACCGTGGGCCGGCCGCTGGACGCGCCCGCGCTCAACAAGAGCCTGCTGCGCGCCTATGGCGACGGCCACTACCAGCAGGTGGACTACACCCTGCTGCGCCAGCACGATCGCAACGTGCTGCGCATCCTGCCGGTGGAAAAGAGCTGGGGCCCCGACTACCTGCGGCTGGGCCTGAACCTGGACACCACGCTGCGCGCCGGCTCGACCTACGCGCTGCGCGCGGCCTACCAGAAGACCTGGTTGAACCGGCTGGGCGGCGAACTGCTGTTCACCGCCGACCTGGGCAGCGAGACCGGCGTGGGCGTCGATTTCTACCAGCCGCTCGATCCGGCCCAGCGCTACTTCGTCGAGGCCGAGGGCTCGATTCGCTACGAGAACGCGCCGCTCTACATCGGCGACCAGCGCGTCAGCCTGTACCGCAACCGGGTGAGCACGCTGGACCTGACGGCCGGCATCAACCTGCGCCTGCTCGGCCAGGCCCGGCTGGGCTGGCGCGAGGACCGGCGCGACCTGCGCGTCGAGACCGGCCTGCCGTTGCTGCCCCAGGCTGCGCTGCGCAGCAGCGGCGTGCTGGCCGACCTGCAGCTCGATCAACTGAACCGGCTGTACATGCCCACCGCCGGCTGGTCGTTGCGGATGAGTTGGTTCGAGTCGACCCGGCAGGACTACAACCAGTTGAGCTTGCAGGCGGACACGGCCCGTTCGATCGGTGACTGGGTGCTGGCCACGCGCCTGAAGTTCGACGGCTCGACCCATGGCCGGTTGCCGCTGCAGGCGCTGAGCCCGCTGGGCGGCTTCCTCAACCTGTCGGGCTACGCCGACGGCCAGTTGGTGGGCGACAAGGTGCTGTACGGCCACCTGCGCTTCGAACGCATCATCGGCCGCATGCCGCTGGGGCTGAACGGCGACATGCGCCTGGGCCTGGCGCTGGAGGCCGGCAAGATCGGCCGGCCAGTGGCGGTGCAGGGCCCGTCGCAGTGGCTGGATTCGACCGCGTTGTACCTGGGCGGCGAAACGCCGTTCGGGCCGGTCTTCATCGGCGCGGGCTATTCGAGCCAGGGCCAGTCGAACGTCTACCTGTCGGTCGGCGTGCCGTAGCGGATGGTCGCGCCAAGATCCGCAACGGCTGCTGGGAGGCTGTCGGGCTTTGGCTTGGGTCTGCGCTGAAGCGGCAAACAGCCTAGATCGGCAGCACCGCTTCGATCGTCGTGCCCTGACCAAGTGCGGTGCGAAGCACCAGTTCGCCGCCGCACGAACGCGCGCGAAAGCGCATGCCTGCCAGGCCGTGGCTGCCCGGGCGCACCTGGTTCGGGTCGAAGCCGCAGCCGTTGTCCCGCACCTGCAGCCGCGCGTTGGCGCCGTCGCGCTGCAGCAGCACGCTGACCTCGGACGCCTGCGCGTACTTGGCCACGTTGGTCAGTGTCTCCTGGACCAGCCGGTAGACCCCCAGGGCCCGCTCGGGGTCGAGCTCGAGGTCGGCGATCTCGGCATGCACGGCAATCTCGGAGCGCTGGGCGAACTCGCTGCACTGAATCTCCAGCGTGCGCTGCAGGCCCAGATTGGACAACGACGACGGCCGCAGGTCCTCGATGATCCGGCGCTTCAGTGCGATGACCGCATCCAGCATCTGGGTCAGGTGCTGGATGCGCTCGGCGACCTCCGGGCCGCTGTCGCTGACGCGCTTCTTGACGCGCGCGATGTCGAGCTTGGCCGACGTCAGCAGGCCGCCCAGTTCGTCGTGCAGTTCGCGCGCCAGATGGCTGCGTTCGTCCTCGCGCACGCGCTGCATGTGCTGCGCCAGGTCGGTCAGTTCGCTCGTGCGCCGGTCCACTTCGATCCCGAGGTTGTCGCGTTCGGCGCTCAGCAGCGCCAGGTAGCGCTCGCGCTGGCCGATGAGCCTCAGCACCACGAACACCGCGGCCACGCACAGCAACACCAGGCCGGCGATGCCCAGCCGGCTCCAGTAGCGCAGCGTGCTGCGCTGCTGCGTGACACGGTTGTAGGCCGCGGTCTCTTCAACCCGCAGCAGGTCTGCAATCTCGTTGATGCGCACCATGTTTTCACGACCGATCTCGGTCAGCATCAGGTCCATCGCGCTCGCCGGATTGCCGGTCTGGAAGCGTTGGAGCACCTCGATCATCTCGGATCGTTTTCGACGCGCGGCCTCGGCCAGCGCCTCCAGCTTGTCGCGTTGCTCGGGATAGACCCAGGCCATCGCCTGCACCTGTTCAAGCAGGGGCTCGAACTGCCGTTCCATCTCGTTGTAAGGCTCCAGGTAGGCGTCTCGCTCAGTCAGCATGTAGCCACGCTCGGCCGACTCCATCATCAGCGCCGTCAGCCGCACCTGGTTCGACAGCACGCGCACCCGCAGGATGGCGGTGTTCTGCTCGTCGAGGCGTTCGACCGACTGGTAGCCCATCTCGTTGACCGCCAGCGCCAGCAAGCCCAGCACCAGCGTGGCCGGGCCGAGGTATCGGCTGGAAGTCCAGCGGGTCAGTGTGGTCAACGACAGATGTTTCTTCATGCCCCGGATGGCCGGCGTTGCGCTGGCGCCAGGGCCGACAGGGTCGGCGCCCGGCGCCAGGCATTTGCTGCGAAAACCTTCAGCTGCGCCATAGGGCTCCGTGGGCGGTGCTGTGCATTGACCAGCGGGGCGGTTGCCCGCTTGAAACTCAGGCAACCGCAAACAAAATTCGAAATGAGTGTATCGATGTGCTGTCTGGTGGTGCGCGGAACCTGTCTGGTGTTGCAAGTGCAGGCCAGTCTTGCCGTGCTGGTGCGGTGCACTCCTGGCGAACCCTTGCGACGCCTTGTGAACCCTTGCGGGGGCGACCCGGTCAACCGCGACCGGGCCGCGCTGCCGTCACTCGCTGTCGCGGTAGCCGCGCCAGCGGTCCAGCGCCATGCGCATCAGCTGCTGTTGACGGCGGAAGATCCGGCAGCGCTCGCAGACCAGCCAGTGCAGGCGCAGCGAGACCGATTCGAGTGGCTGCAGCGGCCGGTCCTGGCTTTCCAGCAGCAGGTGGGCCACGTCGCGGCAGGTTCGGTGGAGCTTGATCACGGCGTCAACCTGCGTTCACGCCTTTTCAGGGCGGTCGGCAAACCAGCGTTGCTGCAGGCATTCGCGCAGCCTGAGCCGCGCGCGGTGCAACAGCACGAACAGGTTGGTCGCGGAGATCTGCAGTTCCTTGCAGATGTCTTCGGTGTCCAGCTCCAGCCACTCGCGCATCATGAACACCCGGCCCTGGGTGGCGGGCAGGTGGTCGCAGCAGGCCTCCAGCACCTCGAAGAACTGGCGCTGGCCGCAGGCGGCTTCGGGGCTGCCCCAGTCCTGCGGCCGGTCGGTCCAGTGGCCGGTGCGGTCGAACAGCGACTCATCGAGGTCTTCACCGTCTTCGGTCGTCAGCACCGTCGCCTCGCGGCTGTGGCGGCGCAGCTGGTCGACCACCTTGTGCTTGAGCACGCCGATCAGCCAGGTCTTGAGCTGCGAGGACCCGGCGAAGGCATCCGGCTTTTGCAGTGCGGTTAGCACGGTGTCGGACACCGCGTCCTCGGCCCAGGCGTCGTTGCGCAGCTGGCTGCGGGCAAACCGCATCAGCTGCGGGCGCAGGGCCTCGACCTGGGCGGCGAAATCGGCGGGCCGGGCGGTGGCCACCGGCGATCAGGCCGCGAAATCAGCCGGCTGCAGCACGACAGGCTGGCCGTGCGGCGTGCGGTCGGCGGCGTGGTCCCAGGCGCGGGCGCAGCGGGACAACTCGTCGGCGGGCGCAGCGCCCTTGGCGGCGACCAGCGTTTCGAGCGCGGCCAGCCAGTGGTCGTAGTAGGTGTCGCCCAGGTCGGCATCGCCGGCCTGCTGGGCCAGTGAAATCTGCGCGCTCAGCGCCGCTGCCCATTCGGGCCAGGTGAACAGGCCGCGCTGGTGCAACTGCAGCGTCATCGCGAAGGCCTGGGCCTGCCAGGGCGCGGCGAAGACCGGGGCAGCGGCTTCGCCGTCGGCGTGGCCCAACGGCAGGCCCGGGCAGGTGCTCAGGTCGATCAGGGTGGCGCTGTTC
The DNA here is from genome assembly GCA_038211805.1 of Burkholderiales bacterium. GTDB lineage: Bacteria > Pseudomonadota > Gammaproteobacteria > Burkholderiales > Burkholderiaceae_C > Pseudaquabacterium. The sequence continues at coordinate 29,064 of JBBQVF010000028.1, read as the reverse complement.
ATGGCGATGCTGTTCATGGCGGCGCGCTGGCCGCTTCGAGGTAAGGCTCCCATGCGTCGATGGCCACGCGCAGGCCGGGGGTGGCCTGCGGCCCCCACAGCGCGGTGCCGTCGAAGACCACGCTGTACAGCCACTGCGGCTGCTCGCCCAGGCCCTGGGCGTTGGTGTCGGCGAAGACATGCGCGCCGTGCACCCGTTCGACCACGCCGTGCTGGCCGCGGGCATAGGCCGGCAGCCGGGTGTGGTGGTCGGGTGTCTGCTGGCAGGTGCGCACCCGGTCGCCGGGCTGGAAGCGGGCAGGGTCGGTGGCCGGCCGTTCAGTGGCCGAGCCACGGGCCAGCGCGGCGGGCACGTCGGCGGCGGCCAGCACGCGCGGCACCGGCACCGGCGGGTGCAGCAGGCGGCCGGCGGCCACTTCGTCGGGCAGCAACTGGCCGCGGTCGGCCATCAACTGCTGCAGCGCGGCCAGCCACAGGCGGTAGTAGGTGAGGCGGGCGTAGTCGGGCTGGGTCTCGCGGGCGGCGCGGCTCTGGTCGATGTTCCACGACCCGGTGGCGCCCATCGCCAGTGTCAGGGCCAGCGCGCGGGGCTCGAAGGCCTCGTGCCAAAGGTCGCCTTCGGCTTCAGGCAGCACCGCGCCGAAGCCCGGTCGGCCGCCCAGGTCGGCATGGGTCTGGTAGGTCATGGTGCGGGTGCTTTCGCCAGACCGGTGCCGATCATCGAATCGCGTGTCACCAGGTCGGCCAGGGCGGCTTCAGGCAGTCCGTCGCTGCCCGGCGGGCGCTGCGGAATCACCAGGTAGCGCAGTTCGGCGGTCGAATCCCAGACCCGGAACTCGGTGCCTGCGGGCAGTGCCACGCCGAAGTCGGCCAGCACGCCGACTGGGTCTTTCACCGCCCGGGCGCGGTAGGGCGCGCTCTTGTACCAGGTGGGCGGCAGGCCCAGCACCGGCCAGGGGTAGCAGCTGCACAGCGTGCAGACCACCAGGTTGTGGCGTTGCGGCGTGTTGAACACCGCGACCATGTGCTCGCCCTGGCGGCCGCTGTAGCCCAGCGAGGCGATCGCCGCGGTGGCGTCGCGCTGCAGCCAGTCGGCATAGGCCGGGTCGGTCCAGGCCCGGGCGACCACGCGGGCGCCGTTGCGCGGACCGATCCGGGTCTGGTAGGTGTCGATCAGCAGGTCGAGCGCGGCCGGGTCGATGTAGCCCTTCTGCGTCAGCACGGTTTCCAGCGCGCGCACCCGCAAGTCCATCTCGCCCAGTTCGCTGTGGTCATGCACGTGAGCCCCCCGGTCGCCGGTGGCGTCGACCGATCCCACGAGGGGATGCGCGACGGCTTCGGAGCGGCCGCGCGCGCGGTCCGCGTGGTCGTGGTGGTCGTGGTGGTCGTGGTGATCGTGATCATGGCTCATTCAGGAACCTCCCTGCTTTGCATTGCGGTATTCGCCCTTGGGGCGGCCCGGCGGACTCATGGCATCACCCTCAAGATCCGCCCGTCGGCGTTGTCGGTCAGCAGGTAGAGGTAGCCGTCGGGGCCCTGGCGCACGTCGCGGATGCGTTCGTTCAGGTTCTGCAACAGGCGATCCTGCTTGACGACGGTGTTGCCGGCCAGCTCGACGCGGATCAGCGCCTGGGCGCGCAGCGAGCCGATGAACAGCTGGCCCTTCCAGCCCGGGTAGCGGTCGCTGGTGAGAAAGGCCATGCCGCTGGGCGCGATCGAGGTCGGCACCCAATGGGCTGCCGGGGCCACCACGTCGGCGCGCTCGGCGCCGTCGCCGATCTTGGTGCCCAGCCCATAGTTGCGGCCGTAGGTGATCACCGGCCAGCCGTGGTTGCGCCCGGGCAGCACGCGGTTGAGCTCGTCACCGCCCTGCGGGCCGTGCTCGGTGGTCCACAACTCGCCGGTGGCGGGGTGGATCGCCGCGCCCTGCACGTTGCGGTGGCCCCAGCTCCAGATTTCAGGTCGGGCGTCGGCGCGGCCGACCAGCGGGTTGTCGGCCGGCACCCGGCCGTCGGCCTCGATGCGCACGATCTTGCCAAGGTGGTTGTCCAGCAACTGGGCATCGTCCTTGCGCGAGAAGCGGTCGCCCAGCGTGACGAACAGCCGGCCGTCGGGGGCGAAGGCCAGCCGCGCGCCGAAGTGCAGCTTGCTGGCCACCTTGGGCGCCTGGCGGAAGACCACCTGCACGTCGGCCAGCCGCTCCGCGCCGCGCTCGCCGTCCAGCCGGGCGCGGGCGACCGCGGTGCTGTTGCCGCCGCTGTTGCCGCTGTTGCCGCTGTTGCTGTCACCGGCTTCGCTGTAAGCCCAGTAGACCAGCCGGTTGGTGGCGAAACGCGGGTCGACCACCACGTCGAGCAGGCCGCCCTGGCCTTCGGCCACCACGCCGGGCAGGCCGGGCAGCGGCGGGCCCAGCTGGCCGTCGGCCGACACCAGGCGCATGCGGCCCGGCCGCTCGGTGACCAGCATGCGGCCGTCCGGCAGGAAGGCCAGGCCCCAGGGGTTGACCAGGCCGTGGGCGACGACGACAGTCTTGGGCTCGGCGGCTTGCGGCGAAGTGGCGGTCATCGCCAGGGCCGCGACGGCCATCGTCAGCCAGGCCGACCGCCGCCAGCGGGCGGCCAGCCGCCGGCGGCGGGTGGCTGGCGTGGACAGCAGGCGCGGCATCATGGCCGGGGTTCTACCACCACCGGGCGCTGGGCCGCAGCGGGCACGCCGGACATCCCTTCGACCACCGCGCTGACCACCGGGTCGACCACCCCTTCCACCGCCCCTTCCACCACCATCTGCAAGCGCTGCTGGCCCTGGTATTCGTCGGCATTGAGCCGGTAGACCAGCCGCACCCGGGCCGGCAGCGGCTCGGCATGGCCGAACCAGATCGCGTCGCGCAACTGGCCGGCATGGCGCAGCCGCAGTTTCAGGTGCTTCTCGCCGACCAGGCGCTGCTGCAGCACGTCGACCTCGTCGAGGAACACCGGCGCCTCGAAGCCCTGGCCCCACACTTGCGCGTCCAGCGCCGCGACGGTGGACAGGTTGAAATATTCAGCCGCCAGCGGGCCGTCGGTGGCCAGGCAGCGGTTCAGCGCCGCAGGCTGCAGCCATTCCAGCGCCACCTGCCGCAACGCGCTGGCAAAGGTCGGCCAGTCCGCCTCGGCCATCGTGCAGCCCGCCGCCATCGCGTGACCGCCGAAGCGCAGCAGCACGCCGGGGTGGCGCTTGCTGACCAGATCGAGCGCGTCGCGCAGGTGGAAGCCGGCGATCGACCGGCCCGATCCCTTCAGCAGCCCGTCCTGGCCGCGCGCCAGCACGAAGGTGGGCCGGTGCAGCCGGTCCTTCAGGCGCCCGGCGACGATGCCGACCACGCCTTCGTGGAAGGCCGGGTCGTACAGCACCAGCGCCGGTGGCGTGGCGGCACTGTCGGTCTGGGCGGCCAGCACCGCGTCGAGCAGCACTTCGGCCTGCAGCCGCATGTCGGACTCGACCTCGCGCCGCTCGCGGTTGATGGCGTCGAGCTGCTGGGCCAGGTCGGCCGCGCGCTGCGGGTCGTCGGTGGTCAGGCATTCGATGCCCAGCGTCATGTCCGACAGGCGGCCGGCGGCGTTGATGCGCGGCCCCAGCGCAAAGCCGAAGTCGAAGCCGGCGGCCCGCGCCGGCACCCGCCCGGCCGCCGTGAACAGCGCCGCCACGCCGGCCTGCATGCGCCCGGCACGCACCCGTTTCAGGCCCTGTGCGACCAGCCGGCGGTTGTTGCCGTCCAGCCGCACCACGTCGGCCACCGTGCCCAGCGCCACCAGGTCGAGCAGGGCATCGAGCCTGGGCTGGTTCGCCGCGTCGAACAGGCCGCGTGCACGCTGCTCGGCGCGCAGCGCCAGCAGCACGTAGAACATCACGCCGACGCCGGCCAGGGCCTTGCTCTGGAAACCGCAGCCGGGCTGGCTGGGGTTGACGATGACGTCGGCGTCGGGCAGTTGCACCGCGCCTGCGGTGTCGATCGCCGGCAGGTGGTGGTCGGTCACCAGCACCTGCAGGCCGCGGGCCCGGGCATGGGCCACGCCGGCACTGCTGGCGATGCCGTTGTCCACCGTCACCAGCAGCTGCGGCGGCTGTTGCGGATGACGCGCCAGCGCCAGGTCGACGATGGCCGGCGTCAGGCCGTAGCCGTGGACCGCGCGGTCGGGCACCACGTAGGCCACGCTGGCGGGTGCGGCGCCCAGCATCACCAGGCCGCGCAGCGCCACGGCGCAGGCGGTGGCGCCGTCGCAGTCGTAGTCGGCCACGATGCAGATGCGTCGGCCGGCGGCGATGGTGTCGGCCAGCAGCCGGGCGGCCTCGGCCGTGCCTTTGAGCGTGCTGGGTGGCAGCAGCCGGGCCAGGCCGTCGTCCAGTTCGTCGGCCGAGCGCACCCCGCGCGACGCGAACAGGCGGGCCAGCAGAGGGTGCACGCCGGCTTGTTCCAGTGCGTAGGCGACGCGAGGGGGCACGTCGCGCACCAGGATGTTCGGCGGCGGCGCGCTGTGGGCCTGGAGGTTCGGCGGCACATCGCGGGTGGAGCGGGTGGAAACAGGCGGCTCGCTCACAACGCCTCCAGCGCGGCGTGGACCGACGGCTTGCGCCAGGCGCCCGACAGCCGCTGCCACAGGCCTTGCGCGGCCGGTGCCCAGGCCTGGGCTCGCCGTTCGCCGCACAACGTGAGGCGGGCGCTGGCGCCGGCGCCCAGCAACGCGGTGATCGGCCCGGCGTCCAGCGCCTGCCAGGCTTCGCACCAGGTGGCCCAGTCTTCGGCCAGCGCGGGCTCGCGCAGGCGGTCGTCGACTTGCAGGGCTGCTGCAGGGGTGTCCAAGCCGGTGCCCGCGACAGTGCCCGCGACAGTGCCCGCGACCGTGCCCGCGACCGTGCCCGCGACCGCGACCGCCGGCAGCTTGCCGCAGCCGCTGAGCCAGAACGAATTGACGGTGGGCAGGCCGGCGGCGTCGCGGGCGTCGTTCAGCGGGTGGGTGTACAGCAGCATCTGAACCTCGTTCTGCAGCCGCCGGATCAGCCGGGCACTGCGTTGCTCGGGCAGCCAGGGGTCGATGTTGCGGCCGATCACCCGGTCGATCGACGCGGTGGCCAGGCCGTCGAACAAGGCGTGGGTGGCCAGCCACTGCTGCGGTGCGGCCCACTGCAGCGTGAAGCCCTCAGTCTCGAACAGCGGGCGCACGGCGTCGAACAACTGGCGCGAGGCGGCCTCGTCGAACTGCAGCGTGCGGGGTTCGGTCAGGCTGATCGTGTCGCTGCCCACGTGCAAGTGCACCGGGGTCAACAGGCCCCAGGCGGCCTCGGCCATCGGCCAGCCCAGCGCTGCGGCCTGCCTGGCGGCCCAGGGCAGGGCGTGGTCGGGGCCACTGGCCCAGCCCAGCGCCCGGGCCAGCGCTTGTTCGTGTGGCGGGTTCGGGCTGAATTCGTCGCTGCCCAGCGTGGCCTCGGGGGTCCAGCGGGCCAGCAGGCGGGACAAGGCGGGCAGCGACAGCGTTTGCAGCGCCTGGCGGCCAGCGTCCGACACGGTGCCGGCAAAGGGAACGATGAGGTGCATGTCCGCCCGATTATCCCGAGTGAGCAAGCCCCTCGTCCGACGTGTACGTCGGACGGTCCCCCAAGGGGACGTGGGCCGGCTCGGGGCGGCCCGGCGCTCGGCCCACTCCCCGATGCCGCCCGAGGGCCGCTGTTAGCATCGCGCCCCTATGAACTTGCCCTACGAATGGCAGATCGGCTGGCGCTACACCCGGGCCGGTCGCGCGGGGCGGCGCAACGGCTTCATCTCCTTCATCTCCTTCGTGTCGATGCTGGGCATCGCGCTGGGGGTGGCCGCGTTGATCATCGTGCTGTCGGTGATGAACGGCTTCCAGAAGGAAGTCACCGACCGCATGCTCAGCGTGGTGGCCCATGTCGAAGTCTTCGACGTGCAGGGCCAGGCGCTGCCGGATTGGCGCGCCACCGCCGCGCTGGCCAAAAAGAACCCGGCGGTGGTCGCCGCCGCGCCCTTCATCGCGATGCAGTCGCTGATCGCCCGCGGCGACGAGATGCGCGGCGCCATCGTGCGCGGCATCGACCCGGTTGAAGAAGCCCGGGTCACGCCGCTGGCCGCGCAGTTGCAGGCCGGCGTGCTGGCCAAGCTGCAGCCGGGCGCCTGGAACATCGTGCTGGGCGGCGAGCTGGCGCGCATCCTGCGCGTGCGGGTGGGCGACCAGGTGACGCTGGTGGCGCCGGGCGGCCAGGTCACGCCGGCCGGCACGGTGCCGCGGCTCAAGAGCTTCACCGTGGCCGGCACCTTCGACGCCGGCCACTATGAATACGACAGCGGCATGGCGCTGATCCACCTCGACGACGCGGCCCGGCTGTACCGGCTGGATGGCGCCAGCGGCGTGCAGCTGAAGCTGGCCGACCTGCACCAGGCCCGCGCCGTGGGCCAGCAACTGGCGGACGCGATGCCGCCCGGCCTGCTGGTGAGCGACTGGACCCGTACCAACCGCAACTGGTTCGACGCGGTGCAGCTGGAAAAGCGGCTGATGTTCATCATCCTGACGCTGATCGTCGCGGTGGCCGCGTTCAACCTGGTCAGCACGCTGGTGATGACGGTGACCGACAAGCGCGCCGACATCGCCATCCTGCGCACGCTGGGCGCCAGCCCGCGCTCGATCATGGGCATCTTCGTGGTCCAGGGCGCGGCCAGCGGCGTCATCGGCACGTTGGGCGGGGTGGCCTTCGGGCTGCTGGTGGCCGTCAACATCGGCACCCTGGTGCCGGCGCTGGAGCGCCTGCTGGGCACGGTGTTCCTGCCCAGCAGCGTCTACCTGATCAGCCGCATGCCCAGCGACCCGCGGCTGAGCGACGTGCTGCCGATCGCGCTGATCTCGGGCGCGCTGGCCTTCGTCGCCACGCTCTACCCCAGCTGGCGGGCCAGCCGGGTCAAGCCGGCCGAGGCGCTGCGGTATGAATGATCCCGTGTTGCGGGCCGAAGGCCTGGCCAAGCGCTTCACCGAAGGCGGGCTCGACGTGCCGGTGCTGCTGGGCGTGGACCTGCAGGTCAGTGCGGGGCAGACGCTGGCGGTGGTCGGTGCGTCGGGCTCGGGCAAGAGCACGCTGCTGCACCTGCTGGGCGGGCTGGACACCCCCAGCGCCGGCCGGGTGTGGTTGATGGGCCGCGACCTGGCCACCCTCGGCGCGGCCGAGCAGGGCGTCTGGCGCAACCGGCACCTGGGCTTCGTCTACCAGTTTCACCACCTGCTGCCCGAGTTCAGCGCGCTGGACAACGTGGCGATGCCGCTGCGCATCCGCCGCGACAGCGTGGCCGCCGCGCGGCAGCAGGCGCGGGCGATGCTGGCGCGGGTGGGCCTGGCCGACCGCGCCGCGCACCACCCGGCGCAGCTGTCGGGCGGTGAGCGGCAGCGGGTGGCCATCGCCCGCGCGCTGGTCACCCGGCCGGCCTGCGTGCTGGCCGACGAGCCCACCGGCAACCTCGACCGCGGCACCGCCGACGCGGTGTTCGCGCTGATGATGGACTGCGCGCGCGAGCAGGGCACCGCGTTCGTGGTGGTGACGCACGACGCTGCGCTGGCGGCGCGCTGCGGCGCCACGCTGCAACTCAGCCGCTGAGCCGCCCCCGACGGGCCGGGCCGCCAGCAGGTGCGCCCGGGCGCTTAGGGGCGCCGCAAGGCCACCGCAAAGCCGCGCTGCACGGCCGGCCGTGCCATCAGGGCCTGGTACCAGCGCCGCACCTGCGGGAAGTCGGCCAGGTCCACCTGGTGACGCTGGTGGCGCCAGACCCAGCCCAGGATCGCGAAGTCGGCGATCGACAGCGCGTCGGCAAAGTGGTCGCGGCCGGCCAGGTGGCTGTCCATCACACCGTAGAGCCGCCGGGTCTCGGCCATAAAGCGGGCCAGGCCGTAGCGTTTGTCGTCTTCGCTGTTCAAGCCGATGAAGTGGTGCACTTGCCCAGGGGCCGGGCCGAAACCGCCCACCTGGAACATCAGCCACTCCATCACCGGCACCTGCCCGGCCAGATCGGCCGGCATGAACTGGCCGGTCTTGCGCGCCAGGTAGTAGAGGATGGCGCCCGACTCGAACACGCTGACGGGTCGGCCCGCCGGGCCGTCGCGGTCGACGATGGCCGGGATCTTGTGGTTGGGGCTGAGGGCCGCGAAAGCCGGGTCATGCTGCTCGCCCTGGGTGATGTCGACCACCTGCACCTGGTAAGGCAGCCCCATCTCTTCGAGTGCGACGCTGATCTTGCGGCCATTGGGGGTGTCGAAGCTGTGCAGCGTGATGCTCATGTCGAGGCTCTGGTGGTGTGGGGCGACCTGATTCTGGCCTTGCCGTGGGCCTGTTGCACCGCTCGCCGGCGCCGCAGGGCCTGAGCGTGCTGGTCAGGTCCATCCTGAAATGACCGATCGGCCGGCCGCTGGGCCATCGGTGACACCGGATGTCACAGGCGTGACGCCGTGTTGGTGGTTCACCTCCGGTTCAGCTGCGCTGGTTACACCCCGGGATCTGCCCACATGGGCCGTCACGCCGGAGACCTCGATGATGAAACGCTTGCCGTCCCTGCCCTGCATGCGGGCGTCCGCCCTGGGCCTGGCCGCCCTGCTGGCCCTGCCGACCCTGCCCGAGGCTCAGGCCCAGACCCAGACCCAAACGATCACCCCGCCACCGGGCCGCCTGCTGGCGTCCAACTGCTTCCAGTGCCACGGCACCAACGGCAAGGGGCCCGGTTTCGAGACGCTGGCCGGCAAGTCGGCCAGCGAGCTGTACAAGGAGATGAAGGAGTTCCAGTCCGGCAAGGAGGGCGACAACATCATGGCCCGCCATGTCATGGGCTACACCGATGCCCAGCTGCAGTCGCTGGCGCAGTGGCTGTCCACCCAACGCTGACCGGAGCCTGCCATGGATCGCCGCCAATTCCTGATGTCCTCGGCCGCTTCCGGCCTGTTGCTGCCTGCCGGCCTGGTGCTGGCCGACGACCGGCCTGCCAGCAAGACCAAGTCGCCTGCGCCCATCGTCGCAGCGCCCAGCGCGCCCAAGTCGCGGGTGATCGTGATCGGTGGTGGCATGGCCGGCGCCACCCTCGCCAAGTACCTGCGCCTGTGGGGTGACGCGGTGGAGGTGACGCTGATCGAGCGCAACGCCAGGTACCTGTCCAACATCATGAGCAGCCTGGTGCTGACCGGTCAGCGCACGATGTCCAGCCTGACCTTCAACCACGGTGCACTGAAGACCCGTTACGGCGTTCGCGTGGTGCAGGGCGACGTGGTCGAGGTCGATCCGGTCGGCGTCCGTGTTCGCCTGGCCACCGGTGCCTGGTTGGCTGCCGACCGCATCGTGATGGCCCCCGGCATCACCTTCGACGCGGTGCCGGGCCTGCTGGACGTCAACCGCATGCCCCATGCCTGGCAGGCCGGCCCCCAGACCACGCTGTTGGCCCAGCAGCTGGCGGCCATGCCCACCAACGGCGTGGCGGTGCTGACGATCCCGAAGGCGCCCTACCGCTGCCCGCCCGGGCCGTACGAGCGGGCCTGCCTGATCGCCGACTGGATGAAGGCCAACAAGCCGCGCGCCAAGCTGATCGTGCTGGACGCCAACCTCGATTTCGTCACCGAGCGCGACAACTTCTCGCAGGCTTTCTACGGTCTGCACGGCAACGTCATCGAGTACCGCACCGGCGTCGAGATCTCGTCGGTCGACACCTCGCAGATGATCGTCTACACCAACGGGGGGCCGGTGCAGGCCCACGTGGTGAACCTGATCCCGTGGCAGCGCGCCGGTGCCCTGGCCCTGAACACGGGCTTGTGCACCGCCAACGGCGGCCGCTTCGCGCCGGTCGACGTGCTCAGCTATGCCAGCACCATCGCGCCCCAGGTGCACGTGATCGGCGACGCCAGCGCCACCACCCAGCCCAAGGCCGGCCACATCGCCAATCAGGAAGCCAAGGTCTGTGCCGATGCGCTGGCCCGCATCCTGTCGGGCGGCCAGCCCGACCCGGCCCCGGTGACCAACTCGGCCTGCTATTCGACCATCACCCGCACCCAGGCCTCTTGGCTGACGGCGGTGTTCCAGTACGACCCGGTGGCCCGGGTGATGAAACCGGTGGCGGCGTCTTCGGCGGCCTCGGTGGGCTGGAAGACCGACCACTTCGAGCAGATGAACCAGTGGTTCAGCGCGTTGATGGCCGACAGCTTCGCCTGATGACGCCAATGCCGGGCGCCCGATGGCCCGGCCCTGCGCGGTGGCTCAAGCGGCAGGCGGCCGCACGATGACCGCGCCCGTCAGCTTCTCCTGCGCTTGCACCAGCGCCGGCACGTAGCCCTTGCCATAACCCAGCGCGCTGGCCAGCACCAGCGACTGGTGCACCGCCTCGCCCACCACCGTGGGCACGGCCAGATTCTCGGCCAGGTGGGTGTAGTAGCGGATGTCCTTGCGGGCGTTGTCCAGCTCGAATTTCAAGCCGTCGAGCTCGCCATTCAGCGTCTTGGCCATGGCCTGGAAGATGCCCGAGTTGACCGCGCCCTTGCTGACCAACGCCACCAGCTGGTGCAGGTCGACGCCCGCGCGCTGGCCGACCGCAAAGGCCTCGGCGGTGGCGGTGCAGATGGCCTAGGCGATGAAGTTGTTCAGCAGCTTGATGATGTGGCCGGCGCCTGGCCCGCCGACGTGGAACACGTTCTCGGCAAAGCAGCGCAGCAGCGGCTCGAGCCGGGCGAACACCGCCGGGTCGGCGCCGACCATCACGTTGAGCCGGCCGGCCTCGGCCTCGACCGGGGTGCGGGCCAGCGGCGCGTCGACCAGCACCACGCCGGCTTCGGCGCACAGCGCGCGCAGCCGGGTGGTCGAGTCGGGCTCGCTGGTCGAGCAGTCGACGATCGTCAGGCTGGGCGTCGCCCCTGCCGCCCGGGCAGCGGCCACCCCTGCCAGCAGGCCCTTGGGCCCGCTGATCGCTGCCTCGACCTGGGGTGAGCCGGTGACGCAGAGGAACACCACCTCGCAGGTGGCGGCCAGGTCGGCGGCGCTGGCCGCCTCGGTGGCGCCGGCGGCCAGCAGGTCGGCCACGCGATCGCGGTTGCGGTGCACGGTGAGCAGCAGCGCATGGCCGTGGCCGAGCAGGTGGCGGGCCATGCCGTGGCCCATGAGGCCCGATGCGCCGATGAATCCGATGTGTGCCATGAAGTCTCCTGAAGGCTGCGGCGCCGCGGTCGGGCGCCGGCTGGCAGGATGTTCGCATGGCCGTCGGGCGTTGGGCGCCGCGCTGACCGGCCCGCCCGAACCGGGCCTCACATCAGCTGGCAGGACCGGCCCTCACATCACCCGGCCGAACCACCACACGCTCAGGCCCGCGGCCAGCAGCGCCAGCAGCGCGCCGGTGGCGGCCAGCAACGCACTGACCTCGGTTTCCTTGGTCTCGACCACCAGCCGGCTGCTCAGGCCCTGGTAGACCTGCTTCAGGTCCTCTGCCGTGCCGGCGTAGAAGTAGTTGGCGCGGGTGGCGTTGGCGATGTTCTTCAGCGTGTCTTCGTCCAGCCGCACACGCATGCTCCAGCCCTCGAAGCCGATGGTCTCGCCGGCCTTGGTGCCGATGCCCACGGTGAACACCTTGACGCCGCGCTCGGCTGCCATCTTGGCGGCTTCCATCGGATCGGGGCCGGTGGTGCGCTGGCCGTCGGTCAGCAGGATCACCGCCGCAGAGGCGTAGCTGCCCGGCTCCACCGGCGTGAAGGGCTTTTTTTCCTTCTTGTCCTCGGGCGACCCCGGCATCGCCCGCGCGCCGGTGATCTGGCTCAGGTCGATGCCCTCGTCGGGGAACAGCGTGGCCAGCGACAGGATCAGGCCCGAGCCGATCGCCGTGGCGCGCTGCATCTGGAAGCGGTCGATCGAGGCCACCACGTCCTCGCGGCTGAGGGTGGGCGCCTGCACCACTGCCGCGGTGCCGGCAAACGACACCACGCCGATGCGCACGTTGCGCGGCAGCCCGGCGACGAAGGCCTTGGCCGCCTCTTGCGCGGCCACCATGCGGTTGGGCTTGACATCGGTGGCACGCATGCTGCCCGACACGTCCATCGCCAGGATGATGGTCTGGTCGCGCGAAGGCAGTTTCAACTTGACCATCGGCCGCGCGCTGGCCACCAGCAGCACCGCCACCGCCGCCAGCAGCAGGGCAGGCGGCACATGGCGACGCCAGCCCGGGCCGGCACCCATCGCCTGCTTGACCAGCGCCACGCTGGCCAGCCGCACGGTGTGCTTCTTGCGGCACTTCAACAGCGCCAGGTAGCCCAGCACCAGGCAGGGCAGCAACAGCAGGGTCCACAGCCAATCAGGCCAGAGGAAGTTCATCGGCGCGGCTCCGGGGGGTCAGGCGGGCACGGCCGGCCGCGCGTCGGCGGCCGCCGGGCTGCGCAGGGCAGCGGGCAGGCGGTGGTCCGAGGCGGCGCGGGCGCGCTGGCGGCGCAACGCCACGTAACGCAGCAGCGACGCGAGCAGGTCGTCGCCGGTGGCCAGCTCCAGCACGTCGACGCCGGCGCTGGCCAGTTGGTCGCGCAGCGTGGATTCGTGCGCGGCTGCCAGCGCCTCGAAGCGTTGTCGGAAGCCGGCGTCCTGGGTGTCGACCAGCAGCTGCTCACCGGTCTCGGCGTCTTCCACCGTCAGCAGGCCGATGTCGGGCAGGGCCATTTCCAGCGGGTCGAGCAGGCGCACCGCCAGCACCTCGTGGCGGCGCGCCAGCCGGCCCAGCGGCGGGCCCCAACCGGGCTCGCTGATGAAGTCGGACAGCACGAACACCAGCGAGCGGCGCCGCAGCAGGGTTTCGGCGCGGCCCAGCAGGTCGGCCAGGCGGGTGGTGGGGAGGGTGTTGGGGAGGCTGTTGGGGTGGGTGGTGGGGTGGGTGGTGGGGCGGCTGGCCGGGCGTTCAGGCGGGCGACCGACCGCAGCGCGCCGGCTTGTCGTCGCGGCTGTGGCCGGTTGGCGCGGTTGCCGCAGGCGGGCCAGCAACTGCAGCACCTGGATGCGGCCCAGCCCCGGCGGCAGCACGGTCTGCTGCGTCTCGGCGCCCGGGTGGTACAGCACCGCGCCCACCCGGTTGCCGTGGCGCGTGAGCAGCCGCGCCACTGCCGCCACGAAGCCTTCGCCGACCGCCAGCTTGGTGCGGTCGCCCGAACCGAAGTCGACGCTGCCCGACAGGTCGATCAGAAACCAGGCGGTGAGCTCGCGGTCCTCGGTGAACTGCCGCACATGCGGCACCTGCAACCGGGCGGTGACGTTCCAGTCGATGTGGCGCACGTCGTCGGCATGCTGGTATTCGCGCAGGTCGGCCAGGTCGAGCCCGGCGCCGCGCCACAGCGTGCGGTAATCGCCCTGCAGCAGGCCGTCGAGGCGGCGCAGCACGGTCCACTCCAGACGCTGCAGCAGCGTGACTTCTGCCCCTCGCCCGACGGGCACGTCGGCCGATCCCCCGAGGGGACCATCGGCCGATCCCCCGAGGGGATCGCGGGCCGGCTTGGTGAACTGAGGCCGGGCCCGCCGGCTTCGATCAGCGCTGGATTCGTTCATGCCGCCTGGTGCTGGAGGGGTTTGTCGGGCAGCGGCAGGCGGGCCATCACTTTCTGGATCAGCGCGTCGGGCGTCAGACCCTCGGCCAGCGCCTCGTAGCTGAGCACCAGGCGGTGGCGGAGGCAGTCGGCGGCCAGGTCGCCCAGGTCAACGGGCAGCACGTAGGCGCGGCCGCGCATGAAGGCCAGCGCGCGCGACGCCTCGATCAGCGCAATGCTGGCGCGCGGGCTGGCGCCGTAGCTGAGGTACTTGGACAGCTCGCCCAGGCCGTACTGGTCGGGCCGGCGGGTGGCGCCGACCAGCTTGACCGCGTACTGGATCAGGCTGGGGTCGACGTAGACCTGCCTGCAGGCCAATTGCAGCTCGGCCAGCTGGCCGGTGCTGGCGACGGCTTGCGCCACGATGGGCGGCCCGATCACCCGCTCGACGATGACGAACTCTTCCTCGTCACTGGGGTAGTCGACCAGCACCTTCATCATGAAGCGGTCGACCTGGGCCTCGGGCAGCGGGTAGGTGCCTTCGGTCTCGATCGGGTTCTGGGTGGCCATCACGATGAAAGGCGAGGGCACCTTGTGGGCCTCGCCGGCGATCGTGACCTGGCGTTCCTGCATCACTTCGAGCAGCGCGCTCTGTACCTTGGCCGGCGCGCGGTTGATCTCGTCGGCCAGCAGCAGGTTGGCGAACACCGGGCCCAGCGTGGTGCCGAATTCACCGGTCTTCTGGTTGTAGATGCGGGTGCCGACCAGATCGGCCGGCACCAGGTCGGGCGTGAACTGGATGCGCTTGTAGCTGCCGCGCAGCGTGGCGGCCAGCGTGCGCACCGTCAGTGTCTTGGCCAGGCCGGGCACGCCCTCGACCAGCAGATGGCCCTGCGCCAGCAGCGCGACCATCACCCGCTCGAGGAAGCGGTCCTGGCCGACCACGACGCGCTTGACCTCGTAGAGGATGCGCTCCATCAAGGGAGCAGTTTCTGGCGCGATGACAGGAGTTGTGTTCATGCGGGGCGGGCGTGAAAGGTGGGTTCAGAACGGCGGCAGGCCGGCACCGGCGGCGGCGTTTTCGATCGGCACCGCGAAACCGATGCCGATGAAGGTGCGCTGCTGGCTGGGGTTCATGATCGCGGTGACGATGCCGACCACGTGGCCGTCCATCGTCACCAGCGGGCCGCCCGAATTGCCGGGGTTGGCGGCGGCATCGAACTGGATCAGGTTGGTCAGGATGCGCTTGCCTTCGGGCGAGCGGAATTCGCGCTTCAGCCCCGACACCACGCCCTGCGATGCCGAGGGCCCGATGCCGAACGGAAAACCCACCGCCAGCACCGCATCACCTGGCGCCAGTCCCGAGGTAGAGCGCATCGTGGCCGCGTGCAGGTCGTCGGGGATGGTCAGCGCCTGCAGCACCGCCAGGTCGTTTTCGGGTTGCAGGCTGACCACCTTGGCCTCGCTCTGGCTGCCGTCGGCGAAGTTGACCAGAATCCGCGCCGCACCGGCCACCACATGCAGGTTGGTCAGGATCAGGCCCTTGTCGACGATGACGACCCCAGTGCCCACGCTGCGGCCGGCCATCGTGTCGTCGTCGTCGGTGGGGGGATGGCCGGCCGGCGGCTTGGCCGCAGCCCCTTGGCCCGATTGGCCCGATTGGCCCGCTTGGCCCCCTTGACCCGATTGGCCCCCTTGACCCGATTGGCCCAATTGGCGTTTTCGCGCCGCGTCCGCTGCGCTGCCGGGCGGCGGCGGGGCCGGCTCGCCGACCACCCGCACCACCGACGGCAGGATGGCTTCGTAGGCGGCCGCACCGGCCGCGGCCAACGGATCCTTGGCAATGGATTCGCGCAGCGCCGCGTCGATCTGCGCGAAGTTCAGCGGTCGCTTGACCTGGGCGGTCCAGGCCGGCCAGCCGGCCACCACCAGCCCGGCCACCAGCGCCAACGCCCACAGCAGCCGCTCGTGCCGGCGCAGACGCCACCAGCGGCCCGGCGCCGGCGCTGCGTCGGCCGCCAGCGCCGCGCCTGCGACGGCGAGAGGCGGTGGCCCGTACGCACCGTGTGACGCACGCTGCTCCTCCGGTCCATTTGGCGGAATCGGCGCATTCGGCGCATTCATCACGGTCGTCACGTTCATCACGTTCGGTCCGTCAGACCCATCGGGCCGGTTCGGCGAAGCCGGCGCGGCAGTCTGCGGGGATCGGCTGTAAAGCGGCGTGCGGGCCATCGTCAACGGCTCCAGCAGCCACCAGCGGACTGCCCAGAATGACGGTAGCACGGCGCGCATGGCCTTGCAGCGAGTCTGCTTCCCGCGGGCCCGGCCTGCCGGGGCATCATCGCGCCATGCCGCAGCAGCCCGACTCGCCCGACTCGCCCGCCACGGTCGTCCAGACCGCGTCCCTGCGCGCTTCGCCGGCGCCGGCATGGATCGACACCCACTGCCACCTCGACGCCCCCGAGTTCGATGCCGACCGGCCCGCGGTGCTGGCCCGCGCCCGTGCGGCGGGCGTGCGGCTGCAAGTGCTGCCGGCGGTGACGGCGGCGCAGTTCGACGCGGTGCGCACGCTGGCCCATGCCGAAGGCCTGGCCTATGCGCTGGGCATCCACCCGCTGTTTGTCGGCCAGGCGGCCGACGACGACCTCGACCGCCTGGCCGATGCGCTGGCCCGCCACCGCGACGACCCGCGGCTGGTGGCCGTGGGCGAGATCGGGCTGGATTACTTCGTGCCCGGCCTCGACCCGCTGCGCCAGCAGCGTTTCTACACCGCCCAGCTGAAGCTGGCGCGCGACGCCGGCCTGCCGGTGATCCTGCATGTGCGGCGTTCGGCCGATGGCTTGTTGCAGGCCCTGCGCCGCATACCGGTGGCCGGGGGCATCGCCCACGCGTTCAACGGCAGCCGGGTGCAGGCCGAGGCCTTCGTCGGCATGGGCTTCCGGCTGGGCTTCGGCGGCACGCTGACCTTCGAGCGCGCGCTGCAGATCCGCCGGCTGGCCACCGAGCTGCCGGCGAGTGCGCTGGTGCTGGAGACCGACGCGCCCGACATCCCGCCGCAGTGGCTGTACCGCAGCGCGGCACAGCGCGCGGCCGGCGCCAGCCACCGCAACGAGCCGGCTGAACTGCCGCGCATCGCCGAAAGCCTGGCCGCGTTGCGCGGCTGGTCGCTGGCCGAGACGGCGGCGATCACCCGGGCCAACGCGCTGGCCGCGCTGCCCCGGCTGGCCGCGCTGTGACGGCGAGGCGGCCGGGCAGTGGCCGGGCATTGGCCGAGCATTGGCCGTGGAGGGGCGGTGCATGGGCCGTGCATGGGCCGTGCATGGGCCCCCAACCGGGCGTGGCCGCCCCTGGCGGCAGCGCCGCGGCCAGCGGCCGATCAGTCGCGGTTGCGCGGCGCCAGCGGGGTGTCGGGCACCGGGTAGCCGGCTGCGCCGAAGGTGGCCACCACCGCCTTGTGGGTGTCGAAATAGACCTGCCAGTAGTGGTCGGTGTGGCAGTACGGGCGCACTGCCAGCAGCGGGCCCTCGGGCGTGAATTGCAGGATTTCGATGTCGGCCGCCGGCGTCTTCATCACGTTGGGGATGGCCGCGATGGCCGGCCGCAGGCGGGCGATCGCGTCGAGCGGATCGACGCTGTTGGCCACCTTGGCCAGGCAGTCGACGCGGCGGTGCGGCAGCGTCGAGTAGTTCTGGATGCTCTCGCTGAAGATCTTGTTGTTGCCGACGATGGTCATCACGTTGTCGGGGGTGACGATGGTGGTGCCGAACAGGCCGATCTCGTGCACCGTGCCGGTGACGCCGCCGGCCTGCACGAAATCGCTCACCTTGAACGGCCGCAATACCTGCATGAAGATGCCCGCGGCAAAGTGGCCCAGCAGGCCGCTCCAGGCGGCACCGATGGCCAGGCCGGCGCCGGCCAGCAGGGCGGCGAAACTGGTGGTCTTGACGCCGAAGATGTCCAGCACCGCCAGCACCAGGATGATGTTCAGCACCACGCCCAGGATCGACTTCAGGTAGTTCGCAAGCGTGGCGTCGATCTTCTTGCCGGCGGCCATCGCGGCACCGAAGGCCTTGATCACCAGCCCGATGATCCAGCGCCCCACCACCCAGGCGACCAGCGCGCCGAGCAACTTCAACGCGAAGTCAGCACCCTGGGTGCTGACGAAATCGACAATGGCTTCCATGTTCATGCGGGACTTCTCGTTTTGATGCCGAAAAACAGCGCTTGCAGCATAGCAAGCGGCGGTGGTCCCGCGGCCGCGTTGCCGTTGTTGCAAGGCCTGGCGCCGGTGGCCGGGCCGTGCACGCGGCTGCTGGTGCTGGGCAGCTTTCCGGGCTTGGCGTCGCTGCGGGCGCAGCAGTACTACGGCCACCCGCGCAACCACTTCTGGCCGATCCTGGCGGCGCTGTGGCAGGTCGATCTGCCCGCATGGCCCTATGCCGAGCGGCTGGCAGTGATGCAGGCCCATGGCCTGGGCTTGTGGGATGTCTATGCCGCGTGCCGCCGCGAGGGCAGCCTGGACAGCGCGATCGAGGCTGCCGTGCCCAATGACCTGGCCGGCCTGGCCGAGCGCCTGCCGCTGTTGCAGGCGATCGCCCACAACGGCGGCGAATCGGCGCGGGCCCGGCGGGTGACCGAGGCGCTGGGTCGGCCGGTCTACCGGCTGCCGTCGACCAGCCCGGCCAACGCCAGCTGGTCGTTCGAGCGCAAACTGGCCGCCTGGCGCGCAGTGTTCGACGCCCACGCAATCTCATGACCCTGCCCAAAAGACCCCAGACCAAACTCGCCGGCGCCACCCTCAGTGAATTCGATGGCGTGCGCTACCTGCACCTGGGCACCGAGTGGGTGCAGGGCGCCATGCGCATCCACAGCCCGCGCAAGCTCGAGCTTGAATACATCCAGCGCATGATGGCCTGGCTGCTGTGGCGGCCCGCCGACGCACCCACCGAGGGCCATGCGGTGCAGCTGGGCCTGGGCGCCGGGGCGATCACCCGCTTCACCCACCAGGCGATGCGCTGGCGCACCACGGTGGTCGAGATCAACCCGACGGTGATCACCGCCAACAAGCTGTGGTTTCACTTGCCGGGGGACGACGCGCGGCTGCAGGTGGTGCAGGACGACGCCGCCCGCTGGGTGACGCGGCAGGAGCACCTGGACACCGTGGACGCGCTGTGCGTCGACCTCTACGACCACGAGGCGGCCGCGCCGGTGCTCGACGACGAGGCGTTCTACGCCGCCTGCCGCGGTGTGCTGGCCCCGGGTGGGCTGATGACGGTGAACCTGTTCGGCCGCGACGCCAGCTTCGAGCGCAGCGCGGCGCGGGTGGCGGCGGCCTTCGGGGCCACCCAGGTGTGGCAACTGGCGCCCACCGTCGAGGGCAACACCGTGCTGGTGGCCGGGCGCGAGGTCGAGGTGCCCGACCGCGACACGCTGACCGCCCGCGCCGACGCGATCCAGGCCAAGTACCGGCTGCCGGCACGCAAGTGGCTGCGGCTGGTGTCGCCCTGGCGCCCGGCTTGAGCCGGCGCCGGCAGGTCAACGCGGTGGGCGGGCCTGGCAGGTGGGTTGGGCCGGCCGCGGGCGCGGTCAGTCGCTGCTGACCTTGCCGCGCAGCGACTTCACCTGCCCGCGCTGCACCTTGCCCTCCACCCGGCGGCGCTGCGAGCCCTTGGTCGGCTTGGTCGCCCGCCGCGCCTTGGGCACGTGGGCGGCGATCGCGATCATCTGGCGCAGCCGCTCGACCGCGTCGGCGCGGTTGCGCTCCAGGCTGCGGTGGTCCTGCGCCTTGATCACGATCACGCCGTCGCCGCTGATGCGCTGGTCGCCGGTGGCCAGCAGCCGCGCCTTCACCGCGTCGGGCAGGCTGGACGCAGTGATGTCGTAGCGCAGGTGCACCGCGTTGCTGACCTTGTTGACGTTCTGGCCACCCGCGCCCTGGGCGCGGATCGCGCTGAACTCGATCTCGTCCTCTTTCGGGTGGCCGGCGGGGGCTGGCATCATGGTCGGCTTCTTCGCAGGCAAGGGGCCGGCATGTTCGGGGTGACGGATTACGGTGCGTTCGTGGTGGCGGTGATTGTGTTCCTGGCGATCCCCGGCCCCGGCAACCTGGCGCTGATCACGTCGACCGGCAAGGGCGGGCTGGCCGGCGGGCTGGCGGCCACGCTGGGCGTGATCGCCGGTGACCAGGTGCTGATCTGGCTGGCGGTGGCCGGCGTGGCCGCGCTGCTGGCGACCTCGCCGGTGCTGTTTGCCGGCGTGCAATGGCTGGGCGCGGCCTACCTGGCCTGGCTGGGCTGGCGGATGATCACCGCCCGGCCTGGTGACGCGCCGGTGCTGAAAATCCACGCCGGCCAATACTTCCGCCAGGCGCTGATGATCACCCTGCTCAATCCGAAGGCGATCGTCTTCTACATGGCCTTCTTCCCGTTGTTCGTCGACCCGGTGCAACACCAGGGCCTGCCGACCTTCGCCTTCATGGCTGCCACGGTGGCGGCGCTGACGTTGCTGTACGGTGCGCTGGCGGTGGGCCTGACCTGGCACTTCGCCGAGCGGCTGCGTGCCAGCCCCACCGCCACGCGTTGGCTCAACCGCGTGGCCGGCACGATGTTGCTGGGCTTCGGCGTCAAGCTGGCCTTGTCCCGGTAAGCGCTGCGCGGTTCTTGGGGGGCATGCGCATCGACGGGTGGGCTGAATCGTGTCAGCATCCTGGCGATCAAACCAAGGAGGGGGTGCCATGCAGAACCTGATCTACCTGATCCTGATCGCGCTGTCGGCAGGTGCGGGCTGGACGGCCGGCAACTGGTCGGGCAAGGACGCCAAGGCGGCATTGGTGGCGGCGCAGAAACTGGGCGAGGAGGCCACCGTCGCACGCGACCGCATCCAGGCCGAGGCGGACAACAAGCTCAAGCTGATCAGCGCCGAGCGCGAGGCCGAGGTGAAGACGCTGCGCACCCATTTCGATGCCCAGACCGTCGGTTTCAACCAGAAGCTGGCCGACCGCGACAACCGCATCCAGACGCTCAACAAGACTGCTGGCGCCGAACGCCAGACCGCTGCCAATCTGAAGGGGCAGTTGGCCAACGCCAAGAGCCCCGAAGAGCGCAACCTGCTGCTCGGCCGCATCGCCGAGGCCGAAGGCCGCGCCACGAAGGCCGAGACCGAGAGCGTCGGCGTCGATTGCTCCAAGCGGGAGGTGCCCGCCTACCTGCTGGCCGACTTGCGGGTGGTGGCGCCATGACAACGCCTCGCTGCCCCGAGGGCGGATTGCGCCGTCCGCAGCAAGAAGGCACTCGGCTGGTCCGCGCGGCGCGCGGCGCCATGCCGATGGCCGGCGTGCTGGTCTGCCTGCTCTTGCAGGCCTGTGCGCCCACGCTGCCCAAGGCCGTCAAGCCGGTGGGTTGTTCGGTCGACGATGCGACGCTGGCGCTGGCCTGCGCGGCGCCGCAACCGGTGCGCGACGGCATGACCTACGGCGACGTGCTGGTGATCGGCCGGCTCGACCGCGTGGCGCTGCTGGAATGCCAGGCCTACCTGAAATCCACCGTCAAGATGCTGGCGGAGTGCCGCCGCAGCATCGGCGAATACAGCCAGGCGCTGGACGCCATCAACGACGCGGTTGCCAAGCAGGGCCGCTGAACCGTTGAGTTGCCGCAGCCGCTGAAGCCGCTGAAGCCGCTGAAGCCGCTGAGTTCCACGTTGGCGCGGCGGAGGGGCTGCCGGGAGGCGCAGATGCACCGCGGACAGGGCCACGCTGCGGTCACCGGCTAGCATCGGCGTTTTCCCTTGCCGGTTCCGCCATGGCCTTCAGCCTGCTGCTTCTGCTCGACGACATTGCCAGCGTGCTGGACGATGTGGCCACAATGTCCAAGGTGGCGGTCAAGAAGACCGCCGGCGTGCTGGGCGACGACCTGGCGCTCAACGCCCAGCAGGTCACCGGCGTCAAGGCCGACCGCGAACTGCCGGTGGTCTGGGCGGTGGCGCGCGGCTCGCTGCTCAACAAGGCCATCCTGGTGCCGGCGGCGCTGGCCATCAGCGCGGTGGCGCCGTGGCTGATCACGCCGCTGTTGATGGTGGGCGGCGCCTACCTGTGCTTCGAGGGCTTCGAGAAGCTGGCCCACAAGGCCCTGCATCCCCCGGCTGAAGACGCTGCCGCGCGCGCGGCGATGGTCAAGGCGCTGGCCGATCCGCAAGTCGACCTTGTCGCGCTCGAAAGCGACAAGATCAAGGGCGCGGTGCGCACCGATTTCATCCTGTCGGCCGAGATCGTGGTGATCTCGCTGGGCACGGTGGCCGCCGAGCCGCTGAGCAAGCAGTTCAGCGTGCTGGTGGCGATCTCGCTGCTGATGACGGCGGGCGTCTACGGCCTGGTGGCCGGCATCGTCAAGCTCGACGATGCCGGTCTCTGGCTCAGCCAGCGCGCCAGCGCGCTGCAGCAGGCGCTGGGCCGCGGCCTGCTGTGGGCCGCCCCGGCGCTGATGAAGACGCTGTCGGTGGTCGGCACCGCCGCGATGTTCCTGGTCGGTGGCAGCATCCTCAGCCACGGCATCGCGCCGCTGCACCATGCCGTCGAAGGCTGGACGGCCGGCTTCGCTCCTGCGCTGGCGTGGGGGCTGTCGCTGGCGGTCGATGCGCTGGTGGGCGTGCTCGCGGGCGCACTGGTGCTGGGCGCGGTGCTGGCAGTCAAGCGGCTGCGCGGCTGATCGACTGATCGACTCTTTGACTGTTTGACAGGGCGGCACAGCTCCGGTCAGCGCGCCGCGCTGCACAGATTTGGTCAGCACGCCGCGCTGCACAGCTCAGGTCAGCGCGCCGCGCTGCGTGCAGCCGCCACCGCCTGCCCCAGCTCGATCACCGCCAGCGCGTAGTAGCTCGACCAGTTGTAGCGCGTCACCGCATAGAAGTTCTGCGTGCCGGCGACATAGCTGGGCGCGGCGTCGCCGTTCTGCAGTTCCACCAGCGCCAGCGGACCGGCGTGGGCGGCGCCCGCGGGCTCCAGTTCGGCGCCGCGATCGTTGAACTGGCCGGCGCTGAAACTGGGCAGGATGTCGGGCGCCAGCAGCGCGGCGCGGTCGGTGCTGTCGACCGGCGGCTTGACCGCGAAGTGCGTCGCCATACCGCGCTGCCAGCCGTGTTCGGCCAGGTAACGGGCGACGCTGCCGATCGCGTCCGGCACCGACCCGGCCCCGCCCGCGGCCATGTCGATGTGGCCGTTGCCGTCGAAGTCGACCGCGAACCGGTTGATGCTGCCCGGCATGAACTGGCCCAGCCCGATCGCCCCGGCGAACGAGCCCTTGACCGACGTGGCCACCAGTTGCTCGCTGTGCGCCAGCTTCAAAAACTGGCCCAGCTCGTCGCGGAAGAAGGCGCTGCGGTCCTTGCGGCCCTTGGGGAAATCCAGGCTCAGCGTGGCCAGCGCATCCAGCACGCGGAAGTTGCCGGTGACCCGGCCGTAGAAGGTCTCGACGCCGATGATGCCCACCACGATGGCCGCCGGCACGCCGTAGCGCTGTTCGGCGGCGTCCAGCCAGGCTTCGTGGGCCGACCAGAAGGCGGCGCCGGCGCGCAGCCGCTCGGGCTCGATGAAACGCGCACGGTAGGCGGCCCAGTTCTTCGCCGTGCCGGCCGGCGGCGGCATGATCAGCCGCGCTACCGCCGGCTGGTAGCGCGCCTGCGCCAGCTGGGCACGTGCCCAGTCGGGCGCCAGCCCGTGCTGCGCGGCCAGCTGGTCGGCCAGCGCCAGCACGTCTTCGCGGCTGCCGTAGGTCACTTGATCGGGATCGCGGTCGTTGACCACCGGCTTGGGCTTGGCAGCGGCGGTCCTGGTCGGCTTGGGCTGATGGGTCGGACTGGCCTTGGGCTTGGCCGCGGGCTTGACCACGGGCGCGGTGGCGGCCGCTGCAGGCGCTTGCGCGGACAGGCCGATTGACAAGCCCGTCAGGGCGATCAGCAGGCCCTGGGCCAGGGAGCGGGGGGGCGGCAGGGCGGGGCGGTTCATGGCGACCGATTATCCCGGCGCCACCGGCCCCGCCACGGGGCCGGCCTGGGTCAACCCGGTCCGCGCAGGCGGGCGATTTCGCGCGCCGCAGCCGGCCACCAGGTGCGCGCGGGCAGGCGTCGCCCGCCGGTGGCATAACGCTGCCGGTCCAGCGAGTCGAGCGCTTGCGCCAGCGCTTCACCTGCAACACCGTGGCGCTGCCGCACCTGGGCCGCCAGCGTGCGCGGCGGGTGGTGCAGCAGCGCCGCCACGCCGATGCCCTGCAGCCGGCGGCACAGGCGCTGGTGCAGGCGCTGCCAGGGGTCCTGGCGGCGACGGTCCAGCCAGGCCCACACCGCGCCGGCGCCGGCAGCCAGCGACAGCAGGCCCACCAGTGCCCGCGCCAGGTCGGTCCAGTCAGGCTCGGCGACGCCCAGGCGCTGCAGCAGGTTGAACTGGCGGGCGCTGGAATAGCCCATCACCCATTGGGTCCAGCGGCTGTCCGCCAGCTCCCAGGCGCGGCGTATCTGGCTCAGCAGGGCCGGGTTCATGCGGTTGATCGCACCTGCCACCAGGCCGGGCGGCGCCTGCAGCGGCCGGCCGGCGCGCACCCGTTCTGGCGCCACCGCCGAGGTGGGGTCGGCGCGTATCCAGCCGGCCTGTTCGTCCCAGTACTCGGCCCAGGCGTGGGCATGGCGCTGGCGCACGGTGCGCCATCCGTCCTCGTCCGGTGGCTCGGCGCCCTGGTAGCCGGTGACGATGCGCGCGGGCACGTCCATCGCCCGCATCACCACCACGAAGGCGCTGGCGAAGTGCTCGCAGAAACCCTCGCGCCGGTCGAGCCAGAACTCGTCGATGGCGTCGCCGCCATAGCTGCCCGGCTGCAGGGTGTAGATGTAGTCGGTTTGGCGGATGTGCGCGGCCAGTGCGGCGGCCAGCGTGCGGGCATCGGCCGGGCCCAGCTGGGCCCGCATCTGCCGGGCCCAGGCCACGGTGCGCGGGTTGAAGCCCGGCGGCAGCGACTTGGCCGCGAACAGCTCGCTTTCGTCGGCCTGCTGGCCGTGGCTGAAGCGGGTCCAGGCCTGGGCCTGGATGCGCAGCCGTTCACCGACCAGCCGCGCGGTGTGCCATTGCAGGTCGTGGCCGAGCCAGGGCTGCCAGTCCTGCCAGCGCTGCGGCGGCGCCAGCCGGGGCGCGCTGCCGGGGCCGTCCGGCGTGGCCTCCAGCAGCGGCAGCAGCGGCAGGCGGATCGGTTCGAGCAGCATCTCGTAGCCCACCGGCACGCCGCCGGTGCGCAGGTCGGTGGCGCGCTCGGCATGGCGCCGGGTGGCGAAGATCGACGGCGTCCACTCCAGCCCGTCGAAGCGCGACAGCACCGGGCCGCGGAAGTACAGCGCCTCGGGTGGCGGCCCGGCGCCTTCGAAGCGCACCCGGAAGGCGATGCTGTCGTCGTTGGCGAGGTCGGCCACGCCGCCCAGGCGCAGCGTGCCCGACAGGCCGGTGCGCCCGCCGCTGTCCTGCGGCAGGCCCCACAGCGGACCGAAGCGCGGAAACAGCACGAACAGCGCGACCATCAGCGGCAGGCCCAGCAGCGCCGACCGCGCCGCCAACGCGCCGGCGCGGCGCAGCGACGGCCGCCCCACCGGCATGTTGGCCAGCACCAGCGCCGTCAACAGGCCCCAGGTGGAGACCAGCATCGACAGTGCGGTCAGCAGCGACTGCGAATAGAGGCAGTGCGTCAGCACCAGAAAGAAGCCGAGGAAGAACACCACCATCGCATCGCGACGGGCGCGCAGCTCCAGCGTCTTCAGCGCCATCAGCACGACCAGCAGCGTCACCCCGGCCTCCTTGCCCAGCAGCGTGCGCTCGGTCCAGGCGGTCAGCCCGACAGCCACCAGCAGCACTGCGCCGACCTGCCAGCGGCTGGGCAGCGCACCGTTGCCCAGCGCCAGCCAGGCCCGCCAGGCCAGCACCGCGGTGGTCAGCAGGCCGCACCACAGCGGCAGGTGGCCGAGGTGAGGTGCCACGATCCAGGCGATCAACGCCAGCTGAAACAGCGTGTCGCGGGTGTCGCGCGGCCCTTGGCGCCAGGCCAGCAGCCGGTCGCGCCAGGCCGCGCGCCGGGGCAGGGCGGTGGAATCGCGCATGGTCAGTGGCCGACCTGGGCGGCACCGCTGCCGGTGCCGCTGCCCGGTCGGCGCTGCGGCTGCCACAGTGCCAGCGCGGTCAGCGCGTCGCGCCGCTGCGCCTCGCCGCCGGCTGCAGCCAGGTCGAGCCCGGGCAGTTTGAGGCCGAAGGCCAGGCCGCCGCGCTCGGCCGCCAGCACCCAGGTGGCCAGCCGTGACAGGCGCTGCTCGGGGTGGTCGAGGCCGCGGCCATCGCCGGCGGCCGCGTAGTCCAGCCACAGGGTCTGGGCGGTGCTGGCGCTGGTGTCGCGGCTGACCATCTCGCCAGTGCGCGCCACTTTCTTCCACACCACCTGGCGCAGCGTGTCGCCGCGGCGGTAAGCGCGCACGCCGTCGAACTCGCTGCCGGCGCCCTGGCGCGCGGCGGGGTCGCCGCCGGCATGGGCGTGGCTGGCCGGCAGGGCCGGCGCCGGCAATTCGGGCGCCGGGTAGACCAGCACCTGCGCGGCCGGCCGCCACACCGTCCAGGCGCGGAACAGGCCGAGCGGAAAGTGGGTCTCGACCAGCAGCGTGGGCAGCGCATGGCGGCCACGCCGCAGCGGCGTGAAGCGCAGCTGCAGCTGCGCGCTGCCCTGGGCCGGCACGTCGCAGAAGGCCATGCCCCCGCGGTGCGCTGCGTACAGGCCCAGGCCGACGCCGTGGCGCTCGCCGCCGGGGTTGTCGAAGACGATCTCCAGCGTGGCCGGCTCACCGGCGAACACCGGCGCCGGTGGCTTGATCCGAAGGGCCAGCCGGCGCAGGTTGGCGTGGGTCTGGTGCATCGACACCAGCGCCGCACCGCCCAGCAGAAAGGTCAGCGCGTAGCCCAGGTTCAGCTGGTAGTTGATCGCCGCCACCAGCATCAATGCCAACGTGACGCCGAAGCTCCAGCCGGCCTTGGTGGGCAGGATGTAGAGGTTGCGCTGGGTCAGCGTGCAACTGTCGCTGCGCGACAGCCGGTTTTCGAACCATCGTCGAATCCTTCGGCGCATCAGACGCTTCTGCGGCGAGTCACGGAATACCCACCGCCTCCACCATCGCCCGTACCTGCTCGACCCGGCCGCGGCCGGCGCTGGCCACCGGCAACAACCGGTGCGCCGCGGTCTGCGGCAGGATGGCCTGCAGGTCGTCGGGGGCGACATAGTCGCGTTGGGCCAGCAAGGCCCGGGCCCGGGCGGCACGCAGGATGGCGATGCCCGCGCGCGGGCTCAGGCCGTCGACGAACCACTGGCCCGAGCGGCTGGCGGCGATCAGCGCCTGCAGGTAGTCGAGCAGCGAGTCGGCAACATGCACCCGCTGCACCGCGGCCTGGGCCAGCGCCAGCTCGGCGGGCGGCATCACCGCGCCCAGCCGTTCGACGAGGTGGCGGCGGTCCTCGCCGGCCAGCAGCGCGCGCTCGCTGGCGCGGTCGGGGTAGCCGAGCGTGATGCACATCAGGAAGCGGTCGAGCTGGCTCTCGGGCAGCGGGTAAGTGCCCAGCTGGTCGCTCGGGTTCTGCGTCGCGATCACGAAAAACGGCCTGGGCAGCGGCCGGGTCTCGTTCTCCACCGTCACCTGGTGTTCCTCCATCGCTTCGAGCAGCGCGCTCTGGGTCTTGGGGCCGGCCCGGTTGATCTCGTCGGCCAGCAGCACCTGGGTGAAGACCGGGCCGGGGTGGAAGGTGAAGGCCTCCTTGCTGCGCTCGAACACGCTGACCCCGACCAGGTCGGACGGCATCAGGTCGGCGGTGAACTGCACCCGCGAGAAGCGCAGCCCCAGCGACACCGCCAGCGCGTGCGCCAGCGTGGTCTTGCCCACACCCGGCACGTCTTCGATCAGCAGGTGACCGCCCGCAAGCAAGCAGGCGATGCAGTCCTCGATCTGCGGCTTCTTGCCCACGATGACCGTGCTAATCTGGTCTGTCAGCTGAGACAAGCGCTGCGCAAGGTTGAATTCAGCCATGCGGGGCACCATACCGGAAAACGATTCGAGACAAGCCATGGCCACCGCCTTCTACAGCCACCCCGAGTGCCGTTTGCACGACATGGGCGCAGGTCACCCTGAATGCCCGCAACGGCTGGACGCGATCAGCGACCAGTTGCTCGCGTCGGGCCTGGACATCGCGCTCGACCACCGCGAGGCACCACTGGTCACGATCGAGCAGATCGAGCGTGCCCACTCCGCCAACTACGTGACCCAGCTGCGTGAATTCATGGAGCAAGTACAGGCCACTGGCGAGTCGCGCCACCTCGACCCCGACACCGTGGTCTGCGCCGGCACCTGGCGCGCGGCGCTGCGCTCGGCCGGCGCGGCGGTGGCGGCCACCGAGGCGGTGTTCCGGGGCGAGGTCGAAAACGCCTTCTGCTCGACCCGCCCGCCCGGCCACCACGCCACGCGCGACGAGACCATGGGGTTCTGTTTCTTCAACAACGTGGCCATTGCCGCGCGCCACGCGCTGGACGTGCTGGGCCTGGAACGCGTGGCGATCATCGATTTCGATGTGCACCACGGCAACGGCACCGAGGACATCATCGCCGGCGACGATCGCATGCTGATGGCCAGCTTCTTCCAGCACCCGCTCTACCCCAACAGCGGTGCGGTGCCCAAGGGCACCAACATGGTCAACGTGCCGATTCCGCCGTACACCCGCGGCATGGAGGTGCGCGAGATCATCGACGTGATGTGGATGTCGCGGCTCGAAGAATTCCGCCCGCAGATGCTGTTCATCAGCGCCGGCTTCGACGCCCACCGCGAAGACGACCTGGGCCAACTGGGCCTGGTCGAAGCCGACTACGAGTGGATCACCCGCCGGCTGAAGGACCTGGCCGACCGCCATTGCGGCGGGCGCATCGTGTCCTGCCTGGAGGGCGGCTACGCACTGTCGGCATTGGCGCGCAGCGTGGTGGCGCACGTGCGGGTGCTGGCCGACGTCTGACGACGTTGCCATGCGGCATGGCGATCGGTTGAGTGGCGGTTGACGGCTCTTTGCTGTCGTTGCGACGGTCTGCTGCAAAGACCACCGCCTTTGGGCGTGGTGGTGGCCAGGCCGAGGCCGTGGCGCCGTTCAGGGCTCGGCACGCGAGCACACGCCACAGGCCGGTGCCCGCGAAGCATCGGGCCCGCGCCTCGCGTGCCAAGCCCTGCCCGACCCCCCAGCCCCGGCCTGGCGGCAACAGCGGTGGTGGGCGGGCGACAAGACAACGCCGAGACCACCGCCGGCCGGGTGAGCGAGACCCACGCCGGGCGGCCGTGGCGCCGTCTGGGCGGCGACAAACCCTGCTGCACCCGGCCGGGGCTGTGGGGTCGGGCAGGGCGGGGTGCGCGAGGCGCGGAGGCGATCGTGGCGGTGGCGCGGATCCTCGCCGTGTGCTCGCGGGCCCCGCCCTGAACGGCGCCACGGCCGC
>JBBQVF010000027.1:0-38399 GCA_038211805.1 Burkholderiales bacterium | reverse complement strand
CGCCTGCGTCAGCTGTCGCAACAGCGCGGGTGCAAGCGCACTCACTCGTCTTCCTTCTGCAGCGAGAGACCGAGCGTCAGGCCTTCGGGCATCTTCTTGAGGATGTCCTGGAGCTGTTCGATTGAAGCGGCGGGAATGGTGAGCGTGATGCTGGTGAGCACTGTCTTCGGTTTGATGGCCCAGTTGTCACGAAGCTGGTGGAGTTGGTTGAGCGTTGATGTCGTCTGGTTCTCAAGCGTCACCAGCGGCTTGGACGCGGTTGGCGGTGGAGGGGCGGGCTGCGACGTTCCAACGCCGAACAGCGGCGGCAGCGGGGGCTTTTCTGGAGAAGGGCCTGGACCGGGTTGCGGCGCAGGGCCGGGCCCAGGTACCGGAACCGGCACAGGCGCTGGCGGTGGCGGTGGCGCCGCACCGCCAGTGCCGGGCACCGCTGCGGGCTCCATCAGCTTCACTTCGTCGAGCTGCTTGCCGCTGAAGGGAAGGCGGGCGCGCATCCGCAGCCATGCGGCTTCTGCTGACTCACCGGGCTGAGCCTGCAACTGCTCCGTTCCACGCACGTTGAGTGCCACCTTGCCGGCGGCGCACAGGCGCAGCAGCTTCTCCTTGACGACCGTTTCTCCCAGCCAGGGTATGCACTCCTCCCCGTTGGGGCGGGGCTCCTGGATCTCTCGGAACAATTTGCCCACGGCATCGTTGGCCGTCGCAGCCGCGAGCACTGCGGCTTCGAAGTCTTCGGGCACGAACACGTCGTTCAGCAGAGTTTCCTGAATCGCTTCCGGGATCTGCGCGCCTTGCTTCTTGAGCGGCTCGATGTTCAGCGTGCAGGTCTCAGGCTGGGCGAAGGCCCAAGTGCGTAACACGGCGAAGCGGTCGAAGCGCTTTTTGAGCAGGTCTCGCAACTCGGTCTGGTAGCGCGACTGCAGCTTGCGATATTCGCCGCTCTGCGCGGCCCACTCGCCGGCCGTGAGCGTGGCGCGAGCCAGGATCAGCAGTTCGCGGTCAAGGTAGGCATTGCCTTTGCCTGGACTCGGCAGAACAAAACGCACGGTGTTGCGCCGACTTTGCAGGTGATCGTGAAGCCAGCGACCGATCACCGGGCCCAGGGGTTCAGGAACCTCGGGCAACACCACTACCGGGGGGCGCAGGTCGGTCCATTGCGCAGGCAGCTCGGCACCCTCGGCGTTGATCCAAGGCTCGGTGGTCCACTGCGGCGGCAGCGCGATCACCAAGGCACTGCCCACCTCACCGGAAAGCACGTAGCGGACTTCCTTGGCCAGATGCTGCTGGTCACGGCCATCAGCGAATAGGCGGTCATTGCGCGCATGGGCCATGAGCTTGGCCTGCGGGTTCTCTTCGCTGCGAAAGACCAGCCGGTGCGCTTCGCGGTGGATGTTGAAGCTGTTCTCGACGATGGTGCCCAGCTCCACCGCAAAGGCGTTGTCGTCCAGCGGGGCGCCACGGGTGATGTCGGACTGCAGCATCGCGGCTTCCCCGCCCGCGTTGTTGCCCACGGCAATCGAACGCAGCCACAGCGACGCCATCAATTCGTCCAAATGCGGCAGCGCGGTGTCGACGTCAGGCACGGCGTCTCGCACCGCGATGATGTTCTGCTGTGCCTTGCCGCGCAGGCCGCGGTGCTCGGTGTTCGAGACGGAGTCGAGCAGCGCCCCGATGCCGGAGCTGTCGTCGGCCAAGCTGAAATCGGCGGCGGTCAGCACCGGCACCTTCTCGCCCCGTGACTTGTAGAGGTTGGCCAGGATGCGGATGAGGTCGCGGGTCTCTTGCGCATCTGTCGCGATGAGGACCTGCTCTTCCAGCAGGCGCAGCAGGTGCGGGGCGAAGGGCCAGGAAACGCCGAACTCGCGGCGGCGGCGCTCCTGGTCCGCTGGCGGCACGGCCAACAGCCGGAAGTGCTCGTCAACATGCGGCTTGACCAGTTCCAGCACGGTGGGCCAATTCATGTTGAGCCGGTTCTCGAACAGGCGATGCAGCAGCATGCGGCGTCGGTCTTCCTGAACCTTCTGCGGATTGCCGCCGGCCATGAAGTCAATGGCCACCGGGTTGACGCGGTGCACCTGCTGATAGGCGTCGCTGCTGCCATTGCGCACGGAGATCACCAGCACGAGCAGGTCCGGGCGCTCTTTGGCGATCTCCGAGAGGATCTGGATGAAGGTGAACGCCCAGTTCTTGGTGGGCTGTTGATCAGTGTTCGCCAGCCCGTCGAACCAGGTTTGAAACTCGTCGAGCAACAGCATCACCGGCTGCTTCTCGAGCAGTTCGATCACCAGTGCGTGCGGCATGATGTCGGTGGCGCCCGCACCGGCACCTAGCCACTTGCCCCGGATGAACACGCCGTGGGGATGGTTCTCCAGCAGCACGTCCCACAGGTATTTGTAGCGCTGGCGGTGCAGGCTGTCGCCGATGACTTGCATGCCGCTGCGCAGCTTGATGGTTGCGAGCTCGGGCGCGTTGATGGCTTTGGCCCAGTGCTCGAGCCAATGGCGGGTCGAACTGGGATCGCTGACCGCGTGGTACAGCGCCGCCATCAAGTGGGACTTGCCGGCGCCGCGTTCGCCGATGACGGCTACTGGGCGCCCTTGAGCAGGCCCGACAGCCTCGATGGCCTTGACCAAATCATGCGTGGGGTAGGTGATGCCAAGAAATGACTGCGCACCGACCTGAGTGGCGCCTGTCTTGCTGTCGTTGGCAAGTTCGATGGCAGTGCCCTTGAGCAGCTTGCCCAGGAACTCTTCGCGCAGCTTTAGCCCCAGCATCCCTTACCCCCCGTGTTGCGAATCGAGTCGTTCGCGCGTTCTCGCTTCAATTGTGTCCGCAGTAAAGCCGCAATCACCTCGGGAACGGGATTGCGGTTTCCCGTATGGCTCGCCCGTTGGCCCAAGCTGGTCTCGCACCGCGCTTCTGTTTTCAGATGTTGGGTCACTTACGAGGCGTCTCCGCGGCTGGCACAGGTGAACCGTCTGGACGTCCGCCAACGGGCTTGGGACCGCGAAAGCTCTTCGGCGTGGCAGGAGTTCCCAGCGTGTCATCCGCCACGTACTCGGCGAGGTCGCCGACCTGGCATCCGAAAAATCGACAGAGGCTGTCGAGGTTGCTCGTGCTGGCGTTGTAACCGCGCAGGTTGAGCATGCGAGACAGGGTCGTGCGATGCACGCCGGCGCCTTCAGCTACCTCCTGCCACTCTACGCGGCGCCCTTCCGTGAACGATTTTTCGGCCAGAAGTTCGGCCAGGCGGAAGCGAATCACACCCATCTCCTTAACGGCAAGACTGCCCCGAAACGCATTATGTCCGGCGCGTGAGTTGCTTTTATGCAACACCAGACGCCGACATGCATCTTTTCCTAGGCATGTTGCATATCAGGCACTTACATTCTCTTTACGCCAACAACGGCGCTCAACTGGAGAAGAAAGTGAACCTGACCAGCACCCCGACCACCCCCATGACCACCGACGGCAGCGAATTCAACCATGCTCGCGTTTCCTTGGCGCAGCGCATCGAACATGCGTATGCAGCCGGGGTCGTCGATGGGGAAGGCTGCATCTACTACTCGAAGACGACCATGCGGGGCCGGCGGAACCCGACCTACCGCTTGGGGCTGAGCATCGGGCAAAACCACCATGGCTTGCTGGTGCGCGTCGCGCGTGCGCTGGATGTGCCGCCGCGCATCTACCCCGTCAAGCGGACGTTGGGGATGAATCGCGACGCTGAAGTTCTGCAGATTGGCGACCAGCATGCGCTCAAGGCCCTTCAGACAATCTTGCCTTACTTGACGCGCAAGAAGCCGGAAGCGGCAGTGGCCATCGCCGGGTACGAACTCGGGCAGCTCCGCGTTCACCCCGGACCGCAGGGGCACGCGCCGGAAATCTGGGCAATCCGGGAGCGCTGCTACAAAAAACTGCAGAAGATGAAGTGACACGGACGCCGCCATGTTCACTGAACTTCATCCTGAAAGATCGCACGGGGCGCCTGCGTCTCGCGACGTCGCACAGCAGTTGGCTGCGATTCGTGCAGTCGTCAAAGTGACGCAGGCCGCCATGCGCTCCGAAGACTTGGCCGCACTGGCTGCGGACTTCGAGTTGCAGGGCGACTCAGCACACCTCCGACCGCTGTTCGAGGACCACGCCATGACGGCGCGCCTCAAATGGGCCCAGAACTTGGCGGGCGACACTCAAAAGCTTGTCGTTCAGCAACTGAAGCAGGCCCAAAAACTTGGTCGCCTTCGACGTGTGGCGCCGCCCCCGGACTTGCAAAGTTTGGATGCACTCGAGACGGACTTCCCGCACTGTGCACAAGTGGTCGCCCTGCTCCGCCGAAGGGCTGCGCTCTCGCGCTGCAGTCCACGCCCCACATTCCGTCTGCCGCCTTTGCTGCTGACCGGTGAGCCAGGGTCAGGCAAGACCGCGTTGGCATTGCGCATCGCGGCGGCGATGAAAGCTCCAAGCGCGACGATCGATATGGCCAGTCTGCACACCTCATTCTCGATCGTTGGCCTGGATGTGGGCTACTCGCAGGGGCGAGCGGGGGCGATCTGGGATCTGTTCCAACAGGACTGCATGTCGCCGGTGGTGATCCTGGACGAGTTGGACAAAGCCCAGTCGAACGGCGATGGCGAAGACGCTGTTGGCTTTCTGTACGGTCTGCTCGAACCCAGCACCGCCCGGCGGTTCGTCGATGCAGCCATCGGATTGCCGATTGACGCATCGATGATGAGCTGGATCGCCACGTCCAACGGCACGGCGAACATCCACCCGGCCATCCTGAGCCGTCTGACGGTCATCGAGGTCAACTGCCCCACGCCGGCCCAAATGCCCGCAGTTGTGTCGAGCATCCATCGCGAACTGTTGTCCAACGAAGACTGGGCGGGCTGGTTCGAGCAGCCCCCGCCGGCCGAAGTGCTAACCGCCCTTGCAGCACTACCGCCGCGAGCCGTCAGGCGCGCATTCGAAGATGCCTACGCCAGCGCTGCATGCGCGGGTCGTCGTTTCCTCATTGCCGCCGATGTGAGCGACAACCGCTCACCGGGGCCCCATCGGCGTCAGATCGGCTTCATTCACAGCAACACAGGTCCGGAGATCCAACCATGAACCAGTCCCCGCCAGAGCCCACGCCGCTCGTCCAAAGCATTCGTTGGCTTGAAGCGCGCTGCGAGTCCGTGCCGCAGGGATGGCAACTGATTTACAACGACACGCTGCGCAAGCTCATGGCCGTCGACTGCCAGGCGCGCGCCCAGGTCACCTTGGGCGGTCCATTCATGGATGACATCAACGTGCGGATCACCCAACGCGGCATCGACCCCGTCATCTTCGGCATCCTGCGGCGACTCGAACGCGCAACCGCGCATACCTGCGAGGTTTGTGCGCGGCCAGGAAAAGTGCGCTGTCTGGACCGCACGGTGAAGGTCCTGTGCGGTTGCTGCGCCGGTCCCCGCCTAGCCTCACTCGCTGTGACGCGCGTGCTGCGGGATCTCGACGACACAGCCAACGGCAAACCGAGCGAGGAAATCTGGTGGACAACCGCGCCCCTTCAACTGCGACCGCTGATCCCGGCTTCCGCGTGGCAAGTGCTGGACGTCCCGGATGCATCCTCGGCCGTGCACTACACCAGCCACGCCCGACTGGCGACGCACAGGCCCTGGCTCGAATCCGTCCGACGTGCGCTGGACCAAGCTATTGAAGCGTAAAGCCCGCCGCAACGCCAAGCTGGACGGCTACGACCCCTTGCTCGAAAAACCGTTCTGCCTGCTTGAAGTCAGCCCAGCGATTGACACGGCATGGGCGGAGGTGGAGATCAGAGTGATTGGCTCAACGAAGAATTCGAACGTAGGTTCCGGGGGTCCACTTCCGGGGTCCATCTCCTGCCAATTCCCGACCGTTGCTCTCCGGCGAAAGCCAACGCCAGGGTGCAGTGTTCTACCCGAACTCCTCCGCCACCCTTCGCGCCGCTTGAAGTGCCAGCGTCACATGCACCAAGAGGTGTGCGCGAAGCCGCCGATGGCCCCCGGGTGGTGTTCCCAAAAAGCCCGAGACCGGAAACTATGTTTCCAATGTTCCGCCCAGCGCGTGCTCGATCGCTGCCACGACGTACGCCATCGCCGCGTTGTCACTGACGTCGGCGTCCAGGGTGACGGCGGCACGGCCTTTGCCGTCGCGCCGCCAGGTGCCCACGGTCCTGGAACCGCACCGAATCACAAACGTCTCCTGCGTTGGAGCCGCGCGCCCCACCAAGTAATCGACGACCTCGGCTGCCGTGCGCTTGATGGCGTGCTTGGACGCCACGAGTTCCGACGCGCGGCGCATCACGGCCCCCTCGTCCGCGGTGAGTGCCTCGGTGATGTCCGCGGCATGCGCGGGTTGGATCGCAGTCGCGTCCGCGAACGCTCCGATCACATCCTTCGGCAGTCGGGCGATTTGTATCGTCTTCCGGATCCAGGTGTGGCTCACGCCAATGGCCGAGGCCAGCCTGCGCTGCGACGAGAACAGACGCATGACGAGCGCATGGTCGTACATGTGCCCCTGTTCGTAAGGCGACAGATCCTGCCGCCCTTGGTTCTCGCGCTGCAGGGCCAGGAAGAGATCGAGGTCGGACATGGGGCCGACCCACACCACAGCAAACACCGCGAGGCCCAACTCCAAGCAGGCTCGATGACGACGGTGCCCGAAAATGACCTCGTACCCTGCGCCGTCCTTGCGAACAAGGATTGGCTGCTCGATCCCTCCCGCCGAATCGACGCTGGCCAAGAGTTGGTCGAAGGCCCGTGAGGCATAGGCCGACTCGTGCCGATTACTCCACCTCGACGGACGCACCAAGCCGGGGTCTAGATGGACCGTCGGCATGGCCCCGTCGAAGGCCTGGAGCCTCGCGCGCAACGCATCGATCTCACCCGCCATGGCGCTCGACGCGGGATCAAACAGCGGCGACGCACCTGACCAAGCCGGCACGAACCGCCGCGTCCGCTTGGGGCCGCCCGCCCATTCGGGCTCGGATCCAGGGGGACGCGCGGGCACCGGGCGCCTGACCCGCGGCGGCCTCATGCGCGCACCTGCTTGAGGTGTGCCGAGCACATGGGCAGACCTGCAGCCGAGTTCCCTTCAACTCCTTGCTGAAGCGCACCGAGATCCTGCGGGCGCCTGAAACGATCACGCGTATGCGTGATCGGGTTGGACTGCTTCACGCCGCGCAGTGAGCACCGGCGACCTCCGGGCTGCGCAAGCATGTCAGTCGCGCCCCGTCGACCAGGAGGCCACAAGCGCCAGGATGTCGGACTCAGACCAGGCGACGCCACGCTTCGAAACGCGAACGGGCTTAGGGTACCTGCCGCTGCTGATGCCGTCGTACCAGGTGCTGCGCGACACGGGAATGATGCGCAGCACCTCGGGCAGCTTCATGTGGCGACCCGGCAAGTGCAAGGCGGTGGGAATGTACGGCGCTGAATTGGTGGTGGCGCCAAGAGGAGTTGAATTCATAGTGCTGGTAAGTCCTTAGGACGCGGTCATCGCGCCATCCGGACTGCTCTCTCAGTTCATCTAAAGCCAAGAAGGTGCCCAAATCACAGGGCATCGACTCGGCACCATCCGCATCGACCCGGCTGTCCAGGTTGCATGCGGCTCCGTCGTCATCGCATTGATTTCGATCTTCATCACTGTACGGATTCAGATGGCTCATGTCTGGATACACGGGCCTGTTTGGTCGTTCTAGTTTTCGTGTTTTCGGGCGCTCACCCGACCAGTCCGGCGCTGCATGCTGCAACGTTGCATGCAACGTAGAGCTCACGCGTGGAGCGTGGGGACAACGCGCTGGATGGCAAGCTCCGCAACGTTGCATGCAACACGACGAACACGCGTTGAGATGGCACGCTCAATGGCGAGCGCCGCATGGGGTGTTCGATGCGTTGACAGGGATGGACTGGGCTTCCGAGGAGGCCTCGCCGGGGGCCTGGCGAGCCGCCGCGGTCAGGCGCCGCCAAGTACCCAACGGATGCGAATCGTCCGCGTCCGTCCGATGAAATCCAGTGGCATGCGGCGATGCACTGACAGTGGACTGACAACGGGGAGGTGTCGACGTCCTGTCATGTATCCGCCATTCAGCCTAAGTGGCTGTCACGATTGGAGTTTTTGGTAGGCCGTATTGGGTTCGAACCAATGACCAAAGGATTATGAGTCCTCTGCTCTGACCAACTGAGCTAACGGCCCGCTGTGCCCGAAGGCTGCAGCGCAGTGATTGTAGGAGCCGCCAACCAGCTACCCAGCGCTCTGAACCGGCCCCTCCAAGCGCCCTACTTCGGCCCCGACAGCGCGTTGCCGACCAGCCTGGCGGTGATGTCGACCAGCTGGATCATGCGGTCGTAGGCCATGCGGGTGGGGCCGATCACGCCCAGCGTGCCGACGACGCGGCCATCCACCTCGTAGGGTGCAGAGACGATCGACAGCTCTTCGTAGGGCACCACGCCCGATTCGCCGCCGATGTAGATGCGCACGCCGTCGGCCTGGCTGCTGTTGTCGAGCAGGCGCATCAGCTCGGTCTTCTGCTCGAACAGGTCGAAAAGCTTGCGCAGTGACCCCAAGTCGTTGCCGAAATCCTGCACACCCAGCAGGTTGCGCTCGCCCGAGACCACCAGTTGCTCGGTGTTGTCGGCCAGCACGTCGCTGCCGGCCTGCACCGCGGCCTTCATCAGCTGGGCAATCTCGCCACGCAGTGCGTCGACCTCGCGCTTCAGCCGCTCGCGCACCTCTTCGATCGCCAGGCCGGCGTAGTGGGTGTTGAGGTAATTGGTGGCCTCGACCAGCTCGCTCTGCGTGTGGTCGCGGGTAGTGAAGATCACCCGGTTCTGCACGTCGCCGTCGGGCGAGACCAGGATCACCAGCACCCGGCGCTCGCCCAGCCGCAAGAATTCGATGTGGTGGAACACACTGGCCCGCTTGGGCGCGGTGACCACGCCGACGAAGTGCGACAGGTTGCTCAGCAGGTGCGCGGCCTGGGCGATCACGCGTTGCGGCTGGTCGGGCTGCAGCTGCGCCCGCACATCCGCCATCTCGGGCGGGGTGTGGTGCAGATCGAGCGCGCGCGCCGTCAGCATGGTGTCGACAAACAGCCGGTAACCGCGCGCCGTGGGGATGCGCCCGGCACTGGTGTGCGGGCTGGCGATCAGGCCCAGGTCTTCCAGATCGGCCATCACGTTGCGGATGGTCGCTGGCGACAGCTCCAGCCCGGAGGCCCGCGACAGCGTGCGTGACCCCACCGGTTGGCCGTCGGCGATGTAGCGTTCGACCAGGGTCTTCAACAGGCTGCGTGCACGCTCGTCCATACGCTTTTTCAGGGGCTCGTTTCATTGTACGGACAGGGCATGGCCCGCCTGCCTGTCAGCAGCCCCTGTGGTGTAATTCCGGCCATGTCCCGTCGATTCCATCATGCAGCGCTGGTCGGCAAGTACCAGGCCGACGGCATCCGGCTGTTGCTTGAGGAGATCGCGCACTTTTTGGTGCGCCAGGGGCTGGAGGTCTCGTTCGAGCGACAGACCGCGCTGAGCACCGGCGTCACCGATTTCGAAGCCCTGACGCTGGCCCAGATCGGCGCACAGTGCGACCTGGCGGTGGTGGTGGGCGGCGACGGCACCATGCTGGGCATCGCCCGCGAACTGGCCCGCCACAACTTGCCGCTGGTGGGCATCAACCAGGGCCGGCTGGGCTTCATCACCGACGTGCCGATCGGCCACTACCGAGACTCCCTGGCGCCGATGATCGCCGGCGACTACGAGGAAGATTTCCGCGCGATGCTCGAAGGCGAGGTCTGGCGCGATGGCGAGCGCATCTTCGAAGGCCTGTCGCTGAACGACGTGGTGGTCAGCCGTGGCGCCACCGCCAGCATGGTCGAGTTGCGGGTCGACATCGGCGATGAATTCGTCGCCAACATGCGCGCCGACGGCCTGATCGTCGCGTCGCCCACCGGCAGCACCGCCTATGCGCTGTCGGCCGGCGGGCCGATCCTGCACCCGGGCATCGCCGGCTGGGTGGTGGTGCCCATCGCCTCGCACACGCTGAGCAACCGGCCGATCGTGCTGCCCGACACCGGCCCGGTGCGCATCACCGTGGTGGCCGGGCGTGATGCGTCGGCCAACTTCGACATGCAGGGCATCGCCAGCCTGCTGCACGGCGACCAGGTGCGGGTACAGCGCTCGGCGCACAAGGTGCGTTTCCTGCATCCCCGCGGCTGGAGCTATTTCGCCACCTTGCGGCGTAAATTGCGCTGGTACGAGGGCGTGGTCTAGCGATGCTGAGGCGCCTCGCCCTGCGCGATTTCGTCATCGTGCCGTCGCTCGACCTGGAATTCCACGCCGGCTTCTCGGTGCTGACCGGCGAGACCGGCGCCGGCAAATCCATTCTGGTCGATGCGCTGCAACTGGTGCTGGGCAGCCGCGGCGACGCCGGCGTGGTGCGTGAAGGCGCCGCCCGCGCCGAGCTGAGCGCCGAGTTCGACACGCCGGTGGCATTGCGCGGCTGGCTGGAAGACGCCGGTTTCAGCGCCACCGAGGCCAACGACGAGCCCTTGCTGCTGCGCCGCACCATCGACGTCCAGGGCAAGAGCCGCGCCTGGATCAACGGCAGCCCGGCCACGCTGGCGCAGCTGCGCGACGCCGCCGACCACCTGCTCGACATCCACGGCCAGCACGCCTGGCAGAGCCTCACCCGGCCAGCCAGCACGCGGGCGCTGCTCGACAGCCTGGCGGGCGCCAACGGCATCGAGCTGGCCGTCCGCTTTGCTGCCCGCAAGGCTGCCGAACTGGCGTTGGCCCGGGCCCGCGAGCGCAGCGATGAGCTGCTGCGCGAACGCGAACGCCTGGCCTGGCAGATCATCGAGCTGGACAAGCTGGCCCCCACCGACGGCGAGTGGGCCGAGCTGACCGCCGATCACCAGCGCCTGGCCCATGCCCAGGCGCTGATGGACGCTGTGCGCAGCGCGCTCGACGGCGTGGCCGACGCCGACACCAATGCCGAGACGCTGGCCCACCGCGCCATCGAGCAGCTGGTCAGCGTGAGCCACCACGACGCGCGCATCGCGCCCATCGTCGACGCGCTGCAGGGTGCGGTGGCGCAGCTGCAGGACGCCGCGCACTCGCTCAACGCCTACCTCGGCCATGCCGAGCTGGAGCCCGAGCGCCTGGCTGAGCTGGATGCGCGCATGTCGGTCTGGATGGGCCTGGCCCGCCGCTACCGCCGCCCGCCCGACCAACTGCCCGCGCTGCTGGCCCAGTGGCAGGCCGAATTGCAGACGCTCGACGCCGCCACCGACACCGCCGCGCTGCAGGCCACACTGGCCGACGCCGACCGCCGCTTTCTCGACGAAGCGCAGCGCATCAGCGCCAGCCGGGCGCAGGCCGCCGGCCCGCTGGCCGATGCCGTCACCCAGGCGATGCAGGGCCTGGGCATGGCCGGCGGGCGCTTCGATGTCGCGCTGACCGCGCTGTCCGCGCCCCAGTCGTCGGGCCTGGAAGCGGTCGATTTCCTGGTCGCCGGCCATGCCGGCAGCACGCCGCGGCCATTGGCCAAAGTGGCCTCGGGCGGTGAGCTGTCGCGGCTGGCGCTGGCGATTGCCGTCACCACCGTGCAGGCCGCGGGCGATGCCGGTGCGGGCACGCTGATCTTCGACGAGGTCGACGCCGGGATCGGCGGCGCGGTGGGCGACACCGTGGGCGCGCTGATGAAACAGCTGGGCCGCCAGCGCCAGGTGCTGGCCGTCACCCACCTGGCCCAGGTGGCCGCCTGTGCCGATCACCATTACCTGGTCAGCAAGACGGCCCAGGCCGATGGCCACACCGCCAGCAGCGTGGCCGCGGTGGCTGGCGAGCCGCGGGTGGCCGAGGTCGCCCGCATGCTGGGCGGTGAACGCGGTGCCGGCACCAGCCTGGCGCATGCGCAATCGATGCTGCGGCAGGCGCTGGCGGCGCCGGTCGATCCGGTGGCGCCGGCCGCGCCTGCTGCGCCTGCAAGACGTCGGCGGAGCAAGGCATGAGCGACCCGCAGCGGCCGTCCGGCCAGGCTGCCGAAGCGCCGGCGGCCACGCCGGAGCGCCATGTCCGCGAGCTGGTGCTGATCACCGGCATCTCGGGCTCGGGCAAGTCGGTGGCACTGCACGCGCTCGAAGACGCCGGCTATTTCTGTGTCGACAACCTGCCGCCTGAACTGCTGCGTGAATACATGGCACTGGCCCACCCGCGCTACACCCAGCGGGTGGCGATCGCGGTCGACGTGCGCACCGCGCGCTCGCTGCCGGCGCTGGTGCCGTTGATCGACGAACTGCGCGCCGAGGGCGTCACCATCCGTCCGCTGTTTCTCGACGCCAGCACCGACACGCTGGTGCGGCGCTTCTCCGAAACCCGCCGCCCGCACCCGCTGAGCCAGCCCGAGGTGCATGGCGCCGGCCAGCACGCGCTGATCGAGGCGATCGAGCTCGAACGGCTGATGCTGGCCGAACTGCGCGAGGTTTCGACCATCATCGACACCAGCACGCTGCGCCCGGCCGGCCTGCGCCGCCATGTGCGCGACCTGGTGTCGACCAGCACCGACCGGCTGACGCTGGTGTTCGAGAGCTTCGCCTTCAAGTACGGCGTGCCGCTGGACGCCGACTACGTGTTCGACGTGCGGGTGCTGCCCAACCCGTACTACATCCGCGACCTGCGGCCGCTGTCGGGCCGCGATGCGCCAGTGGCGCAGTTTCTGGCCGACCAGCCCGAGTCAGTTGAACTGCTGGACCAGATCGAGGTCTTCATGCGCCGCTGGTTGCCGGCGCTGGCCACCGACCAACGCGGCTACGTCACCGTGGCCATCGGCTGCACCGGCGGCCAGCACCGATCGGTCTACATGGTCGAACAACTGGGTCGGCGTTTTGCCGACCACGGTGCCACGGTGGTCCGCCACCGCGAACTGGACGCCAACGATTGAGCAACACACCACCGGTCGGTATCGCTGTCGGCATCCCGGCGGGGCATGAGGCCGAGCTGCCACTGTTTCCGCTGGGTTCTGTGCTGTTCCCGGGCGGCCTGCTGCAGCTCAAGGTGTTCGAGGCGCGCTACCTCGACCTGATGAGCCATTGCATGCGCACGATGTCGCCGTTCGGCGTGGTCTGCCTGCGCCAGGGCGGCGACCTGCGGGGCGATGACGACAAGATCAGATTCGAGACCACTGGCGTGCTGGCCCATCTGCAGGACGTGGACGCCGATCAGACCGGCATCCTGCGGGTGCGCTGCCACGGTGGCAGCCGGTTCCACTTGACTGCGCCCCGTCAGCGCGCCGACGGGCTGTGGCTGGCGCGTGCCCAGCCGCTGGCTGACGACGCACCGGCCGCCATGCCGCCCGAGCTGGCCGGTGCCGCCAAGGCGCTGGGCCAGGCGATCCAGTCGCTGCTGGCGCAAGACCAGCACCCCTTCGCACCACCTTTCCAACTGGCCGACGCCGGTTGGGTGGCCAACCGCTGGTGCGAAATCCTGCCGATCTCCGCCGCCGCCAAGCAACGCCTGATGGCGCTGGACGAGCCGGTGCTGCGGCTGAAGCTGGTCGACGAGTACCTGCGCGGCAAGGGCGTGGTCTAGGTCCAGGTCCAGGTCCAGGCCGCTGTCGGGCCTGCGCAGCAGACGGCCAGGCCGGCGGCCCTGGCGCCCGATCAGGCCGGCGCGCCCGGTTCCAGCAAGCGGCGGATCGGTGCCGGCAAACCCATCGCCAGGGCGTCAAGGCGGGCCACCCAGCGCCCGGCCGGCAGCCCGGTTTCGATCAGCTGCCGCTGCGTGCCAGCCAGTTCGGCCGGCAACGGCCAGTGCACCGGCCGCAGCGTCCAGTCGAAGTGGGTCAGCGTATGCTGCACCACCGGCAGCGGCCGGCCTTCGCCTACGCTGGCTGGCCAGCCAGCGGCCAGCGTCCCCAGCGCCGCGTCGTTGTCGAACTCGGGCAGGCTCCACAGGCCGGCCCAAACGCCGGTCTGTGGCCGCTGCACCAGCCACAGCGCATCACCTTGCGCCAGCCACAGCAGCACATGCTCGCGCCTGCCGCGCTTGAGCTTGCGGGTCTTGACCGGATAGGCCTCGGGCCGTCC
Organism: Burkholderiales bacterium; assembly: GCA_038211805.1. Classification (GTDB taxonomy): domain Bacteria; phylum Pseudomonadota; class Gammaproteobacteria; order Burkholderiales; family Burkholderiaceae_C; genus Pseudaquabacterium. The sequence continues at coordinate 24,304 of JBBQVF010000027.1, read as the reverse complement.
CTCGGCCCGCGCCACGCACAGCCCCGCCAGCGGGCAGGCGTCGCAAGACGGCCGGCGCAAGCTGCACAGCGACGCACCCAGATCCATCAGGCCCTGGGTGTAGGCCTCGATGCCCGTTTCAGGCAACAGCGCCTCGGCCTCGCGCCACAACGCGCGTTCGTGACGCAACTCGGCCAGGTCGTCGCCGAAACCCAGCGCCCGACCGAGCACCCGCTTGACGTTGCCGTCCAGGATGGCCACGCGCTCACCGAAGCAGAAGGCCGCGATCGCCGCCGCGGTCGACCGGCCGATGCCGGGCAGCATCGCCAGCGCCCCGCTGCTGGCCGGGAAGCGCCCGCCGTGATCGGCCACCACCACCTGCGCGCAGCGGTGCAGGTTGCGGGCGCGGCTGTAGTAACCCAGGCCGCTCCACCGCGCCAGCACCTCGTCCTGGTGGGCAGCGGCCAGCGCTGCGACATCAGGAAACTGCTGCAGGAAACGCCCGTAGTAGGCCAGCACGGTGCTGACCTGGGTCTGCTGCAACATGATCTCCGACAGCCACACCCGGTAGGGGTCGCGGCTGCCGACCCAGGGCAGGCCGTGGCGGCCGTGCTGGCGCTGCCAGGCGATCAGGATGGGCGCGAGGTCTTGGCGGTGGGGCCGGTGGCCATCGCTCATGCCGCGCCGCGCACCGGCAGGGCCGCGGCACCGGGCACCAGCTGCAGCCGCGCCGGTCGCGCCATGGCGTCGAATGGTGGCGATGGCGGCGGCGATGGCGGCGGCACAGCCACCGGCGACGCTGGCGAGTCCACCGACGACGGCGGCGACGCGGCCAGCAGACGCAGGCTGTGCACGTCGGCGGCCAGGCTGGCGGCCAGGCGTTGCAAATGCGCGGCCTGGCCGGCCAGGCTGGCCAGGCCCTGCTCCAGGCCGCCTTCTGCGCTGCGGATGCGGCCATGGGCCTCGCGCTGCTGCGCCAGCGTGCGGCGGCGCTCGCGGAACTGCTCGTCGAGCTGGTGGCTCAGGGCATGGGCCCAGGCTTCGATCTCGCCCGCGGCCCCTTCGACGACCATCCGCAAACGCGACAACAGCAGGCGTGAAAAGCGCTCGGCAAAGGCCTCGCTCGACAGCCGCCAGACCTGGGTGATGCCCAGGTAGCGGCTGTAACCCGCCTCGATGCGGTCGATCTCGTGCCGGAACGGGGTCAGTGGCGGGCGTGGCGGCAGCATCAGGTGGAAGCCGAACTCGGCATTCAACGGCAGCAGGCTGGCCTGCAGCAGTTGCTCCAGCTGCTGGCTGCCGTGCTCGGCCTCGGCCAGCGTGGCCTGCAGGTCGGTGCGCAGTCTGTGGAAGGCCCGCGCCGCGCCCAACCGCAGAAAACTGGCCTCGCTGCCCTCGCGCATGCGCCGCACGGCCGCGCGCAGCAGCTCACCCGACAGCGGCTGCAACACCGCTTGCAGCTGCCGCGCCAGCACGGCGCGCAAGGCCAGCAGGCGCGGGCCGCACTGCTCGAAGGCCGCCGCCTCGGCCGCCAGCCGGGCGCTGACCAATTGCAGCCGGTGCGCGCTCTTGCCCTGCAGGCCGTGCAGTTCAGCCGCTTGCTCGGCATTCTGCCGCTGGCGGTCGGACAGGCGCCGGCTGGCCGCCTGCTGCAATGACGACGCCGCCTGGTCGACCAGCCGGGCGATCAGCTGGCGGCGCTGCGTCAGCAATTGCGACAGCAGCGCGTCTTCGAGCGCGGGCAGCCGGCTGGCGGCCAGCGCGGCGGCGTCGCCAGCCAGCCGGGCGGCCAGCGCACGCCGGGCCGACAGCGCAAACACCCGCTCGGCCGGCATGTCCAGCGTGAGGGCAGCGTGGGCGCACTGGGCCTGCACCTGGGCCTCGATCTGCGCCGCATCGAGCAGCGGGTCTTCGAGCGTGTCGATCTTGTTGAGCACGACGAAGCGCTCGATGCCGCGGTCGCCCAGGTGGTCGCGCCAGACCGCCAGGTCGGAACGGGTGACCCCCGTGTCGGCGCCCAGCAGAAACACCGCGGCATGCGCCGACGGCAGCAGGGCCAGCGTGAGCTCGGGCTCGGCGCCGATGGCGTTGAGCCCGGGGGTGTCGATCACCACCAGGCCGCGCTGCAACAGCGGGTGCGGCAGGTTGATCAGCGCATGGCGCCAGGCCGGCACCTCGGCCTGGCCTTGCGCGTCGCAGGGCGGGTTGTCGTCGGGCTGCTCGTCGCACCAGAAGCCCAGTGCACGGGCTTCGTCGACCGGCACCTGCCGGGTGGCCACCACTTGCTGCAGCGCGACGGCCAGCGCGTCGGCATCACCCGGCGTCAGCGGGCTGACCTGCCAGGCCTCGGGCTGCTCGCGCAGCGCGGCCAGCGTCTGCCCGCTGTGGCGGCTGGCGATCGGCAACAGCCGCATTTGCGGCGGTTGGTCCGGATCCCAGGCCAGTTCGACCGGGCACATCGTGGTGCGGCCGGGCGTGGCCGGCAGCACCCGCCGGCCGCTGTCGGCAAAAAACAGGGCGTTGATCAGCTCGGACTTGCCGCGCGAGAACTCGGCCACGAAGGCCAGCACCAGCCGATCGGCGACCAGCCGCTGGCGCACGCTCTGGCCCAGCGCCTGGGCCGGCGCGTCGAGCAGGCCGTGTTCGTCGAGCTGCGCCTGCAGCCGCTCGACACCGCGGGCCAAGGCACGGCGCCACGCCGCGAACGTGTCCAGGCTGGCCAGGGCGGCGCCAGGCACGGCAGGGGCGGCCGTGTCGGGTGCGGTGTCGGGTGTGGTGCTGAAGCCGTTGCCGGGAGCGGCACCACTGGCGGGTTGGGGCAGGACGAGGGCAGACATGGAATTTCATCCTAGCGCAGGCGCCGCAGGCCTGAAGCCCCGGGAAACAAACGCTGACAAGGCCGCGGCGCCAGCCGTGACAGGCTCAACGCCGCTGGCAGCCGGCGCAGAAGTAGGTGGCGCGTTGGGCCTGCACGATGCGCCGCACGGTGCCGCCGCAGCGGGCGCAGGCCAGGCCCTCGCGGCCGTAGACCAGCGCTTCGTCCTGGAATGCGCCGCTCAGGCCATGGGCGTCGCGAAAGTCGCGCAAGGTGGAGCCACCCAGCTCGATCGCCCGCGCCAGCGTCAGCCGCAGCGCGGCCAGCAGGCGCTCGGCACGCGGCCGGCTGAGCTGGTCGCAGCGGGTGCGCGGGTCGATGCCGGCGCGGTGCAGCGCCTCGCTGACGTAGATGTTGCCGGCGCCGACCACGATGTCGCCGGCCAGCAGCGCGGCCTTCAGGCTGGTGCGACGGCCGTGCAGCGCGGCATGGAAGCGCAGCGGCGTCATCGCTGCGTCGAAGGGCTCGGCGCCCAACCGGCTCAGCAGCTTGGCCGCCGGGTCGATCAACAGACCCGCCGACCACACCACCGCGCCGAAGCGCCGCGGGTCGGTCAGGCGCAGCACGCCGCGGCTGGTGACGAGCTCGAAGTGATCGTGCACGCCGGCCGGGCCGGGCGCGTCGGCCAGGTTCAGCGAGCCCGACATGCCCAGGTGCAGCAGCAGGCCGCCGCGGCCGGCGGTGCCAGGCTCGGCGGGGTCCGGTTCGGTCAAGGCAAAACCGGCCCTGGCAAGACCGGCGGTGGCAGCTTCGCCCACCGCGCCCAGCGGCATCCACAGGTACTTGCCCCGGCGCTGCAGCCGACCCACCGTTCGGCCGACCAGCGACTCGGGCGGCACGCCCAACGGCCAGCGCAGCGGTTTGCCCAGCCGTGCCGCTTGCACCCGGGCACCGCCCAGCCGGTCGACCAGGCTGGCACGGGTGACTTCGACTTCGGGCAGCTCAGGCATGGCCAGGCAGGGTCATTGGGTAGCTTCGTGCTGCGCACCTCGGAACTTGCCCCTGGGGCAGCCCGGCGAGCTCAAGCAAAGAATTATCGGTGCGACCTAGAATCCCGAATGAATCCAGGAGTCTCCATGATCGGCTTCGCAGCCCGCTTTCGCGGCCTACGCCCTCTCTCCTTGCGGGCCGCGATGTTGGCAGCGTCGCTTGCCTGCGCTGCCGCTGGCGCGCAGCCGGCCGCCGCAGCGGCCAAAGCGGCGGCACCGGCCCCGGTCACCGCGTCCGCGCTCGATGCGCCCTTGTTCTACCAATTGCTGATCGGCGAGATCGAGCTCAAGTCGGGCCGGCCGGGCAATGCCTTCGAGGTGATCCTCGACGCCGCCCGGCGCCAGAACGATGAATCGCTGTTCCAGCGGGCGGTCGAGATCGCGCTGCAAGCCCGCGCCGGCGACCAGGCGCTGGCGGCCACCCAGGCCTGGCGCAGCGCCAAACCGCAGTCGGTGGCGGCGCTGCGCTACCAGGTGCAGATCCTGCTGGCGATCAACAAGGTCGACGAAACCGCCGAGCCGCTGGCCGCCTGGCTGGCCAATGCGTCGGTGATCGAACGTCCAGGCCTGATCGCCGGGCTGCCGGGCCTGCTTCGACGGGTGCCCGACCCGAAACGCTCGCTGGCGCTGATCGACAAGCTGGTGACGCCCTACCTCGACGAGCCGGGCACCCGCACGGCCAGCCGGGTGGCGTTGGGCCGGGCCCAGGCCGCTGCCGGCAATACCGCGCTGGCGCTGTCGCTGGCCGGCTCGGCCCAAGCCGACGACCCCGCCGCGCCCGGCCCCGCGCTGTTGGCACTCGACCTGCTGCCCGGCACGCCGGCCGGCGAAGCCCTGGTCACCGGCTACCTGGCCCGTGCCGACGCTGAAGCCGCGGTGCGGCTGGCCTATGTGCGTATGCTCACGCAATCGCAGCGCTATGCCGATGCCAGCCGCCAGCTCGAACGCCTGACGGTCGACCGCCCGCAGTTGCCCGAGCCCTGGCTGACGCTGGGCGCGCTGCGGCTGGAGCTGAAACAACCGCGCGAGGCCGAGACCGCTCTGCTGCGTTATGTCGAGCTGGCCGGTGAACCGCCGGCCGCCGCGGTGGCCGCTGCCAATGCAGCCGGCGCCAACCGCATCGCCCGCGACGACGACGAGGACGACGATGCCGCCGACAGCGACGCTGCCGCCAGCGGCCGTGACCTGACACAGGCCTGGTTGCTGCTGGCCCAGGCCGCCGAACAGCGTGGCGACCTGAAAGCCGCCGAGACCTGGCTGGCCAAGATCGACAACCCGCAGCGCCTGCTCGACGTGCAATCGCGCCGCGCCGGGCTGATGGCGCGCCAGGGCCAGGTCAAGGAGGCGCGGGCGATGATCCAGGCCGTGCCCGAACGCACCGGCGACGATGCCCGCGGCAAGTTGGTGGCCGAAGCCCAGTTGCTGCGCGACGTCAAGCAGTGGCGCGCGGCCGCCGAGGTGCTGGCCGCCGCCAGCACCCGCTTCCCCGACGACACCGACCTGATCTACGAGCAGGCGATGGTCGAGGAAAAGCTCGATCGACTGCCCGAGATGGAGCGGCTGCTGCGCCGGGTGATCGCGCTCAAGCCCGAACACCCGCATGCCCACAACGCGCTGGGCTACTCGCTCGCCGACCGCGGCGTGCGCCTGCCCGAAGCACGCGAACTGATCCAGCGCGCACTCGAGCTGTCGCCCGGCGACCCGTTCATCACCGACAGCCTGGGCTGGGTGGAATTCCGCCTCGGCAACCGCGACGAAGCCGCGCGGCTGCTGCGCCAAGCCTACGCGTCCCGGCCCGACACCGAGATCGCCGCCCATCTGGGCGAGGTGCTGTGGGCGATGGGCCAGCGCGACGAGGCCCGCAAGGTGTGGCAGGAAGCCCGCGCCCGCGACGCCGGCAACGAGGTGCTGCGCGAGACCCTGGCCCGGCTCAAGGTCGGACTGTGATGTCCGGCGGCCGGGCCGCCACCGCAAGCGCGGGGTGGCCGTTGACGGCCGGGCCGGCATGGCCAGCGGATTCAACCCCCGGCTGGCCACCGCAGGCGGGGTGCCGTCGAACGGCGCGAATCCCGGCAACGCTGCTGATCGGCTTGCTGGCCGGCCTGCTGGCCGGTTGCGCCACGCCGCAGGGCCCTGCCGGTGCCGCCACCGAGGTGCTCAGCGGCCGCCTGTCGGTGCGCATTGCCGGCCAGGATGAGCGGTCCGTCGCCGCCGGTTTCGACCTCAGCGGCTCGGCGCGTGAAGGCCAGTTGCTGCTCAGCGGCCCGTTGGGCACCACCGCGGCGCGCGCCCGCTGGTCGCCCGGCCAGGCGGTGCTGGAAAGCGGCGGCCAGACCAGCCGCCATGCCGACCTGGACGCGCTGGCCGCCGCCGCGCTGGGCGAGGCGATCCCGATCGCCGCGCTGTTCGACTGGCTGCGCGGCCGCGCCTGGGCCGGTGCGCCGGCCACGCCGCGCACCGACGGCACCGCCGGCTTCCAACAACTGGGCTGGCAGGTCAGCCTGGCGCGCTGGGCCGACGGCTGGGTTGAAGCCGTGCGTGCCGCGCCGCCCGTCATCACCGTGCGAGCCCGGCTGGAGACCGGCGGATGAGCCTGGCCGCGCTCTACGGCGTGCCGGCGCCCCGATGGTTACCACCTGCTGCAATCGGTTTTCGTGCTGATCGACTGGTGCGACACGCTGCATTTCGAGCGCCGCAGCGACGGCCGCCTGCAGCGCCATGACCTGGGCGCTGCGCTGCCCGCCGACGACCTGAGCCTGCGCGCCGCCCGCGCGCTGCAGCAAGCCAGCGGCACACCGCTGGGCGCCGATTTGTCGGTGCTCAAGCAGGTGCCCTGGGGCGCCGGGCTGGGTGGCGGCAGTTCGGACGCCGCCACCACGCTGCTGGCGCTGAACCGGCTGTGGGGCCTGCATTGGCCGCGCGCGCATTTGCAGCAGATCGCGTTGCCGCTCGGCGCCGACGTGCCGTTTTTCATCGGTGGCCACAACGCTTTCGTCGAGGGCATCGGTGAACACCTGACGCCGCTGCCCGCCGGCTGCCTGGCAGGGCAGCGGTTCGCGGTGGTGAAGCCAGCAGAAGCCATCGCCACATCCGCCATTTTTGGCAGCCCGCACTTGGCGCGCAATACCGAAGCTGCTATAGTCATGAGCTTTCTTGCAACCGAAGGACTGCAACAAAAACTCTTGCAAGGATTTGGCCGCAATGATTTGCAGCGGCCAGCAGAGTTGAGTTGCAAGGCAGTGACGGAAGTCGCGGCCTGGCTTCAGACCCGTTTCGGCAACAGCCGGATGTCAGGTTCGGGCAGTGCGGTGTTTGCAAGAGTCGGCGCAGATGATCTTTCCACGGCGACAGCGCTCGATGCGCTGCCCGCCAGTTGGACAGGCCGGATGTGCCGCAGCCTGGACCACCACCCCCTTGCGGGCTGGGCCAGCTGAACAGTTGATGGGGGTCGGCGCAAGCCGGGTCCTGCGTAGGGGAGTCGCCAAGTTGGTAAAGGCACTGGATTTTGATTCCAGCATGCGAGGGTTCGAGTCCTTCCTCCCCTGCCAAACCTGTTACGGTTTTCGAACCGTTCCACCCCAGCCCTGACCGCCCTGACGGAGAACGTACCGTGCTGTTCAACACCGTGCTGTTCACCGGCAACGCCAACCCCGCACTGGCCAATGAGATGGCCAGGAGTCTGGGTGTCGAACTCGGCAAGGCCAGCGTGGGCCGGTTCTCCGACGGCGAGGTCACGGTCGAATTGCACCAGAACGTGCGCGCCCGCGACGTGTTCGTGGTGCAGAGCACCTGCGCACCGACCAACGAGAACCTGATGGAATTGCTCATCATGGTCGACGCCCTGAAGCGCGCCAGCGCGCGCCGCATCACCGCGGTGATCCCTTACTTCGGCTATGCCCGGCAAGACCGCCGCCCGCGCTCGATGCGGGTGCCGATCAGCGCCAAGGTGGTCGCGAACCTGCTCGAGACCGTGGGCGTCGAACGCGTGCTGACGATGGACCTGCACGCCGACCAGATCCAGGGCTTCTTCGACATTCCGGTCGACAACATCTATGCATCACCGGTGCTGCTGTCCGACCTGAAGAGCAAGGCCTATCCTGATCTGGTGGTCGTCAGCCCCGACGTCGGCGGCGTGGTCCGCGCCCGTGCGCTGGCCAAGCAGATGGGTTGCGACCTGGCCATCATCGACAAACGCCGGCCCAAGGCCAACGTGTCGGAAGTGATGCATGTGATCGGCGAGATCGACGGCCGCAACTGCGTCATCATGGACGACATGATCGACACCGCCGGCACGCTGGTCAAAGCCGCCGAGGTGCTGAAAGAGCGCGGCGCCAAGCGGGTGTTCGCCTACTGCACCCACCCGATCCTGTCGGGCCCGGCGGTCGACCGCATCGCCGGCAGCCAGCTCGATGAAGTGGTGATCACCAACACCATCCCGTTGTCCGACGCGGCCCGCGCCTGCAAGAAGATCCGCCAGCTGTCGGTGGCCTTCCTGTTCGCCGAAACCATCCGCCGCATTTCCGACGGCGAATCGGTCACCTCCCTCTTCGCCGAGCAGAACGCCAACTTCTGATCGGCTTCACTGGCGTCGGCCGATCGGTCGGCTGACGCCTTCACCCCGGGTGTCCTGGTCGCGGGCCCCACACATGGAGCAACCATGAAATTCACCGCTTTCGAGCGCAATCTGCAGGGGACCGGAGCGAGCCGCCGCCTGCGCAATGGCGGCAAGGTGCCCGGCATTGTCTTCGGTGCCGGCGAGCCGGCCAAGATCGAACTCGATCACAACGCGCTGTACTTCGCGCTGAAGAAAGAAGCCTTCCACAGCTCCATCCTCGAGATGGAACTGGGCGGCGTCACCCAGAAGGTGCTGCTGCGCGACTTCCAGATGCACCCGTGGAAGCTGCAAGTGCTGCATGTCGACTTCCAGCGCGTGGACGAAAGCACCCGCCTGCGCAAGAAGGTGCCGCTGCACTTCTCGGGCGAAGAAAATTCGATCGCGGTCAAGACCGACAAATGTCTGGTCAACCATGTGTCGACCGACGTCGAGGTCGAGTGCCTGGCCACCGAACTGCCCGAGTTCATCGCTGTCGACCTGAGCGGCCTGGTCAAGGGCCAGTCGCTGCACGCCACCGATCTGGTGCTGCCCGCCGGCCTGAAATTCGTCAAGCGCGGCAAGCTGAACCCGGTGATCGTGTCGGCCACCGCGCCGAAGATCGAGGAAGAAGCGCCGGTCGAAGTGGCAGCCGTGCCGGCCAAAAAGGCTGCTGCCAAGAAGGCCGCTGCCAAGACCGCCGCACCCAAGAAGTGAGCCACGCGGCGCCCACGGGCCGCGGCTGATGTCAAAAACCCCGCTTCGGCGGGGTTTTTTCATGGTGATGCCATCCAGACAGGCCGCTCAGCAGGTTGCGCTCCAGCCCGCTTTTTTTAATCAGCCAGACGGTCGACGTTCTTGTCGAGCACCGTGACTCGCGCGCCCAGGCCCACCGCCATTTGCAGTGCGTGCGTGCCGACCACGCCGGCGCCCAGGATCACCACCTGCGCCGGTGCCACGCCGGGCACACTGCCCAGCAGCACGCCCATAGCCGCCCTTGCTATTTTCCAGGTGCGCCGCGCCGGCCTGCAACGCCATGCGGCCTGCCGTCTGCGCCAGATCGGGCGCCAGGTGCAGATAAGGGGCTGAGGATCTGGCCCTCCCGCAGCATCGCGATCTCGGCGGGCTGCGGCTCCTTCACCTTCACCACCATCTGTTGACGTCAAGCCGAAAGCGCCTGCCAACCCGTGGTGATGATCAGGCCGACCGTCGCGGCAAACGACGGCGCTGCCAAGCCACGCTCGCTGCCAAGCCCAAGGCCAGGAGCGCGGCAGGCGACGGCTCTGGCACAGGCGTGATGCCGGCGCTGATTGCCATCGGCGACCAGGGAATTGCCGGATCGCCCACAAACACGCCACCATTGCCCAAGGTGGTCGAAAACGGCCCCTTGCCGGCGGCAAAGCCGGCCTGATAGCCAAACCCTGCCTTCGACGCACCCAGCGCAATGCCGGCAATGGGGTTTAGGACGGAAGCTGTCCATACCAATGTTTTGGCGCCCAGCAGCTCGAATGAATTTGCGTCGGTGATGGCAACGGTCCACCCGGCGGGAGCCATCAGCGCGGTGATGCCTGCATCCTCGAAGTACGGCAAAGAGAAGCTGCGAATCGATGCGGCACCTTGGCCAATCGGAACGCCACCGACGGTATTGCCGCAATCGAAGCGGCACACGGTGGTGTTGGTCACCATGTACTGGTAGGACCACTGGCCCCCGCCCAGATTGACCACCGGGTCTGCAACCACCGCAGCCGGGTTGGTGCTGTAAAGGGCGTGCGCGGAGCTGGCAAACAGCCCGAGCGCAGTTGCAAGGCCCATCAGGGTCATGCGCGGAATTTTCATGGTCGGTCCTCCAACAAAGATGGCCAAAAACAGTCACTGTCAACAAAGGCCACCAAAGAGCACCAACAGCCTGAGCCAGAGTTTTCATTGTGCAGGAGGCACGATGCGGCGTAAGCCCTCATCCTCGTTCAAGGCCATGGGCAGCAACGTTCCGCGCGGCAACGCCACAGCGCACGGCCGCGTGCAGGCTGAACCCATCGATGTCGGCGCACAACGACTGCTTGAAGTCTGTGTCCCGGGGCATCGCACCCTGAAGCGTCAAAAACCTTCTGTCCGGCGCCCGGGCCAAAGGCGATGCGGTAGGCCGGGCCACTGGCCCGGTGCGGCCTGCAAGGCCGCGCGGCGGCCCGCAACGGCCTGAGCACACACGCCTCTTCCGAATCGGCGTCGTCGTCGTCGGCCATGCAGGTTTGGCCCTGTTTTTCGACGAGCACCCCCTTGCAGGTGAGCAGCTTCATCAGTCGGGTGATGATCTTGTGCAACACCGTCTGCAGCGCCTCGTCGGTTGGCGCCGGCATTTCCATGCAAACCGGCTCGCCGTCGGCGCAGCGCCGGTACACGCCGTCCAGCATCAGGCAGTGCAGGTGCCTGCTCAAGTTGACAGCTGGGCCGTGCGCAGACCGCGGGTGCCCATCCGCCGCGCCAGGCCGCACCAGTGGCCGGGCTCCGCCGCCGCTCGACCGAAAATCATCTTCATCGGGGCGTCCACCGGCGGCACCTAGGCGACCAAGGAGCTACTGATGAACATGCCTGCCGACTCGCCGGCGGTGGTCATCACCCAGCACATGCCGCCGGGCTTTACCAAGCGCTGCGCCGCGCGGCTCGACAGCCTGTGCCGCATCTGGATCGAGGAGGCCGTTGACGGTGACCGCATCCTGCCGAGATGCTGACCGGCATGGGCACCGATGGCGCCCGCGCGATGAAGTCGATGCACGACGCCGGCGGCTGGATCGTTTGCCAGGACGAAGCCAACTGCGTCGTCTTTGGCAAGTCCCGCAAGGCCATCGCCCACGGCGCCGCACATGAAGTCCTGCCCCTGCAACGCATTGCACTTGCGCTGCTCGAGCGGCTGCGCAGCACGGTGGGCCAGGCGTTGCTTTGGGTCTGACGGTGGGCGGAGATTCAAGTCATCGGTTTTCGGCGCGTCGCTGACGCTCGTTTGGCGCGCCAGGATCGCCTGGCTGGTGACAGTGTTCTTGTCCGAAGACGAAGTTCGTCCCCAACCAGGCCGGGCTCCTTGGCGCAATCCCTCAAGGCATGAGACCAGCGAGCAGTCACCCGTCGTCAGGGCACCCGTCATCAACATTGGCGACGGCAAGGGCAGACGCAAGAATCACACTGCGCTCCTCTTCACCACCCCAAGGGCATGACCGTGATCAAGCTGACTGGACTGCCACGTAGTTGGCTGGCTTGTGCCGGCGCCCTGCTCTTTGTCGCCTGCGGCAGCGGCGAACCCGACATGCCGCCTGCCAAGGCCACGGCCACAGCCGACAGCTACGCGCTGGACTGGAATGCCGGCATGACCTTCGCCGTCCTGGACAACGATCTCAGCAGCGGCGGCAATGCCCAACTCAGCATCGTCGAGGCACCCAAAAACGGCAGCGTCAGCGTGGATGGCAAGGCGCTGGTCTACACGCCCAAGCCTGGCTTCTTCGGCGCCGACAGCCTGCGCTATCGGCTGACCGTCAGCGCCGCCGACTTCAGCAGTTCGGCCCAAAGCGAGGCGGCGGTCACACTGAGCGTGCAAGCCAGTCTGACGCTGGCCGGCGTGGTCAGTGACGGCCCGATCGCCGGCGCCAGGGTGGTGGCCAGCTTGGGAGACCAGGCCCCGGTGTCGGTTGATGCCGATGCACTGGGCGTCTACAGCCTGACGCTGAAGACGGCACAGCCGGACGCCTTCCTGACGCTCACCGCCACCGGAATCGGCGCGCAAACCCAGGTGGTGCTGAGCAGCCTGGTTGGCGAGGTGAGCGGACTGGCCAGCCATGCAGTGGCCGGCAAGCTAGACAGTGCAGCGGCCCCCGCGCTGCGCATCAATCATCTCAGCACGGCAGTGGCCGGCCTGCTGAGTCAGGCCAGCCCGGACGGCAAACCGCCAGGCAGCGACAAGGCGCTGGCCGAGTTGGCGCAAAAGGTCAGCGTCGAGGAGATGCTGGATGCGGCCGCCTTGATCAAATTGGTGGTCGATCATGGCCAGGCGCTGCCGACCGGGGTCGGCAACACCTTGCAACTGGTCGGCAAGGCGGGTGAGCTGGCCGCCTTCGCGGCCCAGCAGCGCAAGGACAATGGCCCCCAGTTCGATCTGACCCGCAGCGCGTTGTTGGATGACGCCCAACTGCAATCGACGCCGCCGGTACCGGTGCTCGGTAGCAGCAAGAGCATCACGTTGCTCTACGCCCGGGGCCTTGGGGGCGCGGCTGCGCCGGCTTTCAGCTTTGAATTGCGCCCCGATGGCGGTGCCGAGGTGGTGAGTGATGAGCTGCGCCCCGCCACCTGGGCGCGCGACGGCGCGCTGGTGAAACTGACGCTGAGTGAACCCGGGATTGTTGAAAACTTCAGCCAGGACATTGGCCCGGACGGCAGACAGTGGCTAATTCAGTCCGTCACGACCGGCTATGTGCTGAGCGATATCGGCGCGGCCAATGCCACCTTTGCCACCGGCACGGTAAAAACCGAAGGCCACACGCTGGAACATGGTGGCCCCAAGATGGGCATCAAGCAAAGCTTTGAGGGCTTTGTCAGCAGCCTGCGCCGCTATGACCCGGCCAGGCTTGCCGCGTTCAAGGCCGAGGATTTCGCCGTCGGCACGCGCTGGGCAGGCCCCTATGCCAACCATCCAGGCGCGCTTGGGGTCTTCTTGTTCAAGCAGGATGTGCTGACCATCACCGGAGCCGACACGGCCCAGATGGACCGCGGCCCGGTCACTGGCACATGGCGGCTTGTCGAAGGCGCGCTGGAACTGAGCCTGTCGGATTGCAATTACCGCTACCGTCGGCTGGGCCTGGGCCCGTTGGGCGAAGAGCGTTGGCTGATGGAGCAGCGGGTTGACGGCAAGCTGCTCGCCTTGCGTGAAATCATGGCCGTCAAAGCCGGTGCGGTCGAGCTGAGTGCGATCGCCTTGACTCGCAACTGGGACAACAACATCAACGCGGCCGCTGGGGTGCAAGGCCAGTTCAGCTGGAACCTGAGCGCCGATGGCATGGCGGCGGCTACTTCCCCCACGTTCCCGACAAGCTATGACCGCTACTGGGACTTGCTGAGCGACGGGCGGGTCTATGTGCGGGCGGGTCGCACCGCCGCTGGCGCACTCTGCAAGCCCTCGACCCAGGAGCCAGCTTGCAAAATGGGCACCCAGCGGTATTGGCGCTTTGTCGCCCAACAAGGCAAGACGCTGTACGTCATCGAGCAAGGCCCGTTCGGCGGCAACCCGAGCGAGACCAACATGGGCTACCGCTTCATCGCCCTGACCGACAAGGGCCCGCCTCTGTAGCCCCAGGTGGCGGAGCCGGCTCCGCCACCACCCGCGCAGAAAGCCGTGGGCCAGGATGCCGCATGCGAGGAAGGCGTCGAACTCGGCCTTGGACGTTCTACGCCAGGCCGGTGCCGGCTGCCGACTCGGTCTGCTCGAAGAAGGTGGCGGCGTGCTGCTGCACCAAGCGGTACAGCGTTGTCTGCTGGGAACGGTGGCGCCCGTCGTGAACCGGGGCGCCGTGCGGCGCCCTGATCGAAGGATCGGGCTGCCGGCCAACGGCTTGCACGCGACGCTTGCGAGCTGGTGAGCTGGTGAGCTGGTGAGCCCGGACAGTCTCAAGCCGCGCGCTGCGCCTCAATCGCCCTTTGTGCCGCCCACCTGTGGATGCCCACTGCGGCGCGAACACCTTCGGGGGCCACGGCGACTGAGCAACCGAGCCCTTAGGGGCAACGGTCGCCGCCGGAACACCCGTCAGCGCCAGCGCCAGCGAAGCTGCGCCGCACTTCAATCCCAGACGCTGCTCACCAGGCGACCGCGACGCGGCTGGCCAAGAACGGATCTGCCTTGGTTTTGCGACCGAGCAGCCCTTCAGGCCGGGCAGTGCAATCAACCGCAGCGCTGGGTGAGGCAGTTGTTCATGCCGCGTTCCAGCCTGCCTTTTTTTTAACAGCCGATCAGTCGATCAGCCGTTCCGCCGGCACGAATGGCAGGCCGAGCTGCTGCGCCACCGGCTCGCAGGTCACCTGGCCCAGCGCCACGTTGAGGCCTGCGCGCAGGTGCACGTTGGTGCGCATCGCCTCGCGCCAGCCGCCGTCGGCCAGCGCCAGCGCATGGCCGATGGTGGCGTTGTTCAACGCGAACGTCGAGGTGCGCGCCACCGCACCCGGCATGTTGGCCACGCAGTAGTGCACCACGCCGTCGAGCACAAAGGTCGGGGCGTCATGGGTGGTGGCGTGCGAGGTCTCGAAGCAGCCGCCCTGGTCGATCGCCACGTCGACCACCACCGCGCCGGGTTTCATGCGCGACACCATCGCCCGCGTCACCAGCTTGGGCGCGGCCGCGCCCGGGATCAGCACGCCGCCGATCACCAGGTCGGCTGCCAGCACCGCCTCCTCGACGGCGAAGGCGGTTGAAAACACCGTGCTGATGCGGTTGCCGAACACCAGGTCGAGCTGGCGCAGACGGTCGACGTTCTTGTCGAGCACCGTGACCCGCGCGCCCAGGCCCACCGCCATTTGCAGTGCGTGCGTGCCGACGACGCCGGCGCCCAGGATCACCACCTGCGCCGGTGCCACGCCGGGCACACCGCCCAGCAGCACGCCCATGCCGCCCTTGCTCTTTTCAAGGTGCGCCGCGCCGGCCTGCACCGCCATGCGGCCGGCCACTTCGCTCATCGGCGCCAGCAACGGCAGGCCACCGCCCGGGCCGGTGACGGTCTCGTAAGCGATGCAGACCGCGCCCGAGCGGATCAGCCCCGCCGTCTGCGCCGGATCGGGCGCCAGGTGCAGGTAGGTGTAGAGGATCTGGCCCTCGCGCAGCATCGCGATCTCGGCGGGCTGCGGCTCCTTCACCTTCACCACCATCTCGCCGCGGGCAAAAGCTTCGGCAGCGTCGGCGGCGATCTGCGCGCCGGCGGCGCGGTAAGCGTCGTCGCCCAGGCCGATGGCGGCGCCCGCCCCGGTCTGCACCCAGACCTGGTGGCCATGGGCCGCCAGCTCGCGCACGCTGGCCGGCGTCAGCCCGACCCGGTATTCGTGGTTCTTGATTTCGGCGGGGACGGCGATGCGCATGGCGGCTCTTCCGGGTCGTGAGGTGCCTGCATTCTGGAAACGTGCGATCGGAACATGAAGCAACATCACACAAACATCCCCTATATTCATGTCGCTGATGAATGCCTTCGACCCCGCCGCGCTCGAATGCCTGGCCGCCCTGGCGGACGCCGGCAGCTTCGAGCGCGCGGCCCAGCAGCTGACGATCACCCAGTCGGCGGTGTCGCAGCGGCTGCGGGCGCTGGAAACCGGCCTGGGCCGGCTGCTGGTGGTGCGCTCGCGCCCGCTGCGGCTGACCGAGCCGGGCAAGGTGCTGCTGCGCTATGCCCGCCAGATGCAGGCGATGCGCGCCGACATCGCCCGCGAACTGGGCGCCACCGGCCGCCACGATGAACGCCTGCCGATCGCGGTCAACGCCGACAGCCTGGCCACCTGGGTGCTGCCGGCGCTCGACCCGGTGGTGCGCGCCGGCCTGCGCGACGGCTACGGCCTGGAGCTGATCGTCGACGACCAGGACTTCACCCATGAGAGCCTGCGCGAAGGCACGGTGCTGGGCTGTGTCAGCACGGTGGCCGAAGCCTTGCGGGGTTGCCGGGTGACGGCGCTGGGCCGCATGCGCTACATCGCCGTGGCCAGCCCGGCCTTCGTGGCCCAGGCCCTGCCGAAAGGCCTGGACCGCGGCAACTTTGCCCACCTGCCCTGGTTGGTGTTCAACCGCAAGGACGACATGCCCGCCACCTGGGTCGGCCAGGCCTTCGGCGTGCAGGGCGCGCGGCTGCTGGAGCGCCATGTGCCGTCGACCGAGGCCCACGCCCGCGCGGCGATGATGGGTTGGGGCATCGCGGTGATGCCCGAGCAGATGGCCGCGCCCGGCCTGGCCGCCGGCAGCTTGCAGCCGGTGCATGCCGAGGTGTTCGTCGACGTGCTGCTGCACTGGCACCAGTGGAAGCTGCTGGCCGGCCCCGGCACGGACGCTCCGGCCCAGGCCGGCGTCACCACCCCGTCGGCCGTGCCGGCCGGTGAATCGCCGCTGCGCGCCGGCGTGCTCGACCGCATCGGCCAGGCGCTGGCCGACGGCGCTCGCGTCGCGTTGCGGCCGCCCGGATAATCCGGCGATGATTCGATTGATCGTCGGCCTGGGCAACCCCGGCCCTGAATACGAACACACCCGGCACAACGCCGGCTTCTGGTGGGTCGACGCCGCGGCCCGGCAACTCGGTGTGTCGCTGGCCTTCGACCGCAGCTACCACGGCCTGGTGGCGCGGCTGAACCGCCCGCAAGGCCCGCTGTGGCTGCTGCAGCCGATGACCTTCATGAACCTGTCGGGCAAGTCGGTGGCGCCGCTGGCGCGCTTCTTCAAGATCGAGCCGGCCGAGATCCTGGTGGTGCATGACGAGCTGGACCTGCTGCCAGGCCAGATGAAGCTCAAGCAAGGCGGCGGTGCGGCCGGCCACAACGGCCTGAAAGACATCCTGGCGCAGCTGGGCAGCCCCGATTTCTGGCGCCTGCGCGTCGGCATCGGCCACCCGGGTGTGCGCGCCGAGGTGGCGAACTGGGTGCTGCGCAAGCCGCCGCTGGACGACCGCATCGCGATGGACCAGTGCATTGCCGAATCACTGACCGCACTGCCGCTGCTGCTGGACGGCGACATGGCGCGGGCGCTGGCCAAGATCCACGCCAGGCCGCAGCGGCCCAACCCGCCGCGCCCACTCGGCTTGGCGACCGCAGGTGTGGCCACCGCGCCAACGGCGGCCAGCCCAAGCCCAAGCCCCATCTCAAGCCCAACCACGTTGGAGTGAATGTGACGAAGCCACGACCGATCATCGAAGGTGGTACCCGGTGGGCGGCGCGGACTGCACGCTACGGCATGCTGGCCTTGGGGATCGCCGCGCCGGTGGTGGCCGCCCAGACCACCAGCCCCGCCGGACCGGCCGCCTACCGCTGCGGCAACAGCTACAGCAGCACGCCCTGCCCCGGCGGCAAAGCCGTGAACACCGACGACGCGCGCAGCGCCGAACAGCAGCGCGAGGCCCAGGACGTTAAACGCCGCGATGCCGCGCTGGCCGACCAGTTGGCAGCCGAACGTCGCACCCGTGAGCGTGATACCGCCGCCATGCCGGCCGTCGGCATCGGGCCGCCGGCAGCCGCCAGCGCACCCGGTCGTGCCACCGCCGACGCCACGACGACAACCAAGAAGAAAAAGACCGTTGCCAAGAAACCGCTGACGATCAAGCCGCAGAAGCTCAGCAGCGCCCGCTGAGCTGTTCGCCGAGCCGCCCGGTCAGGCGTGCCAAAACGGCACCGCCGGCGCTGCGTTCACGCCGCCTTGGCAATCAGCAGGCGGTACTTCGACCACAGCTGGTCGCGGCTCTCGACCTGCCGCGGGTTGACCGGGATGCAGGCCACCGGGCAGACCTGCACACACTGCGGCTCGTCGAAATGCCCCACGCATTCGGTGCACTTGCCCGGGTCGATCTCATAGAACTCGTCGCCCATCGAGATGGCCTGGTTCGGACATTCGGGCTCGCAGACGTCGCAGTTGATGCATTCGTCGGTGATCATGAGCGCCATGGGCCCTCCCGCTCTGCGACGAATTCGCCCTCGGCTTGCAGGCCTCGGGCGCGCGCGACGGGGCAACGCATGCGTTGCCTGTTCCCGTCGCACGTGTCGGTGATCATCAGGGCCATGGGCAGGTCACTCGCTGGGCTGGCGGGCCACGCGCTCTTTCAAGCGGGCAAGGACCGAGGGTGCCACGAACTTGGAAACATCACCGCCCAGGGTGGCAATCTCGCGCACGAAGGTGCTGCTGACGAACTGGTACTGGTCGGAAGGGGTGAGGAACAGCGTCTCCACGTCGGGCATCAGTTGGCGGTTCATGCCGGCCATCTGGAATTCGTAGTCGAAGTCGCTCAAGGCGCGCAGCCCGCGTACCACCACGTTGCCGTTGTTGCCGACCACGAAGTCGCGCAACAGGCCGCGAAACGGAATGACCTCGATGTTGCCGTAGGGCTTGGCGATTTCCTGGGCCATGTCCATGCGCTCGTCGACGTTGAACATCGTGCGCTTGTGGTGGCCGGCGGCCACCGCAAGGATCAGCTTGTCGAACAGCCGGGAGGCCCGGCGCATCAGGTCTTCGTGGCCGAGCGTCAGCGGGTCGAAGGTGCCGGGGTAGACGGCGGTCATGAATTTGGCGTGGGTCACGGGGTCTCCTCCGGCTCGAAAAGGGCGCGTCGCTTGATCAATGTCAGCTGCTGCGCCGCAGCAAATGATAGTGCACCAACCCGGCGCGGGCGCCGCGCCACAGTGCAAGACCTGCAGGCAACTCCGCGTCGGTGAGCGGCGCCGGGCCTTCGAGGTACAGACTGCCGCCAGGGCCCACCAGCGGCGCCGCCGCGGCCAGCGCGGCCGGCTGCAGGCCGGCGCCAAAGGGCGGGTCGATGAACACCAGGTCGAAGCGCTGCGGCGCACAGCGCGCCATCCAGACCAGCGCGTCGGCCTGCTCGACCCGCAGCGTGTCGGCCTTCAGCCGCTGCTGGCTGCCGCGCAGGCTGCGCACCAGGTCGGCATCGCGTTCGAGCAGCAGCACCTCGGCCGCACCGCGCGAGGCGGCCTCGAAGCCCAGCGCGCCGCTGCCGGCAAAGGCATCCAGGCAGCGCCAGCCGCTCAAATCCTGCCCCAGCCAGTTGAACAGCGTCTCGCGCACCCGGTCGGGCGTGGGCCGCAGGCCGGGCTTGTCGATCACCGGTAGCTTGCTGCGCTTCCACAGGCCGCCGATCAGGCGCACCTCGCCAACAGGCTTCACTGCCGCACCGCGATGCCGTGCCGCGCCAGCATCGCCTTGGCCTGGCCGACTGTGAACTCGCCATAGTGGAAGATGCTGGCGGCCAGCACCGCGTCGGCACCACCGATCTGGATGCCTTCGGCCAGGTGCTCCAGCGCGCCAACGCCGCCCGAGGCGATCACCGGCACCGGCACCGCGTCGCTGACCGCGCGTGTCAGTTCAAGGTCGAAGCCGATCTTGGTGCCGTCGCGGTCCATGCTGGTCAGCAGGATCTCGCCGGCGCCGAATTCGGCCATCTGCCGCGCCCAGGCGACCGCGTCCAGGCCGGTGTTCTTGCGCCCGCCGTGGCTGTAGACATCCCAGGCATGCGGCAAGTCATGCGGGTTGGCGCCCGGCGGCAGCAAGCGGCGCTTGGCGTCGATGGCGACGACGATGCACTGTGCGCCGTATTTGTCGGACGCCGCGCGGATGACCTGCGGGTCGGCCACCGCGGCCGAATTGAAGCTGACCTTGTCGGCGCCGGCATTCAACAGCCGCCGCACGTCGTCGACCGTGCGCACGCCGCCGCCCACGGTCAGCGGGATGAACACCTGGGATGCCACCGCCTCGATGATGTGCAGGATCAGATCGCGGCCGTCGCTGGTGGCGGTGATGTCGAGGAAGGTCAGCTCGTCGGCGCCCTGCTCGTTGTAACGCGCGGCGATCTCGACCGGGTCACCGGCGTCGCGCAACTCGACGAAGTTGACGCCCTTGACGACACGGCCGCCGGTGACGTCGAGGCAGGGAATGATGCGTTTGGCGAGCATGGCTGACACCGGAAGGGCCGGCTGAGCAGGCCAGCCGGCCGGGAGCGAAAGAGCTGACGCGGCGTCAGCCGGCCAGCAAGGCGTCGGCGCGCAGCTGGGCGGCCGTGAAATCAAGCGCGCCGCTGTAGATCGAACGGCCGCAGATCACGCCGCTGACGCCTTCGAACTCGATCGCACAGAGGCGCTCGATGTCGGCGATGTCGGACAGGCCGCCCGAGGCGATCACCGGGATGGTGAGCGCCTGCGCCAGCTTCACCGTGGCCTCGATGTTGATGCCGGTGAGCATGCCGTCGCGGCCGATGTCGGTGTAGATCACGCCCTCGACACCGTAGTCCTGGAACTTCTTGGCCAGGTCGACGACCTCGTGGCCGGTGAGCTTGCTCCAGCCGTCGGTGGCCACCTTGCCCTCCTTGGCGTCCAGGCCGACGATGATGTGGCCGGGGAAGGCGGTGCAGGCGTCCTTCAGAAAGCCCGGGCTCTTGACCGCGGCGGTGCCGATGATGATGTAGCTGATGCCGTCGTCGAGGTAGCGCTCGATGGTGTCGAGGTCGCGGATACCGCCACCCAGCTGCACGGGGATCTGGTCGCCCACCTCGCGCAGGATGGCCTTGATCGCCGGCTCGTTGACCGGCTTGCCGGCGAAGGCGCCGTTCAGGTCGACCAGGTGCAGGCGGCGCGCGCCGGCGTCCAGCCAGCGCCGCGCCATGGCAGCGGGGTCAACGCCGAAGGTGGTGGAGACGTTCATGTCGCCTTTTTCAAGGCGAACGCAGTGGCCGTCTTTCAGGTCGATGGCGGGGATCAGCAGCATGGCCGGGCAGCAGGGGTTGGTGGAGAAGGGGAGTCAAGGCTTCCAGGCCAGGAAGTTGCGGTACAGGGCCAGGCCCTGGTCAGCGCTCTTCTCGGGATGGAACTGGGTGGCGAAAATGTTATCCCGCGCCACCGCGCAGGTAAAGCGGCCACCGTAGTCGGTCATGCCGGCGGTGTGGCGTGCCTCCGACGGCACGGTGTAGTAGCTGTGCACGAAGTAGAACCAGCTGCCGGACGGCACGCCCGCCCACATCGGGTGCAGCGCGCCTTCATGCGGCTGGGCATGGACCTGGTTCCAGCCCATCTGCGGCACCTTGAAGCGGCTGCCGTCGGGCTGCAGCCGACCGGCCAGCTGGAAGCGCTTGACCCAGCCGGGGATCAGGCCCAGCCCGGGTGTGTCCTGCTCCTCGCTGTGGTCCAGCAGCATCTGCATGCCCACGCACACACCCATCAGCGGCTTGCTGGCGGCGGCTTCGAGCACGGCTTCTTTCAGGCCCGACTCGTGCAGCTCGCGCATGCAGTCGCGCATCGCGCCCTGGCCGGGCAGCACCACGCGCTCGGCGGCGCGCACCTCGTCGGGCTGCCGGGTGACGACCACGGTCAGGCCCGAGCCGGCGGCCACATGCAGCACCGCCTGCGACACCGAGCGCAGGTTGCCCATGCCGTAATCGACGACGGCGACGGTTCGCTGACGAGCCCCTCGCCGAACGGGGTCGTTCGTCGATCCCCCAAGGGAATGCGGGCCGGCTTGGGGCGGCCCGGCGCTCGGCCCGCTGTCTGAGCTCACAACGAGCCTTTGGTCGACGGGATCATGCCGGCCGAGCGCGGATCGGGCGTCAGCGCCATGCGGATCGCGCGACCGAAGGCCTTGAACACGGTTTCGGCCTGGTGGTGGGCGTTGTCGCCCTTCAGGTTGTCGATGTGCAAAGTGCACAGCGCGTGGTTGACGAAGCCCTGGAAGAACTCGTAGACCAGTTGCGTGTCGAGCGTGCCGACCATGCCCGCCGTGAACGGGATCTGCTGGTGCAGGCCCGGCCGGCCGGAGAAATCGACCACCACGCGCGACAGCGCTTCATCGAGCGGCACGTAGCTGTGGCCGTAGCGGGTGATGCCGCGCTTGTCGCCGATCGCCTGCGCCACCGCCAGCCCCAACGTGATGCCGACGTCTTCGACCGTGTGGTGGCCGTCGATGTGCAGGTCGCCCTGGCATTGGATGTCGAGGTCGATCAGGCCATGGCGCGCCACCTGGTCGAGCATGTGATCGAAAAACCCGATGCCGGTGGCGAACTGGCCCTGGCCGGTGCCGTCGAGGTTGAGGCGGACGCGGATCTGCGTCTCCTTGGTGTTGCGCTGCACGTCGGCGGTGCGGTGGGCGGCGTGGGCGGCGTGGTCGAGTGGACTGTCCATCGGGTGCTTTCGGGTTCAGAGCGAAGCGCGCAGCGCCTCGAACATCGTGCGGTTCTCGTCCGGGCTGCCCACCGTCAGGCGCAGGCAGTGGGCCAGCAGCGGGTGCAGCGCCGACACATTCTTGACCAGCACGCCGCGTTGCTTCATGCCGGCAAACGCGGCAGCGGCATCGGGCACCCGGGTCAGGATCATGTTGGCCTGGCTGGGGAAGGGTTTGACGCCCGGCAACTCGGCCAATCGCGACAGCAAGTGGTCGCGCTCGCGGCGGATCACCGCGGCCTGCTCGGCATAGACCTCGGCATGCTCCAGCGCGAACAGCGCGGCCTCGGCGTTGAGCACGCTGATGTTGTAGGGCGGGCGCACTTTCTCGACCTCGGCGATCAGTGCGGCCGCACCCATCAGGTAGCCGATGCGCACACCGGCCAGGCCGAACTTGCTCAGCGTGCGCATCACCAGCAGGTGCCGATGGCGCGCTAGCCGGGCCATCGAATCGCGCGCGGCGAAAGGCTGGTAGGCCTCGTCCATCACCACCAGGCCGTTCACCTGGCCCATGGCGGCAATGCAGCGCTCGATCACCGCGTCGTCCCACAGGTTGCCGGTGGGGTTGTTCGGGTAGGCCAGGTACAGCAGCGCGGGGCGGTGGGTCTCGATGGCGGCCAGCATCGCAGGCTCGTCCAGCTCGAAGTCGGCGGTCAGCGGCACGCCGACGAATGTCAAGCCCTGCAACTGCGCCGACACGGCGTACATCACGAAGCCGGGCAGCGGCGCCAGCACCGCCGCGCCGGGCAGGTCGCAGGCCATGCTGAGCATCGTGATCAATTCGTCCGAGCCGTTGCCCAGCGTCAGCGCGCAGCCCGCCGGCAGGCCGGCATGGGCGGCCAGCGCGGCACGCAAGTCATTCACCCGCCCGCCGGGGTAGCGGTTGATCGCCACACGGCTGAGGCGCTCGCCCAGCGCGCGCTGCAGCGGCTCGGGCAGCGTGAAGGGGTTCTCCATCGCGTCGAGCTTGATGAAACCGGCACTGGGCTGCACCGCGTAGGCGTGCATGCCCTGGATGTCGCGGCGGATCACGCGGGCGATGGTGGTGTCGAGCTGGGATTGGAGCTGGGGCTGGGGCTGGTTCATGGCGCGGCCGGGGCCAGCCCGGGGTTGTCGAGCCATTCCGGCCCGGTGACGAAGGGGTTGAGGATACGAACGCCGTCGATCAGCTGGTCGTGTTGCAGGTCTTCGGTCAGCAGCGCGGTGCAACCTTGCTGCTGGGCTGCGGCCACCATCAGGGCGTCCCAGTAGCTGAGTTGGCAGCGGCTCTCGACCGCCCAGGCGCTTTCGACCGTGGCGTGGTCAACGATCCAGGGCTGCCACAACTGGTAGCGGCGCACCTCGGCGCGGGCATCGCCGGCCGACAGGATGGACGGAAATTTCTTGCGGGCATTCCAGTAGAACTCGTTGAGCACTTGGCTGCTGAGCCGCCCGCATCGCCGGGACCAGCAGGCCGCCAGCCACTGGCGTGCCCGATCACGCTTGACGATGTCGCGGTCATCCACGCCGTACAGCAGCACGTTGGTGTCGACGAACAGCAGCGGGCCGCTCACTCGAGGCTGCGCTGCAGCGCCCGGTTGTAGATCTCGTCCCGGGTGAAGTAGGGCTCGGACGACGCCCCGAAGCTCTTGAACTCCAGCGCCTCGCGCATCGCCCGCTCGTAAGCGTCATCGCGCCGCATCTTCTCGGCCAGCAGTTCACCCAGCAGCCGCGACACACTGGTGTTGCGGCGGGCCGCTTCCATGCGCGCCCAGTCGGCAACGCTGTCTTCCATCGTGACGGTGACGTTTTTCATGACCACTCCAAAACACTGAGTTCGTGTTGCACGATTTTCGTGTTGCACGAACTTCGTGTCAAGCCAGATGTTTCAGGCTCAGCGCGTCAGCCGCGTTTCAGTCGGAGTTCGGCCGCCTGGGCATGGGCTTGCAGCCCTTCGCCGTAGGCCAGCTCGGC